>MKRV01000266.1 GCA_001897995.1 Alphaproteobacteria bacterium 65-37 | reverse complement strand
AAACTTCCATGCCGAAGCACTTCCGCTCGCCGCCGCCGGCGTATCCCTTTCCTAACAGACGATGCATAGAACGCACGACCCAAGGGGCGAGACCGTCGTCGACATGGCTTACCGGTAGGTCTCTCTGACCTTGCACTGCTTTGTCTGCGGCGCTTCCGGCGGGGCCCGTCGTCTCGGGAGACGCGCTTATATGGGTGGCTCCTCAGGGTGTCAAACCCAAAAATTGCGATTGTCTGACAGTGGGTCGAAAAGACCAGCTAAGTCCTTCAAACATATTGTATTCTTGCCTCGCAGCAGGCTTTCCGGCATCAATATCTAGAGATTTGCCGTGGGGAAAAAATAAACTTCCGCGGCTCCCGCAAACAGCCAAGGTCCGGGCCTACCGGACCCCCAATAGGTCAACGGTCATGACGGATTCCCCCTCTCCGTCGGACCGGCCGAAAGGTCCCAAAAATTCCACTTTTGGGCTTTTCCGGCCTGTCCTTTTCGCCATCGGCGCCAGTGGTCTGGCGATGCTTGGCCTGGTGCTGAGCCACCGCGCCAACCCGGATATCCCCAAACCAGGTCCGGTTGCTGCCGCGCCGGAACCCCAAAAATCGGCCGATCCCGCGCCCCCCAAACTGCCGGCGGCGATCCCGACCGCGCCGGCTTTTGTCCTGGTCGATTCCGAGCCGGCGCCGCCGATCACGGCCGCCGACTTCAAGCCACAGCTCGACTTCAAGGGCTTCCAGATGAAGCCGCAGGACGGCCCGACCGAGCCCGACCCGCCGGCGAACGAGCCCTACGAACTCACCTTGCGCCTCGAGAAGGGCGACACGATCGAGAAGATGCTGGCCGACATCGACGTGCCGGAAGCCGAGCGCAAGCAGGTCGCGGAGAAGCTGCAATCACTGCTCAAGAAGCGGAAGCTCGCGATCGGCGAGACGATCGAGCTGCAGATGCAGCCGTTGCCCGACCAACCCGACACGTCGCGCGTGCTCTCGCTGTCGGTGCGGCCGCAGCCCGAGCGGGAGTACCTGGTCACCCGCAAGGACGACGGCAGCTACGAGGCCGAGGAGAAAACCTACAAGGTCAGCCCGCGCATCGTGCGCGTCGAGGGCGAGCGCGCCGGCTCGCTGCAGCAGAGCGGCGTGAAGGCCGGAGCGCCGTCGGCCGCGATGCTCGAATTCATCCGTGCCCTCTCCTACGACGTCGACTTCCAGCGCGAACTGAAGGAAGGCCAGAAGTTCACGGTACTGCTCGAGCAGCTCGTGACCAGCGACGGCATGGTCACGCATCCCGGCCGCTTCCTAGCCGGCGAGCTGCGCCTGATGAAGCGCAGCGTCACGGTCATCCGCTTCCGCCCGCAAGGCGGCGCCGAAGGATTCTACAACCCGCAAGGCGAGAGCGTGGTGCGCTCGTTCCTGCGCACGCCGATGGATGCCTCGCGCATCACCTCGCGCTTCGGCATGCGCGAACATCCGATTCTGGGCTTCTCCGCCCTGCATGCCGGCGTCGACTTCGGAGCACCCTCGGGCACGCCGATCCTCGCCGCCGGCTCGGGCAAGGTGGTCATGGCCGGCGCCAACGGCGGTTACGGACTCTACGTGAAGTTGCAGCACACCCAGGACGTCGCCACGGCCTACGCTCACATGTCCCGCATCGGTCCTGGCATCAAGCCCGGCGTCGCGGTGCGCCAGGGCCAGGTGATCGGCTTCGTGGGATCGACCGGCATGTCGACCGGCCCGCACCTGCACTATGAGTTCCATCGCGGCGGCAAGCAGGTCAATCCGCTGGCCCAGAAGTTCGCGATGCGCGGCACGGTGAGCGGCAAGGATGCCGCGCGCTTCCAGGCGCTGGCGCGGCAGTATCTCGCCCAGATGAAGAACGCCCCGGTCGCCGCCGAGGTCGCCAAGAAGAGCGCGCAAAAGAAAACGACGCAGAGCCCGAAGGACTCCGCGTCGTCGCAAATCGCCAAGGGCGATTAGGTCCTAGTCGGCGGCTTCGCTCATCACGCGGTGGCCGCCGACCGTCAGTTCGCCGTTCTCGACACCGATCGCCACGGTGTCGCCGTCCTTGACCTTGCCCTCGAGCAGCAGCGAGGCCAGCGGGTTCTGCAGGCTGCGCTGGATAACCCGCTTCAGCGGCCGCGCACCGTAGACCGGGTCGTAGCCGCGATTGGCCAGCCACTGCAGCGCCTTGGCGTCGATATCGAGCCCGATCTTGCGATCGACCAGCAGCTTGCGCAGCCGGTTGAGCTGGATCTCGACGATGTCCGTCATGCTCGCGCGGCTCAGCCGGTTGAACAGCAGGATCTCGTCGAGGCGATTGAGGAACTCCGGACGGAAGGCCGCCCGCACATCCTCCATCACCTTGTCGCGCACCGTCTCGGCCGATTCGCCGTCGCGCAGCGCCGCAAGATGCGAGCTGCCGAGGTTCGAGGTCAGCACGATCAGCGTGTTGCGGAAATCCACCGTGCGGCCCTGGCCGTCGGTCAGGCGACCGTCGTCCAGCACCTGCAGCAGCACGTTGAACACGTCGGGGTGCGCCTTCTCGACCTCGTCGAACAGGATCACCTGGTAGGGCCGCCGGCGAATCGCTTCGGTCAGCACACCACCCTCGTCGTAGCCGACATAGCCCGGCGGCGCGCCGATCAGGCGGCTGACGGAGTGCTTCTCCATGAACTCGCTCATGTCGATGCGCACCATCGCCTGGTCGTCGTCGAACAGGAACTCTGCGATCGCCTTGGTGAGCTCGGTCTTGCCGACGCCGGTGGGCCCCAGGAACAGGAACGAGCCGATCGGCCGGTTCGGGTCCTGCAGGCCGGCCCGCGCCCGGCGCACGGCGTTCGCCACGGCCCGCACGGCCTCGTCCTGGCCGATGACGCGCTTGCCGATCTGCTCTTCCATGCGCAGCAGCTTGGCCCGCTCGCCTTCCAGCATCTTGTCGACCGGCACGCCGGTCCAGCGCGACACGACGGCGGCGATGTCCTCGGGCGTGACCTCTTCCTTCACGCCCTTGCCGCCGGCGATCTCGAGACTGTCGGCTTCCTTGAGCTTCTTCTCGAGGTCGGGGATCACGCCGTAGGCGAGTTCGCCCGCCCGCGCCAGTTCACCCTTGCGCTGCGCGATGTCGAGCTCGGAGCGGGCCTTGTCGAGCTGCTCCTTGAGCTTCTGCGAATCGGCCAGCTTGTCCTTGGCCGATTTCCACTGCGCCGTGAGGCTCGCGGACTTCTGCTCCAGCTCCGACAGCTCCTTGTCGAGCTTCTCCAGCCGGTCGCGCGACGCCGAATCGCTTTCCTTCTTCAGCGCCTCGCGCTCGATCTTGAGCTGCATGATGCGCCGATCGAGCTCGTCGAGCGCCTCGGGCTTGCTGTCGACCTGCATGCGGATGCGGCTCGCCGCCTCGTCCATGAGGTCGATCGCCTTGTCCGGCAGGAAGCGGTCGGTGATGTAGCGGTTGGAGAGCGTCGCCGCCGCCACGATCGCGGCATCGGCGATGCGCACGCCGTGGTGCAGCTCGTACTTCTCCTTGATGCCGCGTAGGATCGAGATCGTATCCTCGACCGTCGGCTCGGCGACGAAGACCGGCTGGAAGCGCCGCGCGAGTGCGGCGTCCTTCTCGATGTGCTTGCGGTATTCGTCGAGTGTCGTGGCGCCGACGCAATGCAGCTCGCCGCGCGCCAGCGCCGGCTTCAGCATGTTGGAGGCGTCCATCGCGCCATCGGCCTTGCCGGCGCCGATCAGGGTGTGCAGCTCGTCGATGAAGACGATGATGTCGCCTTCCGCGGCCGAGATTTCCGAGAGCACGCCCTTCAGCCGCTCCTCGAACTCGCCGCGATACTTGGCACCGGCGACCATGGCGCCGAGGTCGAGCGCCATCAGCTTCTTGTCCTTGAGCGATTCCGGCACGTCGTCGTTGACGATGCGCAGCGCCAGGCCTTCGGCGATGGCGGTCTTGCCGACGCCGGGTTCGCCGATCAGCACGGGATTGTTCTTGGTGCGCCGGCTCAGCACCTGGACGGTACGGCGAATTTCTTCGTCACGGCCGATCACCGGGTCGAGCTTGCCGTCGCGCGCCGCCTGGGTGAGGTCGCGGGCGTACTTCTTCAGCGCGTCGTAGTTGCCCTCGGCCGACGCCGAGTCGGCCGTCCGGCCCTTGCGCAGATCCTGCACGGCCTTCTCGAGCGCCTGGGGCTTCACGCCGCCCTTGGCCAGCGCGTCGGCAGCCTCGGTGCCCTTGGCCAGCGCCAGAGCGAGCAGCATGCGCTCGACGGTGACGAAGGAATCGCCTGCCTTGTCGGCAATGGCCTCGGCCTGGTCGAACAGGCGCGCGGTCTCCGGCGCCATGTAGATCTGCCCCGCGCCCTGGCCTTCGACCTTGGGCTGCTTGGCGAGATTGGCCTCGACGGCCTGGTGGACGGCACGCGAATCGCCGCCGGCGGAGGCGATCAGGTTGGCTGCGAGCCCCTCGGGGTCATCGAGCAGCACCTTCAAGACGTGATCGGGGACGAGGCGCTGATGACCTTCCCGCAGCGCCAGCATCTGGGCGCTCTGCAGGAAGCCGCGCATACGGTCGGTGTATTTTTCCTGGTTCATTCCTAACCCTTTCTTTTACGCCCCCGTTTTGACGGCGAGCGGAAGAGCGGACCCTCTAAGAGGCATCCTGCCTCCGATATGGGGAGCAAACCGTGACACGCAAGACCGCAAAAGTCGTGCGGCTTTGCAGTGTCACATAGCCAGGTTATGGGGGCCGGGCTATGGGAGCTGCGCCAAGAACGCCGGCCCTCGCGGCGCGGAAAACAGCAGGCAGAAAACAGGGAGAGCAAGCCATGTCCGGTGGGCACGGTCACGTCGAAGGTTCGAACAAGAAAATTGCCCTGCTGGTGGCGGTGCTCGCCGCCCTGCTGGCGATCTCCGAGATGGGAGGCAAGAGCTCGCAGACCAACGCCCTGTCGAGTCACATCGACGCCTCGAACACCTGGACGTTCTTCCAGGCCAAGACGATCCGCCAGACCGTCGTGCGGACCGCCGCCGAGGACCTCGAAGCAACCTACAAGGACAACCCGCAGGGCATGCCGCCGGCGGTGAAGGCCCAGGTCGACCGCTGGAAGCAGACGGCGCAGCGGTACGAAAGCGAGCCCGAAACCAACGAGGGGCGGCGCGAGCTTTCCGCCAAGGCAAAGGCCAAGGAGCAGCAGCGCGAGAAGTCGCTGTCGGCCTATCACATGTTCGAATACGCCTCGGCCGCCTATCAGCTCGCCATCGTGCTGGCCGGCGCGGCCGCCCTCACCTCGGTGATCTGGCTGACCTTCCTGTCGGCCGGTCTCGGCGCGGTCGGCCTCGCCTTCACCGGCTTGGCATTCCTCGCGCCGACCTTGATCCACCTGTAGAAAACGCCCGGAAGCAACAGCTTCGGGCGTTTCCTGGGATCAACTGAGGATCAAGTCGCTCCGCCAGCGCCGCCGCGGCGGCCGCTGGCCGGCGGCTTGAAAGCCGGCACCTCGGGCTGCTCCTCGGCGGCAGGGTCGTTCGCGGAGGACGAGTTGCGGCCGTTCTGGAGAAACGCCACGCCGCCCAAACCGGCTTCGCCCTCGCTGCGCTCCTCGACACGCTCCTCACCACGTTCATCGCCACGGCCACCGGGGCGCTCGTTCGAGGCATGACCGTTGCCGTTGGCCTGCGGCGGGCCGCCGGGCTGGCCTTGCTGCTGGCCGGGCTGGCCTTCCTCGCCGCCTTCGCCCCAACCCTGGTTGTTGCGCTGCACGAAGCCGCCCATGGACTGGATCATGCGAAAGTAGTGATCGGCATATTGCCAATAGGCCTCGGCCAGGATGCGGTCACCAGAGGCCGCAGCCTCGCGTGCCAGGGCCTGGTACTTGTCGAAGACCTGGTGCGCGTTGCCGCGGACCCTGACGTCGGGGCCGCTGCTGTCGAATATCTGGTTACGATTCGGCGGACGGTTCGGATTGTGATGCTGCTGCTTGTGATGGTGGCCGCCACCACCGCCGCCGCCACCATTGCGACCGCCGCGCGACCGCTGACGATTGTTTGGTCTCATTAAACCTAAGGCCGTTGCACGCCGGACGGATGGTTGTTGTTCGGTCCCCTTTGCCCTTCCCTGGGCACCGTACCGGCTGATTTTAGAGGGTCGATGTCCGCCGCTACGAAACCGGTCGGACCAAGGCCCCCTCCAAGGGGCAATGGAAAGCTAATCTTATTCCACGAGGTTGCCAACCCTTAATGCTTGGCGGGCACCACTCGTTCCACACCTGCCAGATCTTTTCTCGGTGGCTTGGGGGATAGTCCGGCCGCGGAAAAAATCCCAGAAATATCAGTGGCTTGCCCCTCGCCTCCTTCGACGAGCAGCCAGCCGCCCGGCACGATCAGCCGGGGTGCGGCTGCGGCAATGAGGCGATAGGCGTCGAGTCCGTCGGCGCCGCCGTCGAGCGCCAGCCGCGGCTCGTGCCGGGCCACTTCCGGCATCAAGCCGTCGATCACGCGGCTTTCGATATAGGGCGGGTTGGATACAACCAGATCGAACGGCCCCGCCAGGCGCTCCGTCCAGTCGGGCCGCCGCCAGTCGCCCGCCACCAGCTGTGCGCGCGAAGCGACACCCAAGGCTTCGGCATTCTCCCGGGCAACCGCGAGCGCCGCCTCCGAAGCATCCACGCCGACTCCGGTCGCCTCGGGATACTCACGGAGCAAGGTCAGCAGCAGGCATCCCGAGCCGGCGCCGAGGTCGAGGAGGCGCAACGGCCGCGTGCGGTCGGGCAGCAAGGCCAACGCCGTCTCGATCAAGGTCTCGCTGTCGGGCCGCGGCACCAGCACCGCCGGCGACACCTTGAAGGGGAGTCCCCAGAATTCCCGCTCGCCCAGGATGTAGGCCATCGGCTCGCGGCGGACGCGCCGGGCGGTCAATTCGCGCAAGACCGTCGCGGTCGCGGCCGGCACCGGATCGCCGCCGCGGGCGATCAACTGTTCGACGCTGAGGCCCGCCGCCCGGGCCAGCAGCAGACGGGCCTCGAACCGCACATTGTCGATGCCGGCGGAGGTCAGGGCGACGGCGGCATCACGCAGCAGCGCATCGTAGGTCGCTCCCGCAACCACCGCTCAGGCCGCGAGCTCCGCCAGACGGCCGGCCTCGTCGTCGGCGATCAGCGCGTCGATGATCTCGTCCAGCGCGCGGCCCTCCATCACCTCGTCGAGCTTGTAGAGCGTGAGGTTGATGCGGTGGTCGGTGACGCGGCTCTGCGGGAAGTTGTAGGTCCGGATGCGCTCGCTGCGATCGCCGCTGCCCACCTGTCCCTTGCGATCGGCGGCGCGCTGGGCGTCGAGCCGCTGGCGCTCGGCGTCGTAGAGGCGCGCGCGCAGGATCTTCATCGCCTTGGCGCGGTTCTTGTGCTGGCTCTTCTCGTCCTGCTGGCTGACGACCACACCGGTCGGCAGATGGGTGATGCGGACCGCCGAATCGGTGGTGTTCACCGACTGCCCGCCCGGCCCCGACGCCCGGAACACGTCGATGCGCAGATCCTTCTCGTCGATCTTGATATCGACGTCCTCGGCCTCCGGCAGCACCGCCACCGTGGCGGCCGAGGTATGGATGCGGCCCGAGGCTTCGGTCGCCGGCACGCGCTGCACACGATGCACGCCCGACTCGAACTTGAGATGGGCGAAGACGTTGCGGCCGGTCACGGTCGCGATCGCCTCCTTGTAGCCGCCGATGCCGGTATCGGAGAGCTCCATGACCTCGAACTTCCAGCCATGTTCGGCGGCGTAGCGTTGGTACATGCGGAACAGGTCGGCGGCGAACAGGGCCGCCTCGTCGCCGCCGGTGCCGGCGCGGATTTCCAGGATGGCGTTCTTCTCGTCGGCGGCATCCTTGGGCAGCAGCATGCGCTTCACCTGCCGCTCGAGCTCGGGTAACCGCTTCTTGAGTTCGGCGGCTTCCTCCTCGGCGATCGCCCGCATGTCGGGATCGGCGGCCAGAGCCTCGGCGTCCTTCAGCTCCTGCTCGGCCTTGCGCCAGCCATTCACCGCCTCGACCAGCGGGCCGAGATCGGCATATTCCTTCGACGCCGCGACGAACTTCTGCGAATCGAGACTGCCGGCCGAAAGCTGGGCCTGCAGCTCGGCGTGTCGCGCGACGACCTGATCGAGTTTCAGCAGCAGGGACACGTCAGTTCCTCAATACGTCCGCGAGGCTGTCGAGCGCCACTTCGCGCTGGGCACCGCTGTCGAGATCCTTGAGCTGGGCGACACCCTTGGCGAGTTCGTCGTCGCCCAGGATGACGGCGGCACGCGCATTGAGCTTGTTGGCCCGCTGCATGCGCCGCTTCATGTTGCCGCGATACTCCTGCTCGACGGCGATGCCCTGACGGCGCAGCACGCGCGCAATGCCCAGCGCCTTGGCCTCCGCCGCAGCGCCGAGCGGCGCGATCACCACCGGCCGCGGCAGCGGCGCCGGCTCGTCGCAGAGCATCATCAGCCGCTCGATGCCGCCCGCCCAGCCGATGCCCGCCGTCGGCGGGCCGCCCAGCTCGGCGATCAGGCCGTCATAGCGGCCGCCGCCCAGCACGGTGCCCTGGGCGCCGATATGGGTCGTGACGAACTCGAAGGCGGTGTGGGTGTAGTAGTCGAGACCGCGCACCAGGCCGGGATCGA
Source organism: Alphaproteobacteria bacterium 65-37 (assembly GCA_001897995.1). Lineage (GTDB taxonomy): Bacteria > Pseudomonadota > Alphaproteobacteria > Reyranellales > Reyranellaceae > Reyranella. Next base: position 70,286 of record MKRV01000266.1, on the reverse strand, counting down.
CTTCGAAGGCGATGCCGGCCGCCGCCAGCCCGTCCTGCACCGTCTTGAAGAAATCGCGGCTCGCCTGGTTCAGGTGATCGGCGAAGGACGGTGCATTGGCGTTGATCGCCTTGTCGCCCTCGTCCTTGCTGTCGAGGATGCGCAGCGGATTGCGCTGCAGACGGTTGCGCGAATCCTCCGACAGCTTGTCGACGTGGCCAGAATAGTAGTCGACCAGCACCTTGCGGTAGCCGGTGCGACTCTCGGGATCGCCGAGCGAATTGATCTTGAGCACGCAGCGCTCGAGGATCGTCAGCCGGTCGAGGATGTCGGCGGCAACCGAGATGACCTCGATATCGGCTCCCGCTTCCGGCGCCCCCAGCACTTCGAGATCGATCTGATGGAACTGGCGCTGGCGTCCCTTCTGCGGGCGCTCGTAACGGAACATCGGGCCCGCCGCGAAGAGCTTCAGCGGCAGCTGCTGGCTGAGCTCTCCGTTGGAGACGAAAGCCCGGCAGATGCCCGCGGTATATTCCGGCCGCAAGGTCAGCGATTCGTTGCCGCGGTCGGTGAAGGTGTACATCTCCTTGGAGACGACATCGGTCGTCTCGCCGATGCCGCGTGCAAAGAGCTCGGTGAACTCGAAGATGGGCGTCGCCATCTCGCGGTAGCCGTAGAGACGCGCCACGTCGCGCGCCGTGTCGATGACATGCGCGAAGCGCCGGTACTCGTCGGGAAGAAGGTCGTGCGTACCGCGCACGGGCTGCATTTTGCTCACGTGAAATCGCCTTGAAGAAGGGTCGCCGAAAGAAGCTGGGAACTGTTACTCCGCAGCAGTGCGGTGTCGCTCGGCTTCGATGACCTTGGCGGCTTCGATCTCGGCCGCCTTCTTCTCGATCAGGCCGGCCAGATGCTCGACGATGTCGGTATCCTTCATGCGATGATGCGGGACGCCCGCGATATAGACCTGGTGCGTGCCGTTGCCGCCGCCGGTGAAGCCGATATCGGTCTCGCGCGCTTCTCCCGGACCGTTCACGACGCAGCCGATCACCGACACCGTCATGGGCGTGGTGATGTGGGCGACGCGTTTCTCCAGCGCCTCGACCGTACGGATGACGTCGTACTGCTGGCGGGCACAGGACGGGCAGGAGATGATGTTGACGCCACGGTGGCGCAGGTTCAGCGCCTTCAGCATCTCGAAGCCGACGCGAACCTCTTCCTCGGGCTCGGCCGAGAGCGAGACGCGGATCGTGTCGCCGATGCCCGCCCACAGGAGCGAGCCAAGGCCGATCGATGACTTGACCGTGCCGGTGCGCAGGCCGCCCGCCTCGGTGACGCCGATATGCAGCGGGTAGTCGCAGGCGTCGGCGAGCTGCTGGTAGGCCGCCACCGCCAGGAAGACGTCCGACGCCTTCACGCTGATCTTGAATTCGTGGAAGTCGTGATCCTGCAGGATGCGGGCATGATCCAGCGCGCTCTCGACCATCGCCTCCGGGCAGGGCTCGCCGTACTTTTCCAGCAGGTCCTTCTCGAGTGAGCCGGCATTGACGCCGATCCGCATGGAGCAGCCGTGATCCTTGGCGGCCTTCACGACCTCGCGCACCCTGTCGGCGCTGCCGATATTGCCCGGGTTGATGCGCAGGCAGGCAGCCCCGGCGTCGGCTGCCTCGATGGCGCGCTTATAGTGAAAGTGGATATCCGCCACGATCGGCACCTTGGCGGCCCGCACGATCTGGGGCAGCGCCGCGGTCGATTCCTCGTCCGGGCAGGAAACGCGGATGATGTCGACCCCCGCCTCTTCGCAGCGACGGATCTGCGCAATCGTCGCCTCGGCGTCCGCCGTCAGCGTGTTGGTCATGGTCTGAACCGTGATTGGGGAGTCCCCCCCCACGGGTACGGAACCAACCATCACCCGCCGCGACTTGCGGCGCACGATGTCGCGATACGGTCTGATGCTCATGGCTGGCAATGTAGCGATGGAAAGCCCGCTTATCCAGCTGGCGGACTGACGCTATCGGCCCCGAAAGGCAGCCTCGCAAAAACGGCCGACGTTACCGGGCTTCGGTGATGCGGTAGGCGATCCCGGCCGGCACGACATAGCTTTCGCCGGCCCGCACATAGGTCTGCGTCAGCACGTCGCCGTTCGGCCCCCGCAACTCGACCCAGCTGTTGGTGCGCACGCTGATCGGCGTGTTGACCCGAACCGGTGCCGGCGGCGGCGGGGTGGCCGCTTCCAACGTCGGGCGGGCATTGGCTTCCTCGACCGGCGGCTGGCCCGGCACCTGTCCTGGAGCCGGCTGGCCGGCAACGGCCGCCCGCGGATCGATCGGAGCCGGCGGCTGCGCCGCCTGGGCCTGGCCGATCGCCGGAACCGTCATCACGATCTGCGGCGGCGGGGCTGGCACGGCGACGACGACCGGCGGCGGCGTGAGGGCCGGTGCCGAAGGAGCGGAGGTCGCGGCGCCCGATGTCACGGCACCCGACGTCGAGGCTGCGGGGGCGGTAACCACTGCAGGCGCCATGCCCGCCGCCGACGCCGCCGGAGCTGGCGCGGGACGATGGGCGGGCCAGACGTCGGCGGGTAGCGCGCCCGTGACGGTCCGCGTTTCTTGTGCCGGCGTCCCACCTGTCGCTGTCGCACCTGTCACTGTCGCAGCGGTCGTCGATGCAGGCGCCGGCTGAGCCGCCACCGGCGAAGAGTCTTTCTCGGTCGGCCGCGCTGCCAGCAAACGATCCGGCACCGGCGGCACCTTCTCGGCAACGATGGCCTGTTCGCGCGGCATGTAGTTCCACACGGCATAGCCCGCGCCCACGACGAGCAGCACGGTGAGAACGGCAAGACCGATCGGCGCACGCTTCTCGACGATCGGGAAATCGGCAGGCAGTGCCACCGGACGCTTGATGGGAACCGGACCCGACAGGTGATAGGCCGTCATCACCTTCTCGGGGTCGAGATCGACATGCGCTGCATAGGCACGCAGGAACGCGGGGATGTAAGCAGCGCCCGGCAACTTGTCGAAGCGTCCCTCTTCGATCGCTTCGATATGCGCGCGGCGAATCCTCAGACTCTTTTCGACTTCGGCCAGACTCAGTCCGCGCGCTTCGCGCTGGTCGCGTAGGAGTCGACCGACTGCTCGACCGGGTGCGGCCTCGCGCTCAATCGCCCGCCAGTCAACCTGATCCGGCATCGAGTATCCCTGCTTGTCCCCTCGTCGCGACTCTTAGCAGAGGGTCGATGACAGGGCAAAAGCGATTCGAGATCTCGTCGTTAAATTTCGATCGCGTGATCGGCGGCGAAGAGGCGCAGTGTCTCGCGCAAAGGTCGATCGGGTTGTGAAAGCGCAGAGGTCATGAAACCAGTCGCGCCACCGAGATCGAGTGATCGGATCATTGCTTTGACGGGGCCGATCGCACCTGGCGACATCGACAAGTTGCGCACGCCGACGGCGAGCAACGCGAGCGCTTCGACCGGACGTCCGGCCATCTCGCCGCACACCGCCAGATCGACGCCGGCAGGCCGCGTCTTCTCGACCACAAAATGTAGCAACCGAAGCAAGGCTGGGGACAAACTGTCGTAGCGACCCGCCAGTCTGCTGTTGCCGCGATCTGCGGCGAACAGGAACTGAAGGAGATCATTCGTTCCCACCGAAAGGAAATCGACGTGCGGCAGGAGGCTGTCGAGCTGCCACGCCAATGCGGGAACCTCGAACATAACGCCAACACGCAGGCGCTCAGGGAGCGTGACGCCCCGTCGTTTGGCGCGATCCAGTTCGAGCTCGAGCAGCTTGCGCGCACTCATCAGTTCGCCGACATCGGCGATCATCGGGAACATGATCGACAGTGGACGACCGTTGGCAGCCTGCACCAGCGCACGCAACTGGCCGCGCAGCATCGCCGGACGATCGAGACCGATGCGGATCGCCCGCCAGCCCATGGCGGGATTCTCGTCACCGAACGCACCGACGTAAGGAAGCACCTTGTCGCCGCCCACATCGAGCGTACGGAAGGTGACGGGCCGGCCGTCGGCGAGATCGAGGACGCGACCGTAGAGCCAGGCCTGTGCATCGACGTCGGGAAACTCCGAACGCACCATGAACGGAATCTCCGTCCGATAGAGGCCGACGCCGTCGGCGCCGGTATCGTGGAGATGCTGCATGTCGATCAGCAGACCGGCGTTCATGTGCAGCGAGATCGGCGCCTGGTTACGCGTCACCGACGGCAGGTCGCGCAGCGCCGCATACTTGCGGCGACGTTCGGTGCGCGCCTCGATCGCGGCATAGACGCCCTGCAGGACATCCTCGGCCGGGCGCACCAGGACCTGGGCATTGTCGCCGTCGACGACGATGGAATCGCCCGCCTCGACTCGCGACAGCACGTCGGGTGCGCGGCCGACGACGGGAATGTCGAGCGCGCGCGCCACGATCGCCACGTGGCTGAGGGCCGAGCCCTCCTCGAGGACGACGCCGCGCAGCCGGGTGCGGTCGTAGTCGAGCAGTTCGGCCGGTCCCATGTCGCGCGCCACGACGATCATGTCGTCGGGCAGGCTGGCTGGATCGACCGCGACGCGGCCGGTGAGACGCAGCAGCAGGCGGTTGCTGAGATCCTGCAGATCGCTCAGGCGCTCGCGAATATAGGGATCGGTGGATTGGCCGAGCCGCGCCCGCACATCGTCGAAGGCGCGCTGCACACCGGCCTCGGCCGTGAGGCCCGAGACGATCGCCTCGCGCACGCGCTCCATCCAGCCGCGATCGTCGACGAACATGCGAAAGGTTTCGAGGATCTCGCGCTGCTCGCCCGACTGCATGTCGTGCGCCTCGAGCATGCGGTCGACGTCTTCGCGCACACCGTGGACCGCGTCCTGGAAGCGCTGCTGCTCCTGCGCGGTATCCTCGGCGACCACGCGCTGAATGACAATGCGCGGCTCGTGCAGCACGGCGCGACCGATCGAGACGCCGGGCGTGAGCTGCACGCCATCGACGCGCAGCGGCAGCAGACCGAGGCCGTCGACCTGCTGCACCTCGTTGGGGCTGACGATGTTGCCGGCCGAGACCAGCTCGGCCAGTACCATGGCGATGGTCTGCAGCGTCTCGACTTCTTCCTCGTCGTACTGGCGGCGCGTGCGGTTCTGCACGACCAGGACGCCGAGAACGCGGCCGGCCCGGACGATCGGCACGCCTGCCAGCGAATGGTAGATTTCTTCGCCGGTCTCCGGCCGGTAGGCGAATTGCGGATGGGCCTGGGCATCCGCCAACGCCATGGCGCGGCCGTGCGCGGCGATGTCGCCGACCAGGCCTTCGCCGACCCGCAGCCGGGTGCGATGCACGGCCGAGGGGTTGAGGCCCTGGGTCGCAAACAGCTCCAGCACCTCGCCGGCACGCAGCAGGTAAATCGAGCAGACTTCGGCCACCAGCTCGTTGGCGACCAGGCGCACGACCTCGGCGAGCGTTGCCTCGGCGGACTCGGCACGCGCCATCGTATCCCGGAGCCGCTTGAGGAGCATTCGCGGTCCGGCCAGAGGAGTGGATCTCTCCATGGTCAGACCGCTAGATGCTTGAGTCGGATTACGACAAAGCTGCGGCCGGTGATGCGGGCACAAACTCGGCCATAAGCTCGCCCCTGAACCCGCCAAGCCGCTTCCGCCGACAGGGTCGGACGGGCGTTTTGGCAGGCCAGATGGAGCTCGGCGCGCATGGCCCGCTTATAGCAAGACCCGCGCCGAACTGCCTACCGGCTAATTCGCAGTGAGATGCTGGATTTCCAGCTTACGCAGCATCCAGTTCATAGGCGGTGTGGAGAGCCCGCACAGCGAGTTCGGTGTATTCGGCGGCGACCAGCACGCTGATCTTGATCTCGGAGGTCGAGATCACCTGGATGTTAATCCCCTTGCCGGCCAGGGTTTCGAACATCTTGAGCGCGACGCCGGCGTGGCTGCGCATGCCGACGCCGATCACCGAGACCTTGGACACGTTGACGTCCGACTTCACCTCGGCAAAGCGCAACTCGGCCTTGGCCTGCTCCAGCCGCTGCACGGCCCGGGCAAGATCGGACTTGGGGACCGTGAAGGTGATGTCCGTCGAGCTGCCGTCGACCGACACGTTCTGCACGATCATGTCGACGTTGATGTTGGCCTCGGCCAGCGGGCCGAAGATCGCCGCCGCCACGCCCGGACGGTCCGGCACGTGGGTCACCGTGATCTTGGCCTCGTCCCTGGCGAAGGCGATGCCGCTCACGACAGACTTTTCGAGCCCCTGGGCCATGATCTCTTCCTCGTCCACAACCAGCGTTCCGGGGAGGTCGCTGCCCAGCGCCTCGTCGAACGACGACAGCACCTGCACCCGCACATGATGATTCATCGCCAGCTCGACGGACCGCGTCTGCAGCACCTTCGAGCCGAGCGACGCCATTTCCAGCATCTCTTCGTAGGTCACCCGATCGATCTTCTGCGCCTTTTCGACGATCCGCGGATCGGTCGTGTAGACGCCGTCGACGTCAGTGTAGATGTCGCAGCGATCGGCCTTCAGCGCGGCGGCCAGCGCCACAGCCGAAGTGTCGGAGCCGCCGCGGCCGAGCGTCGTGATCCGGCCCTCGGGCGAGAGGCCCTGGAAACCCGGCACGATCGGCACCTCGCCCGCCGACATGGTCTTGGCCATCTCGGTCGTGTCGATCTCGATCACGCGGGCCTTGGCGTAGGCGCCGTCGGTCTTGATCGGGATCTGCCACGACACCCAGGAGCGCGACTTCACGCCCTCCTGCTGCAGCGCCATCGCCAGCAAGCCGATCGTCACCTGCTCGCCCGTCGCCACGACGACGTCGTACTCGCGCGGATCGTGCAGCGGGGCGATCTCGTTCACCCATTTGACGAGCTGATTGGTCGCGCCCGACATGGCCGAGACGACGACTGCAACCTCGTTGCCGCGATCGACCTCGGCTTTTACTTTGCGCGCGACGTTCTTGATCCGATCCGTGTCGCCGACCGAAGTACCGCCGAATTTCAGAACAATGCGCGCCATGACCCTACTCGAAGGGGAAGCCCCCGCCTGGAAAGCGGGCTATAGACACCGGCAGCGCCATATGGGTCAAGGGTAGCCATGGTCGAAAGCGCGCATATCCACACGATGAAGGCAGACGATAAGGGGACAGCCGGCAGGGGGACTATCGATCCCGCCGACGTCGAACGCTTTTCGCAGATCGCCGACGAATGGTGGGACCCGGCCGGCAAGTTCGGCCCCCTGCACCGGCTCAACCCGGTCCGGATCGGCTATATCCGTGACCGTGCCGCCGCCCATTGGCAGCGCGACGCCCTCTCGGGCCGGCCGCTGGAAGGCCTGTCGCTGCTCGATATCGGTTGCGGCGGTGGCCTGCTCAGCGAGCCGATGACCCGCCTGGGCGCCACGGTCACCGCGGTCGACGCCTCGGCGCGCAACATCGCCGTCGCCGCGCTGCATGCCGAACGACAGGGTCTCGCAATCGACTACCGCCCGGGCACGGCCGAGGCGCTGGCCGACGGCGGTGCCGCGTTCGACATCGTGATGGCACTGGAGATCGTCGAGCACGTCGCCGACGCCGACCTGTTCCTGCACTCCTGCGCGCGCATGGTGAAGCCGGGCGGCCTGCTGTTCCTGTCGACGCTCAACCGCACGGCCAAGGCCTGGGCAATGGCCATCGCCGGCGCCGAGTACGTGCTGCGCTGGCTGCCGCGCGGCACCCACGACTGGAAGAAATTCCTGAAGCCGTCGGAAGTCGTGCGCGGCCTGCGCGACGGCGGCGTCGACGCACGGGAAGTCGTCGGCGTAGTCTACAGACCGCTCAGCCGCAGTTGGTCGCTCAACAGGCACGACCTCGACGTGAACTACATGCTCTATGGGAGCCGGCGACCGGCGGCCTGACGGCGAACGCCCGCCAGTTGTCGGGCGTCAGTTGCCGCGGGGGATCCAGGGCAGGCGGCCGAACTCGATGCCCTCTTCGGCCAGCGCCTCGGCCTCCTCGTCGGTCGTCTCGCCGTAGATGCCGCGCTTGTCGCTCTCGCCGTAGTGAATCTTGCGCGCCTCTTCGGCGAAGTTGCCGCCGACATGCTCGCAATTCTTCTCGACCTCGGCGCGGACCTTGAGCAGCGCCTCGCGCAGCTCTTTCGGCATGTGACGGGCGAGCGCCGCCATCTGCTGCTGCTGCTCGGGCGAGGGAACGGCCGGCGCCCCTGTCGGTGCCCCTGTTGGTGTCGGCGTCGGGGTTTCGGTGACCTCGATGGGCGCTTCTGCCTTGCCACCCTTCTTGCCGATCCGCGGCGACATGATGGCGCGCTCGACCTTGGAGGAGCCGCAGACGGCGCAGCCGATCAGCGACTTCTTCTCCTGGCGCTCGTAGGTCTTGCTGTCCTTGAACCAGCTATCGAATTCGTGGCCCTTGGCGCAGCGCAGGCGATATAGAATCATAACACCCCGAAAATGGTGGCTTGTCGTACACGACGCAAGGCCCGATTGTCGCGCGCCCTTTGCTCCTTTCGCGCCGAGATATGCCTGGTTTGACTGTCTCTTCCTGGATCGCCGCCTGGGCCGGTCTGCTGCCGGCGGGTGCCGACGTGCTCGACCTTGCCGCCGGAAAAGGCCGCCACAGCCGCTTTTTTGCCGCGCGCGGCCACCGCGTAACGGCCGTCGATCGCGACGCGAGCGGCCTCGCCGACATCGACAATGTCGAAGTCGTGGCCGCCGACCTCGAGGGCGGCTCGCCCTGGCCCCTCGGAAGTCGCCGCTTCGGCGCCGCCGTCGTGACTAACTACTTGCATCGGCCGTTGTTCCCCGATCTGTTCGACGCGCTGCAGCCGGGCGGCATCCTGCTCTACGAGACCTTCATGGTGGGCAACGAGCGCTTCGGCAAACCGGACCGGCCGGACTTCCTGCTGAAGGACGGCGAACTGCTCGAGCTGGTCCGCGGCCGCTTCTCGGTGACGGCCTACGAGGCGCGCATGATCAGCGAGCCCAAGATGGCGATGGTGCAGCGCATCGCCGCGCGGAAGACAGGCTGAGCGGTGCGCTACTGCAGCACATCCAAGGAACGCCTCACCCTGAGGAGCGGCCGCAGGCCGCGTCTCGAAGGGTCGGCAACAGGCGACGTGCTTGCTCCCACCCTTCGAGACGCTCGCTACGCTCGCTCCTCAGGGTGAGGTTTTCCCTATCAGAGCTAAAAATCGCGAAAGGTCGTCCCTACTCCGCCGCCTTCGCGACCGCGGCCTTGTGCAGGGCGGGCGCCGCGTATGTCCGATCGTGGGTCAGCGACGGCACCATCTTGCGGGCTTCGGCGACCTTGCCGGCATCGATATCGGCCACGACGAAACCGGCCTTCTCGCCGCCGGCATCGGCCAGCACCTCGCCCCACGGCGCCACCACGATCGAATGGCCGTAGGTCTTGCGGTTCGAGCCCTTGTGCGTGCCGACCTGCGCCGGCGCGAAGACGAAACAGCCGGTCTCGATGGCGCGGGCGCGCATCAAGGTATGCCAGTGCGCCTGGCCGGTCGGCACCGTGAAGGACGACGGGATCGCCAGCATCGAGGCGCCGGCATGGGCGAGATCGCGATAGAGATAAGGAAAGCGTAGGTCGTAGCAGATGGTCATGCCCAGCACGCCCCAGGGCGTCTCGGCCAGTACCGCCTTCTCGCCGGGGCGGAAGGTCGAGGACTCGCGGTAACTCTCGCCGCCCGCGAGCTGCACGTCGAACATGTGGATCTTGTCGTAGCTTGCGACGATCCCGCCCGTCGGATCGATCAAATAGGAGCGATTGCGGATCTGCTCCTCGCCCGGCACGCGGACATGGATCGAGCCCAGCAGGAACCACGCGCCGGTGTCGCGGGCGCTGGCCCGGCAGGCCGCGAGCATGGCGTGCTCTTCTTCCGTCTGCGCCTTGGCCAGGGTCTCGCCGCGATTGGCCCCGATCAGCCCGGTATTCTCGGGCGTCATGATGAAGTCGGCACCGGCATCGCGGGCGAGCTTCGCCTGCTCGCGCACGAAGGCGATGTTCTCCGCCATCTCGTTGGAGACGTTGGTCTGGACGAGTCCCGCCTTGAAGGACGACATGGCCGCGGCTCAGCCCGGCTGGGCGAGCAGCGCGTCGAGCTTGCCCGCGCTTTCGAGCGCGGCAAGCTCGTCGGAGCCGCCGATATGCTGGCCGTTGATGAAGATCTGCGGCACCGTCGTGCGGCGCGACCGTTCGCGCATCTCGCTGCGCTTCTTGTCGTCCATCATCACGTCCATTTCCTCGTAGGCTGCGCCCTTGTCGTCGAGCAGGCCTTTGGCCCGGGCGCAGTAGCCGCAGAACGGCGTGGTGTAGATCTCGATCTTGGCCATGGTGGTGAACCTCTTTCCCGAACTATAGCGCCGGCCGGACAACCCGCGCCAGCGTAAGGACATCGACCTCGGCGGCACCAGCGCGCTGCAGAACGCGGACGCAGGCCTCGACTGTCGCGCCCGTGGTCAGCACGTCGTCGACCAGCAGGATGCGCTTGCCGGCGATTGCGGCCTGCCACCGTGGATGAAGCTCGAACGCCTCGCGAACGTTGCGGCGCCGCTCCTGGCCGGTGAGGCCGGATTGCGATCCCGTCCAGCGGCCACGCCGCAGCAAATCCGGCGCCAGACGTGCCCCGCTGGTGGAAATTTCTTCGCTCAACGCGACACGCGCCAGCAACGCCGCCTGATTGTACCGCCGCGTGAACAGACGGCGCCAATGAAGCGGCACCGGCGCCACCAGGTCGGCCGTGGCCAGCAACTCCGCGCCGGCGCGCGCCATCCAGCGCCCGCAGGCCCGCGCGACGTCGGTCCGGTCACCATGCTTGAAGGGCAGGATCAGCCGTCGGCTGCGGTCGTCGTAGATCAAGGCAGCGCGCGCCCGGCGGAAGCGCGGCCGCCGCACCAGGCAGGCCGTGCACAGCGCATCGGGGCCGAGGTCTTGGGTGAACGGCGTGCCGCAACAGGCGCAGTAGGGCGCCGACACGAAGCTGAAACGTCGCCAGCAGACACTGCACAGGCCGCCCGGCTCACCGACGATCTCGCCGCAGCCGAGACAAAGCGGCGGCAGGACGGCATCCAGCACCATCCGTCCGGCCTGCCCGCAGACTTGGGTCAATTCTCGCGCACGGGCGCGGCTCCATTCTCGCGGCAGGCCTCTCGACATCACAGGGATTGGGCCGTGCAAATACGCCGAGAGCATGGCGCGTCCCCTACCCGCCGCCGCCCTTTCGCCTTACATACGCCCTGTGACGAGTCCTGACGTGATGACCCTCGACCCCATGCTGGTTTTCGACCGCGCGATGCTGCGCCATCGGCGCGAGCGCGCTGTCGCGCACTGGGACGGGCATGCCTTCCTGAAGCGCGAGATCGCCCAGCGACTGGTCGAACGGCTGGACGATGTCCGTCGTCCCTTCCCGGTGGCGCTCGATCTCGGCAGCCACGGCGACGAGGTCGCCACCGCGCTCGGCTCGCGCAAAATCGTCGAGCAGCTGATCCGCAGCGATCTGGGCGAAGGCTTCGCCCGCAAAGCCCGGGGGCTGGCCGTGGTGGCCGACGAGGAGCAGCTTCCTTTCGCAGCGGCGCAATTCGATCTCGTGCTGAGCGCCATGAGCCTGCATTGGGTGAACGACCTGCCCGGCACCCTGATCCAGATCGGTCGCATCCTGAAGCCCGATGGATTGTTCCTGGGCGCCATGCTGGGCGGCGGAACGCTGTGGCAATTGCGGCAGGCGCTGGGGGCTGCCGAGAGCGAGATCGATGGCGGCCTCAGCCCGCGCGTCTCGCCCTTCGCGGACCTGCGCGACGCCGCCGGCCTTCTGCAGCGCGCCGGCTTCGCCCTGCCGGTCGCCGACAGTGAAACGATAGATGTCGAATACGAGAACGCGCTCGCCCTGATGCGCGACTTGAGCGCCATGGGCGAGAGCAACCTGGTGGTCGAGCGCCGGCGCCAGGCGACGCGGCGCGCCACCTTGCTGCGCGCGGCCGAGCTTTACGGCGAGCGCTTCGCGCTGCCTTCGGGCAGGGTCGTCGCGAGCTTCGAGGTTCTCTTCCTGCACGGCTGGGCGCCGCATGCCTCGCAGCCCAAGCCGCTGGCGCCGGGAAGTGCTGCGCAACGCCTGGCCGACGCGCTGGGAACGTCCGAGTTGAGTGCCGGCGAGAAAGTGGAGCGGAGCTAGATCGTGCCTTCAGTGAAATTGTCTTTTGGCGACGTGCTGTCCGAGAGCTTCGGCTACTTCTTCGCCAACATCCGGCTCTTCTTCGATATCGTCACGATTCCCTGGATCCTCTCCCTGGTGATCCGGCTCATCGGCTCGCAGATGCCGCGCGAATCGCTGATCCCCGTGCTGGTCGAGAAGCTGATCGATATCGTGCCGCTGGTGATGTTCATGGTCGCCTGGCAGCGTGTCGTGCTGCTCGGCCCGCAGCGCCTGGACCGCCAACCGGGCCTCGGATGGTCGGCGCGCGAGACGTCCTTCCTGGTGCATCTGATCAAGATCGGCGGCGTCACTTTCGTGCTGCTCGGTGCCTTCATCCTGGCAATGGGCGAAATCGATCCCGCGGCGCTCACCGGCGGCGCACCGCCCGACCCGGAGACCGCCGCCAAGCAGACGCTGCTGGCGCCGCTCGCCTCCGCCTTCATCGTCTCGGCGCTGGTGGCGCTGCGCGTGAGCTTCGGCCTCGCCGCGACGTCCGTCGACGAGCGCGGCTCGCCGGCCCTCTCCTGGACCCTGAGCCGCGGCAATGGCTGGGTCATCGTCGGCGCGCTGTTTCTGATCTCCTTCCTCGGCACGATGGTGACGGCGGCCGCCGTCCTTATCCTTCTGGGCGCCACACGCGGCGTGCTGGGCGCCGACTTCGCCGCCTATGTCGTGACCTGGACCTTCGCCCTGCTGGTTTCCTATGCCGGCAACGGCGTGCTGGCCACAGCGCAGGCCATCATCTTCCGCCAGCTGACCGGCTGGCGCGAAGGCGTGCCGCTGTCGGCTCCGGCCGAGCGCGGTTAGCGCGCCACAACAATGGTGTCATCCCGAGCGAAGCGAGGGACCTTTCCTGATCCGCAAAGGTCCCTCGCTTCGCTCGGGATGACAGCGGTTTTGTGGCACGCTCCCCGCTAAAGCAGATCGCGCAACAGCCCGACCAGCGGCAGATCGGCCGGTGGCATGGGATAGCGTGCCAGCTCGACCGGCGGCACCCATTTCAGGACCTGGCCCTCACGCGGCCGCGGCGTGCCGCTCCACTTGCGGCAGGCGAAGACCGGCATCAGCAAGTGGAACTTCTCGTAGCCGTGGCTGGCGAAGGCGATCGGTGCCAGGCAGCTGGTCGCCGTCTCGATGCCGAGTTCCTCGTGCAGCTCGCGCACCAGCGCCTGCTCGGGCGTCTCGCCGGGATCGATCTTGCCGCCGGGAAACTCCCAGAGCCCGGCCATCGACTTGCCGGGCGGCCGCTGGGCGATCAGCACCCGGCTGTCGGGATCGACCAGGGCCACCGCCGCCACCAGCACGAGCGGCCGGTCGCCGAGCGGCGGCGGGCCGCCCGGGCAATCCTCGTCGAACGAGATGCTCAAGAGCGGTAGCTGCCGTTGATGTCGATGTAGCCGTGCGTCAGATCGCAGGTCCACACGGTGGCGCGGCCACGGCCGATGCCGAGATCGATGTCGATCACGATGTCCTGGCCCTTTATGTGCCGCGTGACCGGTTCCTCGTCGTAGTTCGGCACCACCTGGCCGCCGTCGGTGATGCGCACGCCGCCGATCGAAATCCTGAGCTTGTCGCGATCGGCCCGCTCGCCCGACTTGCCGACCGCCATGACGATGCGGCCCCAGTTGGCGTCCTCGCCAGCGATGGCGGTCTTGACCAGCGGCGAGTTCGCGACCGCCAGCCCGATCTTGCGGGCGGCGCCGTTCGACGACGCACCGCCGACATTGATGGTCACGAACTTGGTGGCGCCTTCGCCGTCGCGCGCCAGGAGCTGCGCCAGCTCGATCATCACTTCGTCGAGGGCGCGCTTGAAATCGACCAGGACGGGGTCGTCCGACTCCTCGATCGGGGCATGACGCGCGGCGCCCGTCGCCACCATCAGCAAGGTGTCGCTGGTCGAGGTGTCGCCATCGACCGTGACGCAGTTCAGCGACTTGTCGGTGGCATCGGCCAGCAGCTTCTGTAGCACCGGCGCCGGGATCTTCGCGTCGGTGAAGGCAAAGCCCAGCATCGTCGCCATGTCGGGCGCGATCATGCCCGACCCTTTGAGGAAGCCGTTGATGGTGACCGTGCGCTCGCCGATCTTGGCCTGCCGGGTGGCAAGCTTGGGAAAGGTGTCGGTGGTCATGATGGCGGCGGCCGCGGCAGCCCAGCCGTCCTCGCGGCCCGCCTTGATCAGCGCCGGCACGACCGCGGCGATCTTCTCCCAGTCGAGCTGCTGGCCGATCACGCCGGTCGAGGCCATGAACACCTCGTTGCGCGGGCAGCCCAGCGCCTGGGCGATCGCCCGCGTGCTCTCCTCGACCGCCTTGTCGCCGGCCTTGCCGGTGAAGGCGTTGGCATTGCCGGCATTGACCACGATGGCCCGCACCTTGCCGCGCGGCAGGTTCTTGCGGCACCAATCGACCGGCGCCGAGCAGGTCTTGGACCGTGTCAGCACGCCCGCGATCGTGGCGCCGGCCGGCACCACGGCAAGCATGACGTCATCGCGGTCCTTGTAGCGCACCCCCGAGCCCGCCGCGCCGAGCTTCACGCCGGCAATGCGCGGCAAGGTCGGCGTCGTTTTCGGCGCAAGCGGTGACTGGGCATGCGTGGCAGCCATGGAACTCCCCTTGAGGCGGCCGCAGGGGCGGCCGCCGGACGGCGGAGCCTACACCAGAAACGCCGGAAAACGTGAGACGAAAGGTGATCCTACTTGGGCGTGCCAGCGGGAGCGGCAGGCGCCGCCGGTTTCGCAGGCGTCGGTGCCGCCGGCTTGGCCGGTGCAGCGGGTGCCGCATCGGCCTTGCTGCCGTCCATGTTGAATTTCTCGACCTTGGCGCCGGCGCGCAGCTTGTCGAGCTGGGCGGTGACGGCCTCGCGCGCCAGCTCCTCGCGGATCTGGTCGGCAAGCTCCTCGAGAGCCGGCGGCGGCGCGGTGCGGCGGTCGTCGAGCTGGATAATGTGGTAGCCGAACTGGGTCTTCACCGGCGTCTCGGTGAGTTCGCCCTTCTTCAGGTTGAAGGCGGCGTCGGCGAATTCCTTCACCATGTCCGACTTCTTGAACCAGCCGAGATCGCCGCCTTCGGCGCCGGAGGCCTTGTCGGTCGACTTCTCCTTGGCGAGCTTGTCGAATGCCGTGCCCTTCTTCAGCTCGGCGATCAGCGCCTTCGCCTCGTCCTCGGTCGCGACCAGGATGTGGCGGGCATGCACCTCTTCTTCCGGCGGCATCGCTTTCAGCCGCTCCTGGTAGCGCTGCTGGATCTTCTCCGCCGTGACCACCTTGGCGATCTCGCGCTGGATCCAGAAATCCTGCAGCACCTGCTCCTCGACGAAGGCCATGCGCTTCTTGAACGCGGCGTCCTCGTTGACCTTGTTCTTCTTGCCTTCCTGGACGACCAGCTTGCTGTCGATGATGCGCTCCAGCAGTGCCGGGAACACCGCCTGCAGCGGCATGCTGCGGTATTGCTGCGGCAGCGACTGCTGGGCGACCTCGAGCTCCGAGAGGCGGATCGGCTGGCCGTTGATGGTGGCGACGATCGGATCCTTGAGCGGCTGGGCAGCCTGGGCCGGCGGTTTTGCCGGCTGCTGGGCCGGCGGCTTGGCCGCTGGCTGGGCCGGTTGCTGGGCAGGCTGCTGGGCCAACGCCGAGCCCGCGACTGCGGCGGCCGCGCCGCTCAGGAGGAAGAGGCGCAGAAAGCGCAGGCGATGGCTCATGAACAGGCTCCGAAGACGATCTCGTGGCGAAAGGCGCAAACCGTTTACACAGGCCCTGTCGGACCAAGCAAGCACGGCCTCCCCGTTGCCCTCGCTGATGGCGGTGAATTGCGGCACTTTTTCGTGATCACCGCGACGGCAGCGAGGCGATCCGCGGCCGGCCGCACCGGCAGCAGGCGGGCGTCACCGCACCTTGCGTTGACACTCCCCGGGTCGCTCTCTATCTGTGGTTGGGATGGCGGGCCGTGGGCCCGCCTAAGTCATTAGAATATCGAGGTTTTCATGCTTGGGGCGCTCGCCCGGAGCCTCTTCGGGACGGCCAACGACCGCATCGTCAAAGGCATGGACAAGCCGGTGGCGAAGATCAACGCGCTCGAACCGGAATTTGCCAAGCTGTCCGACGAGGCGCTGCGGGCTAAGACCGCGGAATACCGTGAACGCCTCGCCAAGGGCGAGACGCTCGACAGTCTCCAGCCCGAGGCGTTCGCCACGGTCCGCGAGGCCGCCAAGCGCGTGCTCGGCCAGCGGCACTTCGACGTCCAGCTCAAGGGCGGCATGGTGCTGCACAGCGGCAAGATCGCCGAAATGAAGACCGGCGAAGGCAAGACCCTGGTCGCCACCCTGCCGGTCTATCTCAACGCCCTCGAAGGCAAGGGCGTGCACGTCGTCACCGTGAACGACTACCTCGCCCGCCGTGACTCCGAGTGGATGGGCCGGGTCTACCGCTTCCTCGGCCTCAGCGTGGGCGTGATCGTGCACGAGCTCGACGACGAGCAGCGCCGCGCCGCCTATACCTGCGACGTCACCTACGGCACCAACAACGAGATCGGCTTCGACTACCTGCGTGACAACATGAAGTACCGCCAGGACGCCATGGTCCAGCGGCCCTTCAACTATGCGATCGTCGACGAGGTCGACTCGATCCTGATCGACGAAGCGCGCACGCCGCTCATCATTTCCGGCCCGGCCGAGGATTCCTCCGAGCTCTATCGCCGCGCCGACACGGTGATCCCGCGCCTCAAGGCCGAGCATTTCGAGAAGGACGAGAAGAACCGCACCGTCGTCCTGACCGACGCCGGCGTCGAGGCCGTCGAGGACATCCTGCGCGCCGACGGCCTGCTGCCCGACGGCATCAGCCTCTATGCGCCCAACATGGTGACCGTGCTGCACCACGTGACGCAGGCGCTGCGCGCCCACAAGCTGTTCTCGCGCGACGTCGACTACATCGTGAAGGACGGCCAGGTCGTCATCATCGACGAATTCACCGGCCGCATGATGGCCGGCCGCCGCTATTCGGAAGGCCTGCACCAGGCACTGGAAGCCAAGGAACAGGTCGAGATCCAGCGCGAGAACCAGACGCTGGCCTCGATCACCTTCCAGAACCTCTTCCGCATGTATCCCAAGCTGTCCGGCATGACCGGCACGGCGCTGACGGAAGCCTCGGAATTCGCCGAGATCTACAAGCTCGAAGTGGTCGAGATCCCGACCAACGTGCCGGTCGCCCGCAAGGACGCCGACGACGAGATCTACCGCACGCTCGGCGACAAGACGCGCGCCATCGTGAAGCTGATCGAGGAGTGCCGCGGCCGGCAGCAGCCGATGCTGGTCGGCACGGTGTCGATCGAGAAATCCGAGGAGCTTTCGGCCGATCTCAAGAAGGCCGGCGTTCCGCACAACGTGCTGAATGCCCGCTTCCACGACCAGGAAGCCCAGATCGTCGCCCAGGCCGGCCGGCCGGGCGCCATCACCATCGCGACCAACATGGCCGGCCGCGGCACCGACATTCAGCTCGGCGGCAACGTCGATATGCTGGTGCAGCAGGCGGCGGCGGAACTGGCGACCAGGATACCGGACGAAGCGCAGCGCCAGGCCGAACTCGACCGCCTCGCGCAGGAGATCAAGGCGCAGGTCGAACGCGACCGCGAGGTGGTGCGCGCCGCGGGCGGCCTCTACGTCGTGGGTACTGAGCGCCACGAGAGCCGCCGCATCGACAACCAGCTGCGTGGCCGCTCGGGCCGCCAGGGCGACCCCGGCGCGTCCAAGTTCTTCCTGTCGCTGGAAGACGACCTGATGCGCATCTTCGGCAACAACAAGGTGCTCGACTGGGTGCAGAAGAAGGGCATGGCCGACGACGAGGCCCTGACCCATCGCTGGCTCAACAAGGCGCTGGAGACGGCGCAGGGCAAGGTCGAGGCGCGCAACTTCGAGATTCGCAAGAATCTGCTGCGCTTCGACGACGTGATGAACGCCCAGCGCCAGGAGATCTACCGCGAGCGCATCGAGCTGATGGCGACCGACGACGTGTCGGAGACGGTCGCAGGCATGCGGCGTGACATCGTCGACGGGCTGATCAAGCGGACCATTCCGGAAGACGTCTACGCCGAGCAGTGGAAGGTCGCCGAGCTCAAGGACGAGACCAAGCGCCTGTTCGGCCTCGACCTGCCGATCGACGACTGGGCGCGGGAAGAAGGCATCGCCGACGAGGAGATCAAGGCACGCCTCAGCGACGCCGTCGAACGCGTCTTCGCCCAGAAGGCGGCGCAGTACGGCCCCGAGGTCTGGCGCCAGGTCGAGAAGAGCGTGCTGATGCAGATCTTCGACCAGAGCTGGAAGGAGCACCTGCTCCATCTCGACCATCTGCGCCAGGGCATCGGCCTCCGGGCCTACGGCCAGAAGGATCCGCTGAACGAGTACAAGCGCGAGGCCTTCAATCTGTTCGAGGACCTGCTGTCCGGCATGCGCGAGCAGGTCGTGACGTTGCTGTCGACCCTGCAGATCCGCATGGAGCCGCCGCCCATGCCGGAAATGCCGGCCGAGATGCGCGAGGTCCACGAGGACCCCACCCTCGCCGCCGCGCTGAGTCAGGACCCGGCCTACGATCCGGCCGATCCGGACGGCGGTGGCGTCGCCACCCTGCAGCGGCCGCGCCAGGCCGTCGCCAAGGGTCCCGCCGATCCCAACGATCCCGCGACCTGGGGCAAGGTCTCGCGCAACGCCGCCTGCCCCTGCGGATCAGGCAAGAAGTTCAAGCACTGCCACGGACGGGTTTAAGATCGATATTTTTCAATGACTTAACGATCAAAAGCCTGACGATTTTTGTCAGGCACGGCCTGCCATGGTTGACGAACGTCGTCTTGAGGGCGGCAAGCTCGTCTTGTTGACTCGAAGCGGTATTTGGCAGGTCCGCATCGGCGACCGTCGATACCTGTAGAAAACTTTTCGGACCAGCAATGAAGCCGATGCCGACCGCGCTGGCTACAAGCTGTTCCGTCGAACCAAGCACAAACTCGGATAAGGCCTGCCGGTTCAGTCACGATCATTCAGCAGCGTATTCGAAGAGTACGAAACGTACCGGCAAGACGATCGCGATATCGCAAAGCGATCGACGACAAGGTGCTCGCCGACATCATACCGTGGCGAAAGACCGACTATCACGACAAAGACGAAGCGTGTTCGCCACCACTCACCGCAACAGAATTCAAGACATTGCAAACAGAGCTTCGGCGATAGGTCACGGCCGGCCAACCATACAGCTCATCGCGCGAGGCAAGACGGGCACAGAGCCGTCCAATCTCACATCGAGCTAGCCCAATTCTGCAGCGGATGATTGCTGATCCTGGCGAGATGAAGTCGAACGACTTGCAGTTCGTCATGCCGAACGGCGACACGATCATGACCCTGATCGATCAATTCGACACGTTCCTCAGCCACGTCGGGCTGCCGATAGCGCCGACGAGCAAAGTGCACGCTCTACAGTTTGAGGCACTGCTATGCCGTTCGCTCGCTGGAACGAGCCGACATCTACTCGGTCGCGCAGAACATGGGCACGAGCGTGCAGACGATCGAACAGTGCTACGGCAAGCATGGCATCACGCCGGAGCGCGCACGGAAACCAGCAGGTCCGGAGGGACGATGCTTTGGTTGCCGCATCAAGAATGAAAGCGCTTCGTGAGCTTTGTTCGATCTCAAACTGATCTTTGCCACGATCGCGACAAATCTCGTCACATAATCCTTTTCGGTCATCGGTGCGTTCCGGGACAGTTGAAGAAGTGGCGAGTGTTCAGCAGAAAGAGAACAGGAGGCCAAGACGACGCGTCACCCAGCTGCAGGACGAGTTGGCATTCTAAGCAAAGTGAATTTTGCTCCACCGGGAGATCATGTAGTGCGCAGGACAATGGGGTCGATAACAAAAGAGTTTATCGTCGTACTTTCGCTTTTGATATCCAGCACGTCGCTCGCCGATGATCGGAAGTATTCCGTCACCGGCGGCCAGGTAAGCGTCCCGGTCGGGCTTACTGTCAACGTCAAAGCCGTCACCATTGGCGAGGACGCCACCACCGTCCGCGTCCTTGCAAGCTTCGACAGCCATCGGACGACTTTCGTCGACATGAACGACAGGGAAAACGCCTATCTGGCCTGGGGTGAAGGCGAGCAGGACCGGCTTCACCTTCGTCAAATCGCCGACAACAAGTGGATGCGGATCGCCAATGGGCAGACCATGGAGGGCGATCTTGTCTTCCCCGGCGTGGTACCGGCCGGCACGAAAAAACTGACGCTGGTCTTCAATCCCGGCAAGTCCGGCAACGACACCAATGCTCCCGGCGTGACGATCCCGCTGGAGCTTGCGAAATAATGCGAATCGCGCTCACGGCGCTCGCCGTTGTGCTCCCCGTCTCGGCATCGGCATTCACGCTGGAATTCGATGGTCCGGCCATTGGCGACAGGCCGTCGCGTTTCGAAGAGGTCGAAATCGGGCAGTCGACCTTTGTAGAACGTCCGGCCGAGAGCCGTGCCAGTCCGACCACTCAGGTCTCGACATTCGGTCTCAAGAACATGGATTCCCAAACCCGTCTCCAGACGGAAAGAACCTTGTCGGAACTGGGGGCTCGGCAGAACGGAAAGAAAATCATCGTCGATCTACCCGGCGATGTTCTCTTCGACTTCGACAAGTTCGATATTCGTGCCGACGCACGCCCGGTGCTGGCGAGGCTCGCCGATGCATTGAAGACGATGCCGAAAGCGGCGGTGGCCATCATCGGCCACACGGATTCCAAAGGTGACGACAACTACAATCAGCAACTCTCCGAACGGCGTGCGTCGTCGGTCAAGACGTGGCTTCAAACGGCCGGCGTCGCTTCCGTAAAGTCGACCGAAGGCAAAGGCGAATCCTCGCCCGTCGCACCGAACAAGAATGCGGACGGTTCCGACAACCCGGAGGGAAGACAGAAGAACCGCCGGGTCGAATTCATCATCGAAGGCGCCCTATGAGATTTTTCTTGTTCGGGCCATCGGAGCGCCCATCCAAGGCAGCAGGCGCTTGATCAATCTGCGATTGTCTCAACCAAGGAAGTTCGGCTTATGCGAATGTTGATCGCTTCGACAGCACTTGTCTTCGGCTTTGCCACAGGACTTGCCCCAAGACTAACCCAAGCGGCGCCGGACACTTTCAATGTCGCCTTCAACGTCGAGCGCATCGACGCTGCCAAACTAAGCATCGATAGATGCGCCGAAATCGCCCAACAGGAAGCCGGCGACCAAGGATATTCGTATTCCGTCAATCGAACACCCGGAAAGCTGATGGTCGTATCCGGAGGACCGGCACAGGGAGGTGCGTCCCTCCTGGTCTACTGCATCGCGGTCGACAACAAGACGGCTTATGTCGTGCAAGGCATCGACTACCAGCGGCAAAAAGGCAGCGCGGGAAGGCTGGCGGACCGCATCCATAAGGCGCTGCTCGAAGCAAGTAAGTAGAGCAGAAGACCTGCTAGCCTGGCTTCTTGACTGGGAGCGCGCCGCGAACAAGAAGCAGCTCATCGGATCGCGGGCCTCCAGCGGCTGTGAGTTTATGACGGGCGGCTCGAAGAAGACCACGGGTCCGATTTGCCGAAGGTGAGGACAGCGGGAATCGGCCTGTGACCGAGACGCTACTGAGTGTCAGATCACGGCGAAACGCTAGAACTGCAGGAAGTTGACGGCGTGGACGTGCGTTGGCGCCAGACCGCTATGCCGAGCCCGTCATCATCGCGCGGCAGAGCCGGATCGGGCTTGCCCTTTTTCGTCCCCGGCAATGGATGGTACAGGGTGATGCCGGCGGCATGCACCCTCTCGATGTCGGCTCGGCTGTATACCTGTAGAGGACTTTCGACGTCATCGAACTCAAAGTAGGCACTCTCATTCAGAGCCAACCTGATTTGTGCTATGGCCACATGCACGGATCGCCGCCGCAAACAGGCCGCACAGCGTCTGAAATTCTACGTGTGGACCAACGACGACATCGAAATCCGCCAATATCACCATTTCATCGCTCGCTGTTGCGCTCAATGAGGCCGATTCCTCGTTGTTATAGGGTGTGGGTGGTCCAATGGCGGAACGGCGCACTGACCTTGATTGGCTGCGAATTGGCGCGTTTGCGATCCTGATCCTCTTCCATGTCGGCATGTTCTATGCGCCGGCTGAATGGGAGGTGAAGAGCCCGCGTATCGTTCCCTGGCTCGCGGTGGTGCTGGAGTGGAGCGCCCCGTGGCGCCTGCTCCTTTTGTTCATGATCTCGGGTGCTGCCACATCCTTCATGTGTCGTCGCATGGCACCACGAGAACTCTTCGTCGCTCGCAGCGTCTTCCTCTTGCCGCCGCTCCTGTTCGCAGTGATCGCGGTGTCTCCACCTCAGCTGTACGTCAAGGCCATCGAGCAATTCAGGTATCACGGGGACTTCTGGCGGTTCTTGCCGCGGTACTTCGATCTGCGCCACCGGCTTTGCAATTCAGAACGATGTCTTCAGATGCCCAACTGGGAGCATTTGTGGTTCGTTGCCTACCTGTGGATTTACACGACACTGCTTGCGCTCGGCTTGGGAAAAATGGGCCGCCTATCGTCGGTTCCGTCCTTCCACCGCATCCTGCGCGGTTGGAGGCTTCTAGTCGTACCGTCGGTGTTCTTGACGATGATGCGCATAGGCCTCGAACACTTCTTTCCAGAAACGCATGGCTTGGTCGACGATTGGTACCTACACGCGGTCTTCTTCTCGGCGTTCCTGTTCGGCTTCACAGTACTTCGAGACAATTCGATCATGCGAACGCTTGAATCTCTACGCTGGCTCGCGCTCGGTGTCGGAATCACAGCGTTCATCCTGCGATCGACGTACACATGGGAATATCACGACGGCGCGTCTATCCCGATCGCTTTGAAGGTCGTGATGGCCTTCGCCTACGGCTTCGACCAATGGAGCTGGGTCGTCGCGGCACTGGGGTTCGCAAGCCGGCATCTCCGAGGGCGCGATGGCGCCGTCCGTCAATACCTCACTGAAGCAATTTTCCCGTACTACATCATTCATCAGCTGATCATTGTACTCGCTGCTCATGAACTCACGCGACTGGCGCTCCCGCTCGCATTGGAAGCGTTTGTCCTTGTGATCCTGTGCGTCGTCGGCTGCGTTGCCACGTTCGAGCTCGTGCGCCGCGTCGAGTGGCTTCGCCCCTGGTTTGGCCTCCGGCCTTCCCACCGGAAGGAAGCGCTATCGCGCTGATCGCCGAAACCTAATGAAATGCGGATGTTGGTAGGTTCTCACCCATCAATGACTGACATTCGATCGTTTGGCGCGGCCTGGACGTTCGGCATTGAACATTTGGCAGCCGCCAAATCGAGCAAAGATCTATTCTTCTTATAGAAGAGCACTAATTCCTCTGCGGCTGCGAGCGCGCCTCGCACTTTGGCCAGCCCGGTGTCTAAACCATCATCGAATGACGATGGCGACGGGATCGGCGCCTCGGCGGACACCTTGACGCCGCTGGTCGAGGCGGCGCATTGGGCCCATGCGCAGTGCAAGTTCTTCGACCCGGCGCGGCTCACCAAGGCACCAGTCGCCGTCGAGCGCGACATCATCGGGCTCTCCCCCGAGGAGCGGCGCACGGTCCGCCAGGAACGCAGCCGGCCATGGGTCGAGGCACTGGGCATTTGGCTGCGCGGGCAATACGCCAGACTCCCAGCGGCGATTGTTGGCCCAGCAATCACCACGAGCTTCGTTGTCGCGCGTCCGGCCTTGGCAACGGCACTCATCGACGAGCGCGCGCGGAGCATGTACTAAGAGAGAGTTCAGACAATCGCCGCCGATTTGCAGCCAGCGATATTCTTCTTCCGAATTAGAGAGAGTGTAAATGTCTGTAACGTTCGTTTGGGGCAGCTCATCCAATGGCTAACGTGATGGGCGCCGACAAACTCGATCCGCTGCTTCCAGTCCCCGGACGGCCAATTGTAGTGATCGTGATGGCGTTTTGCCATCTTGTAGCGCTGCTGGCCCTGATTCCTTACTTCTTCAGTTGGACGGGCGTGCTGCTTGCAGCCATTGGATCCGTCCTCTCCGTGCTCGGGATCAATATTGGCTATCACCGCCTGCTCGCCCATAGGGGGCTGTCTTGTTCGAAGCGGTTCGAGCATTTCCTGGCGGTCCTGGGAGTATTGGCCTACCAGTTTGGCCCTGCATACTGGGTTGCGATCCATCGGCGCCACCATCAGCACACCGACGACCCTCGCGATCCGCACAGCCCAAGGACCAGTTTTTTCTGGTCTCATATCGGCTGGCTATTCGCCGCCAGCGACAATACCGATCCCGATACTCTCATGGAGCGCTATGCCAAGGACCTGTTGAAGGACCCATTCTATGTCTGGCTCGAGAAGGGCGGCATCTGGGGCTACTTCGCGCCGGTGATTTGGCTTGTCTATTTCATGGCAGGTGCGTTGGCCGTGATCTTGAGAGAAGGCACTACCGCCGAAGCAGTGCAATTCGGATTGAGCCTCGTCGTCTGGGGTGCCGCAGTACGGACCGTCTTTGTCTGGCACGTGACCTTCTCGGTCAATTCCGTTTGCCATATCTGGGGCTATCGAAATCACGCAACATCGGACAACAGCCGCAACAACCCGATCGTTGGCTTGCTTGCTTTCGGTGAAGGCTGGCACAACAATCATCATGCTTTCCCTCAGTCGGCTAAGCATGGCGATAAGTGGTGGGAGTTGGATCTGAGCTGGCTGATGATCAAGGCCATGGCATGGGCCGGACTGGTGAAAATTCGTCATGCCGGGCGATCGGAGTCATCGACGTCAACAAAATCTCAATGATCTACTCAAAACCACGCAAGCGCAGTCGCCGATAGTAAGGGCCCGTTTGGACCGCCGCCTTGAGAGCAAGGGCAAGGCCGCACGACACGCGATCGCGCAGCCTCGCGCATTCCTGCTCTACCTGGCGCCTTACTTCACCGTGACGTTCTTCACATAAGTGTCTTTCTTGACCACCATGCCGTCGCGGAAGGCATAGAGGTCGACGCCGTACCACTGCATGACCTCGCCGGTCTTGGTGGTCGCCTTGCGGCACCATTGGGTGACGGCCTGGTCGCTGCCGATGACGATCGGCGCGGCGCGCGGCACCCAGGCGACGTCGGGCGTATCGGCGAACACCTTCTCGAAGTAGCCGCGGACCTCGGTGGGCCCGGTGTAGGTGTCGCCGGCGAGATCGCCGACGGCATTCACGAAGACACCATCATCGGCGAATTGGGCGGCGATTCCCTTGGCGTCGTGCGCCTTGAAGGCGTCCCCAATGGCGGCGAGAATTTCTGCAACTGTTCGCGACTTCGTCATCTTACCGGCTCCTTGCTTTCGGTTTCCTAGGCCTTGTCCCGCAATCCGAGCCGCTCGATGATCGGCGCCCAGCGTGCATTTTCCGCCGCGATCTGCTTGGCGAGGAGGTCGGGAGCGCCCCCGACCGGAACGAGCCCCTGCGGCGCGAAGGCCTCGCGCACCGAGGCGTCGGCCATCGCCAGGTTGCAGGCCTCGTTCAGGGATTTCAGCAGCGGCGCCGGCGTGCCGGTCGGCGCAAACAGGGCGAACCAGCCTCGAACGTCATAGTCGGGATATCCCTGCTCCGCGACGGTCGGCGTTTCCGCAAGCAAAGCGAACCGCTCGGGCATGGAGACCGCGAGCGCCCTGGCCGCACCGGACTTCACGTGAGGAAGGATCGAGAACGTCGTCATCAGGAAGTCCAGCCGACCGCCGAGAAGGTCGAGATCGGCCTGCGTGCCGGCCCGGTAAGGCACGTTCTGCATCGATATGCCGGCCATCTGACACAGCCACTCGGTCCCGAGATGCGTGATGTTGCCGACGCCGAAGGAGCCGTAGTTCAGCTGCCCGGGCTTCTGCCTGGCGTAGTCGACGAACTCCTTGAGCGAGCGTGCCGGGCTGCTCGGCGGCACCACGAAGAGATAGGAGTTCTCGGTCAGCATCGCGACGGGCGCGAACTGATCGGCGCGATAGGGCAGATCGCTCCGAAGCAAAGGGTTGAGGCACTGGCTGGTGCCCGTTCCCAGAAACAAGGTCCGGCCATCGGGAGGAGCCGCTGCCGCGGCCTGCGCCCCGATCACGAGGTTGCCGCCCGGACGGTAGTCGGGCACGACGGGCGCGCCCAGCTTCTGCGCAATGCGGTCGCCGGCCGCGCGTGCGACGAGATCGGCGGTTCCCCCCGTCGCATAGGGGACGATGAGTTTCGTCGTGCCTCCCGACGCGCCCTGGCCGAAGGCGGCCGCGGACAAAGAGGCGCTGCCGGTCGCCACGAAGGCATTCAGCAGAAGCCGGCGAGAGATCGCCTTGAAGGCCGCATCGTCGGTCATCGGCCATACCTCGAGTCCAGGGTCCGGATCAGCTTGTGAAGACCGGGCGCGACCTCCTTCTCAAGGTGTTCCTTGGATACGCTGTATGGCGGGCCCGCCGCCGTCAGCGCCGTCAGCAGTCCACTGGCGGGAACCCGGTAAGGCACGGCAATGGCATTGACCTCGGCGTGCCACGTGCCGAACGACCGGCAATAACCGTCACGGTGGTATTCGTCCTCCGCCTGGGCGACCTGACGCTGCAACGCGTCGGTAGCCGGCCGGCCGCCGCGCTCGGCGGCCGTCGTGAAGATCAGCTCGCGTTCGCCGGCCGACGACAAGGCCAGGATCGCCGATCCCGCCGCAGTGTTGAGGATCGGCACACGCGATCCCACCGACAGTGACAACGATACGGGCGCACTCGAGCGCCGATACTCGAAGTAGACGATGTCCTCGCGGTCGACATGAGCAGCGCCGACGCTGACACCAAAGCCCGACGCCACGGCCTGAAGTTCTGGACGCAGCGCGACACGCAGCGCCTCGAGGCCGGTCACGCGACCTGCGAGCAGAAGGACGGCAGGTCCGAGGCGGAACTTCTGCTGGCCCTCTCCCGATTCGAGGAAACCAGCCGCGACCAGCGTGTTCGTGGCCCGGCTGATCGTGGACTTCGGCAGGCCGGTCAGTTCCGCCAGCTCCTGGTTGCCGAGCCACTCCTGATCGGAGGCGAAAGCCCTCAGGATTTCGAGGCCCCTCGCAATCGACGCGGTTGTCTGCAAGCCGTCCGGCATTCGTCTCTCCTTGGGCCCAAGGTTAGTCTCGCCGGCTTCAATGAGTCAATGGAAATAGGATTCCATTTCCATGTTACTGCAGGGCAGCGGTTCGTCCTGTCTGCTGCGCGCGGCCGTAAGCTCCGGGGGAGCAGCCAAATCGTTTACGAAAAGCCGTGCTGAAGGCGCTGGCGGAGTCGTAGCCAATCGCCAAGGCAACGCGATCGAGCGGCACCCCACCCCGCCTCAAGGCGTCGCACGCCAACGTCATCCGCCAACGCAGCAGGTACTCGATCGGACTGCAGCCGAGGACTTCGGCGAACCGCGCCGCAAAAGCCGACCGCGACATGCCGGCAAGCTTGGCGAGCCCGGCCACCGTCCATTTCGCCCGCACGTCGGCATGGAGCACCTCCAGCGCTCTCGCCAACGCGCCATCGCGCAGTCCAGCGAGCAGATCTGCCGACAGTCCTCCCTCGCCGATTCCGTTCCCGGCCGGTCCATTGCCGCGAAGGCACTCCATCATCATGACTTCCAGAAGCCGCTCGAGGATCATGTCGCGTCCGGGCGCCACACCGGCGCACTCTTCGGCAATCAGATCGACCAAACGGGCGAGACGCTCAGTGCCGCGATCGGCGGCCCTGACATGGATCACCCGAGGCAGCAGCGCGAGCAGCATGCCAGCATGCGCCGGCTCGACCTGGAAGGCCCCGCCGAACATCCGAAAGTCCGGCTCCCCTGTCGCATCGCCGTGCCGAACGGCGACGTTCGTCGGCTCCACCGGAAGGCAATCGGCGCCAGGCTCGCTCATCAGCGCGAAGGCCGGCGTGGCCGGCAGCAGCACGAAGTCTCCACGATCGACAAGCGCCGGCTCGGCGTCCTCTACGGCCAGCCAGCAACGGCCCTCGAGAACAAGGGCAAAGCCCGGCTGGCCATAAGCGGCGTAGCGGACGCCCCACCGGCCTCGCCCGGTGATTGGCTTCGACAGGGCGGCATGGGGTCGGAGCAACCCGATCACTTCGCTCAAAGGGTCCATATCTGGACGATAGGTAATCAAATCAGGATGATCAATTATTTATCGTCCAAATTCCTCGTCTAGGTTGGGGCAGGCCAGCAAACAGGAGCACAGATAATGACGAGGACAGTCCTGATAACCGGTACGTCTTCAGGCTACGGCAAGGCGATGGCGGACCTCTTTCACCGCCGCGGATGGAACGTCGTCGCCACGATGCGGCGTCCTGATCCCGAAGTGTTCGCGGCTGCCTCCCATCGGCTGCCCTCCCATCGGCTGCCCTCCCATCGGCTGCCCTCCGATCGGCTGCCCTCCGATCGGCTGGTCGTGCTGCCCCTCGACGTTACCGATTCGAAGAGCATCGAGAATGCGCTCGAGGAAGCTGCCGCCGCCTTCGGGGCCATCGACGTCCTGGTGAACAACGCGGGAATCGGACTGGCCTCGATCGTCGAGGCGACGCCGGACCGCGTGGTGCACGAGATATTCGAGACCAATACCTTCGGCGTCTTCGCCACCTGTCGCGCCGTGATACCGCGTATGCGCGCACGAGGCTGCGGCACCATCATCAATGTGACATCGAGTGCCGGCATCGGACCGATGCCGCTCTCCGCGGTCTACGCGGCCAGTAAGTGCGCCGTCGAAGGCTTCACCGAAGCGCTGTCCTACGAGTTGGAGCCATTCGGCATCAAAGCCAGGCTGATCGAGCCGGGCTACGCGCCGACCACGAACTTCAGCGCGAATGCCGGACCGCGGCTGCAGGGTTTGATCCCGGACGATTATGGCGCCTTCGCTCAATCGTATTTCCAGAAGTTGGCCAGCTACCCGACGGCTTACTGCACCGAAGCGGAAGTCGCAGAAGCCGCGTTGGCGGCCGCGACCGACCAAAGCGACAAGCTTCGCTATCCGGCCGGCGCCGACAGCAAGCTGCTTGCCGAGCTCAGGTGGACGACCTCTGAGGATCACTATCTCGCCCGGATGCGCGACATGTTCGCGCCGGCTCCTGCCGGTCGACGGCACTGAGGCTTGGTAGCCTAGGTTCGCCGCCCAGCGAGGACCACGGCGCCCTCAGGCCCATAGCTTTCGAAATGTTCGCACTTTCGCGCCATTTCGAAGACCTCACCTGGCCCGAAGGTCTGGCTCTTTCCGTCGCATGTCAGCGTGATGGCGCCCTTGAGCACCAGCGCCTTCACGTCGAAGGGATGGCTGTGCGCCGGATTCACCTTGGGGCCGATCGTCTCACTGGTCGAGACGACATAGCCTTCGCTCTTGAGCTGGTCCTCGAAAGCAGCGGGATTCATGCGTCCCTCCAACAGGCTCATAACCCTGCGCACGCGCACGCTTCTGAACGCGGTCATCGAAACCTATCACGGAAGTGCAATGTCGGTGACGGAAGATCCCGACGATCCAGGCAGAAAACCGCCCGGAGGATGAGAGAACAAAATAGTAACTGCCCTCGGCGCTCAGGCTTGTTAGATAACCAACCCGATGGCGACGAAGCAGAAGCCTAAAAAGAAGGCAGGCAGCAAGAAGAGCGCTTCTGCGAGCTCGAAGGCCGCCCCTCCGAAGCAGCCGCAGCTGCCACTGCAGCCGCGCGCCCCGCGTGCCCGGGCGCGGCAGGCGCCGCCACCGATGCCACCCCCGAAGACGACACTGAAGCAGGAGCTGATGATGATGGCGCGCGACGGCGCGCAGTCGCTCGAGCGCCTGTTCATGACCTTGATCGTCCTCATGGTGGCCGGTGCGCTCGGCTTCGCCGTCTGGTCACTGCGGCCGGTTCCGTCCTACGTCTCGGAGGAGGTCAAGGAAGGCTCGCCCTTCGACGTGACTTTCAAGGTGGAGAACAAGGACGCCTGGTTCGCCCTGGCCAACCTCAAGATCGGCTGCGTGCTCGACCATGTCCGCGCCTCAGGTCTGCCGCCCACCCTGCTCGAGGCGACTGACGTGAAGTTTCCCCAGGGTGCGGCTCGCGGCCTGGAACCGGGGCAATCGGCAACCTTCACCTGCCCCTTTCGCAGCCTGATCGGCCATCCGATCAACGAAGACCCTGGCATTGCCCAACGGTCGGAAATCTACTTCCAGGCCAAGTACGACGTGCCGCTGATCGACTTCCTGCGGCTGACCGACAACAGCGTGCGTTTCTTCCTCAACACCCACCTCTTGCCGCCGCGCTGGACAAGCCGATCGCAGAAGTGACGGTGAACGAGGGTAGGCGCTCCTGAGCGCTCAGCCATAGCCGGATGGATGCGAGGTCCATGCTCGTCCGGTCCGTCGGGCCAATCGAACCGCCGAAGCTTCCCATCCAACTCTGATCGTGGCAGCCTCACGCGATGCGACCTCTGCGGTATTCCATCAACGTCACTTTGGACGGGTGCTGCGATCATCGTGCAGGTATCGCAGACGAAGAGTTGCATCGTCACGCGGTCGCGAACCTCGACCAAGCTGATGCCCTCCTCTTTGGGCGGGTGACTTACGAAATGATGGAGGCGGCCTTCCGGCCGCCGGCGCGGACGGGAGCGAGGCCCGATTGGACGGAGCCCTTCGCCCGGACGATCGACGCGGCAAGGAAGTACGTCGTATCGAGCACATTGGACCGGGTCGATTGGAATGCGGAGCTCCTGCGCGGGGATCTGGCGAGCGCCGTTCGGCAGCTCAAGCGGGAGCCGGGCAAGGGACTCTTCGTGGGAGGCGTGAAGCTCCCGCTGGCCCTGGCGGAACTGGGATTGATCGATGAGTACGAGTTCGTGGTGCAGCCCAGGCTGGCGGGCCACGGGCCGACGCTGTTCGCGGGACTGTCGAAGCTTATCGACTTGAAGCTCGTGAGCCGGCGGGAGTTCGGTTCGGGGGCAGTGGCAATGCGGTATGAGCCTAGAACGTAGCCATCGGGCTTGTTAGCCCCAAAGCATTGTCCGCCTGGCTGACATCAGCAAGCCGGACAATGCAGAAGTCGGAGATACTGGAGACGCACAAGAGCAGCGCAATCGACGATTCCTGCCCGAAGCGTCGGGCCCTCGAGTGACGAGGCGACACGTTTGGTCGACACGAAGCCTGCCATCGTCATTACCGGCTCGGCCGTTGGCATTGGGCGGGAATTCGTGCGCTTGGCTGCCGCCGAAGCCCCGAGCAAAGACATGGCCGTGGTGATGATCGACCGCGACCAGGCCGGTCTCGAGGCCTTGCACGTGGAGCTGGCGCGGACCGGCATCGACGCACATGCCGTCCCTGTCGATCTCACCTCGCTCGGTGCCGGCGACATCGTCGAAACGGCGATTGCCCGACACGGCCTCCATTGCGAGATCCTGGTCAACAATGCCGGCCTCAGCCTCGTCGGTCCGGCGGCAGGCAATGAGCTGACTGCTCAGTTGCGGCTGGTCGATCTCCATGTGATCGCCCTCAGCGATCTCACGCTCCGCTTCCTGCCGGGAATGATCGCGCGCCGGCGCGGCGGCATCATCAATGTCAGTTCCATGGGCGCCTACATCCCCGGGCCGAACATGGCGATCTACAATGCGACCAAGCGCTATGTCAGCCTGTTCACCGCCGCCCTCGTCCGTGAGTCTTCCGGGACCGGCGTCAGGGTCTGCAGCCTCGTCCCGGGGAAGGCCCGTACAGGCATGTGGCCGGCCAACGGAGAGGGCGGCCGCGATCTGATCTACCGTCTGCCGATGATCAGCGCCCACGCAACGGCCGCGGCGGGCTGGCATGGCTTCAAGCGCGGAAAGACGGTCGTCTTTCCGCAGCTCTTCTTTCATCTCGCCGCCCTCGCGCTGCATGTGGTGCCGACCCGTGCCTATCTCCTGCTGACGGCGGGACTGTCCGGTACGCCGAATGACGAAACGGCCGCAAGCACGACGCCAGAGCCCGCCCCAAAGCCCGCTATCGTGATCACCGGCGCCACCTCTCCCTTCGGCCGTGCCTTCGCCCGGCTCGCCGCGGGGCAGAAGAAGCACGTGGTTCTGGTCGACGGTGCCGGAGGCGACCTCGACCGCCTGGCCGAGGCACTGTCGGCCCGTGGAACGTCGGTCAGCCCCGTTGCCGTCGACCTGGCCCGGCGCGACGCCGGTGCATGCGTCGAAAGCGCTTTGCGCGAGCGCGGCCTTTATGGCGATGTGCTGGTGCACGGTGCCCAGGCATCTCTCGCCGGCTCGATCGCCGATCTCGGCCGGCAGGCCCAGCTCGACCTCCTCGCCGTGAATATCCGCGCCTTGAGCGATCTCACCTTGCGCCTGCTGCCCGGCATGGTCGCGCGGCGGCGCGGTGGCGTGATCCTGTTCGGGGCCGCGAACGGTCACGGCAAGGGGGCTGCCTTCCAGGCAAGCAGGGCTTACGCGACCTGGCTCGGTGAAGCTCTGGCTTGCGAGACCCGGAAGACCGGCGTGAACATCGGCCTGTCCACGGCAGCGCCCGACGCGGATCCAGAGGAAACCGCCGTCCGAGCGTGGCGGCGCTTGCAGGCCGCTTCGGCCGTCAGCGCTTGAGCGCGGCGCGGATCCTTTCGAAGCCCAGCATGCGGTCGATGATGCGGTCGAGCCAGCGATCCGGCAGGCATCGCGGGATCAGCCACAGGCGGAAACGTTCGTTGGGAATGACATAGCGCGTTCTCGGTCGGTCGAGCGTGAGCGCGTCGACGATCCGGCGCGTCACCACCGCAACCGGCATGGCCATGCGCTTGTCGTTGCTCATGTCGAGGAAGCGGAGCGTCGGCTGATAGTCGCTGTCGGAAAACGAAGAGGCGAGATGCGCCGCCTTGTCGAGGATGGGCGTGCCGATCGTGCCGGGCTGGATGACCACCACGTCGACGCCATAGATCAGGAGCTCGCGCCGCAGCGAATCCGACAGCGCCTCCAGCGCATGCTTGGATGCGGCGTAGGCGCCCATGAAGGGATAGGCGAGCCGGCCCGCGATCGAGCTGATGTTGACGATGCGGCCCGGCCGCTGCCCCGACGCGGCCCGCAGCAAGGGCAGGAAGGCCTGCACCATGTGAAGGACGCCCACGACATTGACCTCGAAATGCCGTCGCAACGAGTCGGGCGATATCGCCGTGAGCGGTCCGGGATCGGCGATGCCGGCGTTGTTGATCAGGCCGAACAGGCCGGCTCCACCGAGATCCTGCCGCACCTGGCTGGCCGCCGCGGCCACGGCCGCAGCATCGGTCACATCGAGATGGAGTGGCGTGAAGGCGTCACCGAGTTCCTTCTGCAGGCGTTCGCCGTCCTCGGCCCTGCGAACGGTGCCGTAGACCTTGTAGCCCCGTCGGCACAGTTCGCGGGCTGCCCCTTCGCCGATGCCGGACGACACGCCCGAGACGACGACTGCCTTCATGCATGCTCCTCGGCGGCCCGCTCGTGATGCCGGATGACCTCCTTGATGATGAAGGCGAGCAGCTTCTCGGCGAAATCCGGATCGAGCTGTGCATCCTTGGCCAGGGCCCGCAGGCGGGCGACCTGCTGCTGTTCGCGGGCCGGGTCGGCGGGCGGCATCGCATGCTTCGCCTTGAGCCGCCCGACCTTCTGCGTGCACTTGAAGCGCTCGGCCAGGAGATAGATCAGGGCGGCATCGACGTTGTCGATGCTCGCGCGCAGTTCCAGCAGCATTGCCCGCGCATCGTCGTCGTTGCCCTGATCTGTCGGGGACTTGGCCATGTCACGCTCCTCTTTGTGCCGATGGCGCCAATATCGACGCTGTACGTCCCCCGGCAAGCGCTCAGTCGGTTTCGCGCGTTTTGTCCTCCCCATCCAATTGGGGAGGTGCCCCTGTAATCGGGGGCGGAGGGGTCATGATCCTTTGAGTCAAAGCGTCCTTGCTGGGAGCGCGGCACTCAAGTGCGAAGGTTACTTCGCGCGAAGTGCTGCTCATATGCTGGGATATGCCCCCTCCGCCCGCGACTACGCGGGCACCTCCCCATTTGAATGGGGAGGACAAAACAGATGATCGCAACGCCGCACTCCAGTTGACCTTCGAGAACGTTATATTGTAACGTTACAGCATAACATTACATAAAAGGTGAGAGATGCGGCTGCGCAGGCGTACGGGGGTATCGGCATTGGCGCTCATGGCTTCCCTGGCGGCCGCGAGTACCGCCTGGGCTCAGACAAGTCCGACGCAACCCGATCCGTCCCCCGCGCCGACGACGGGGTCCGGCCCGGTCGTGACCGTGCCGGCCATCGAGGTCACGGCCCAGCAGCTCGACCGCGAGCGCAGCGAGATCCAACCAAGCCTCGGCGCAACGCGCTACGATTTCGGGCCCAACGCGATCAAGAATATCCCGCTGGGCGACAACGCGTCGCTCAACCAGGTGCTGCTGCGGGCGCCGGGCGTGGTGCAGGACGGGTTCGGCCAGATCCATGTCCGCGGCGATCACGGCAGCATGCAGTATCGTCTCGACGGCGTGCAGCTCCCAGAGGGTCTCGCGCTCTTCAGCCAGATTCTCTCGCCGCGCTTTGCCGACTCACTCTCCCTCATCACCGGTGCCCTGCCCGCGCAGTACGGCCTGCGCACGGCGGGCGTCGTCGACATCAACGTAAAGTCCGGCACCACCAATCCCGGCGGCGAAGCCTCGGTGATGGTGGGCTCCTACAACTGGGTGCAGCCCGCCCTCGAATATGGCGGCCGCAGTGGCAACATCGACTATTTTGCCGTCGGCCAGTACATCAACAACGGCATCGGCATCGAGAATCCGACGAGCTCGGCGCTGCCGATCCACGACAATACGGCGCAATGGTATGCGCTGACCAAGCTGACCGGCATCGTCGACGAGAACACGCGGCTGAGCTTCATCGCCGGCGGCGCCAGCGCCCGCTACGAGATTCCCAATCGGCCGGGGCAGATACCGAACTTCTCGGTGAACGGCATTACCGACTTCAACAGCTCGCTTCTCGACCAGCGGCAGTGGGAGGATACCTACTTCGGCATCGCTTCCCTGCAGAAGAGCTACAAGGACTTCAACCTGCAACTCTCGGGGTTCGTCCGCTATTCCAACCTGTCCTATCAGCCCGACGCGACGGGCGATCTGATGTTCAACGGCATCGCCCCCTGGGCGAAACGCACGAGTTTCGCCGTCGGGACCCAGGCCGATGCCAGTTGGAAGATCGCTTCGAACCACACGCTGCGCGGCGGCTTTCTCATCCAGCGCGAGAGGGTGACGAGCTACGCACAGAACGCCGCCCTGCCGTTCGTAACCAACCCGGACGATCCCGAGGGCGAACTGATCCCTGGCCAGCAGCCCGTGGGTTTCGCTGACGGCGCCGACCTCGTCGGCTGGACCTACAGCGTCTACCTGCAGGATGAATGGAAGGTCACGCCGTCGCTCACCGTGAATTTCGGCGCGCGCTTCGATGCCATCTCAGGCCCTTCGACGGAAAACCAGCTCAGCCCCCGGATCAACGTGGTCTGGGAACCCGATCCGAAGATCAGCCTGCGCGCCGGCTACTCCCGCTACTTCGTCCCGGCGCCGCTCAACCAGGTGGGCTTCGGCTCTCTCGCTGCGCGCGCTGGGACCACGGCAGCGACCGAAGGGACACAAAACGACCCAGTCCGCGCCGAGCGGTCGGACTATTTCGACATCGGCCTCACCGTGAAGCCGGTCGATGGCCTCGCGATCGGCTTCAGCGGCTTCTACAAGTTCGCCGAGAACTATCTCGACAAGGGCCAGTTCGGCGCCCCGATCTTCCAGACCGCCTTCAATTACGCCTATGCGCAGGTGAAAGGATTCGAGGTCTTCGCCAACTACGACAAGGGCCCGTGGTCGGCCTACGCCAACCTCGCCTGGTCGCGAGTCTCCGCCACCAACATCAACTCCGCCCAGTTCAACTTCGAGCAGGCCGACCTCAATTACATCGCCAATCACTGGATCTTCGCCGACCACGACCAGAGCTGGACGGGTTCGGCAGGCGTCGCCTACGTCTTCAACCAGGACAGCGACCATGCAACCCGCGTGTCGGCCGACATGCTGTTCGGCAGCGGCCTGCGCACCAGCGTCATCACCCCCAACGACACGGCCCTGCCCGCCTATGCCACCTTCAACCTGTCGGTGGCGCAGAAGGTGCCGCTGCCCGGCAGCAAGGGCACGACCATCCGCTTCGACGCGCTCAACCTCACCGACCTCTCCTACCAGCTGCGCGACGGCACGGGCGTGGGCGTCGGCGCACCGCAATACGGAATGCGGCGGGCCTTCTTCGTGACCCTGTCTCAGAAATTTTGATGGGGCCGCAAAAATTCTGACTTGGTCCAGACATGATCGGCCGTGTCCGGGCGTGATAGACTAGAGGCATGCTCGATCAGACCCTGCCCCATGTGCTGCCGCTGCAAGGCGGCTCCAACTTCCGCGACCTCGGCGGCTATCGCACTGCCGACGGCCGCCTCGTCCGCCGCGGCGCCGTCTTCCGCTCCGCTCATCTCGGCGGTCTCACCGATGAGGACCGCACGGCCCTCGGCACGATCGGTGTGCGCACCATCGTCGATCTGCGCGGCGTGAACGAGGCCGCCGAGACGCCGCACCGCATCGAAGGCGTCAGCTGCCGCATCGTCGGCGCCCATATCGAACCGGGCGTCGGCGACAAGATCCGCGGCGCGGTCGAGGACGGCACGGCCAGCCCGCATCTCATGATGCAGTTCCTGACCGATCATTATCGCGACTATCCGCGCCGCTGCGCCCCGGGCTTCCGCACCTTGTTCGCCACCTTGAGCGACGGCGTGCATCGTCCGCTGGTCTTCCACTGCACCGCCGGCAAGGACCGCACCGGCTTCGCGTCGGCCCTGCTGCTCAGCCTGCTGGGCGTTCCCTGGCAGACGGTGGTGGAGGACTATCTCCGCACCAACGAGCTGTGGACCGGCCATATCGGCCGCTATCCCGAACTCGACATCGATACCCGCGCGGCCATCATCGAGGCGCGCACGCCCTATCTCGAAGCCGCCTTCGAGGTCGTCCGAAACGACTTCGGCACACCCGAGGCCTTCGCCGAGAAGGCGCTCGGCCTTGGCCCCGCCGAGCGGGAGCGCCTGAAGCACGATTTGCTGGACGGGTGAATTCCGCGCTACGCCTGTCGCCATGGCCGACACGCGTTACGACACTCCCGAACCCTTCAAGGTCGACATCCCCGAACGGGCGCTGATCGACCTCGACGAACGGCTGCGCCGCTGGCGGCCGCCGGTCGCCATCGCCGATGGCGGCTCCTGGGCCTCCGGCACCGATCCAGGCTTTCTCGCCGACCTGGTCGAATACTGGCGCCACGGCTACGACTGGCAGCGCTGCCAGGAGGCGATCAACCGCTGGCCCAACTACCTGGTCGATATCGGCCCGCAGCGCCTGCACTTCATCCGCGAGCCCGGCACCGAGGTCGAGGACGCCCCGCGGCCGCTGCCGCTGGTGGTGACCCACGGCTGGCCGGGATCGATCGTGGAGTTCCTGCACATCATCGACCTGCTGGCCCATCCCGAGGCCCATGGCGGCGACGCGCTCGATGCCTTCGACGTCATCGTGCCCTCCCTGCCGGGCTACGGCTTCTCCGGCCCGCCGATCCGCAGCGACGGCAGCACAGGCCCGATCGGCCCGCGCGCCATTGCCGGCCTGTGGCATCGGCTGGTGCATGAGAAGCTGAACTACCGTCGCCCTTACGGTGCGCAGGGCGGCGACTGGGGCTCGATCGTCTCCTCGTGGCTCGCCTTCGACCATCCGGTGACGGACGAGAAGGAGGACTCGCGCGCGGGTGGAGAAGACTGGAAGTCGGGCGTGCTCGGCTTGCATCTCAACATGATCGGCCTGCGGCCGGGCATCGATCTCGACAAGGCCGCGTTCAGCGCCGACGAGCAGGCCTGGCTGGCGCGGGTGCGCCGCGAACGCGACGACAAAACCGCCTACCAGCGCATCCAGGCGACACGGCCGCAGACGCTTGGCGTCGCGCTCGCCGATTCACCGGTCGGGCTTGCCGCCTGGATCGTCGAAAAGTTCCAGGCCTGGAGCGACTGCAACGGCGATCCGCGGAGCCGCTTCTCGATGGATCTGCTGCTGGACAACATCATGGTCTACTGGCTGACCGGCACGGCCGGCAGCGCCACGTGGCTCTATCGCGGCGTGTCCGAGCAGAAGGATCGTGGCCTGCCGACGAGCCAGCGGGTCGAGACGCCCACCGCCTTCGCCGCCTTCCCGGCCGATCTCGCGCCGCCGCCCCCCAGGGAATGGATCGAGCGCTGCTACAATCTCCGCCAGCACACGCCGATGCCGCGCGGCGGCCACTTCGCCGCCCTCGAGGAGCCGGACCTGCTGGTCGAGGATATCCGCGCCTTCTTCCGCCCCCTGCGCTTCGGCGCTGCGAACGACTGAGGCACGACCTCAACTCCTCCCCATTCAAATGGGGAGGCCATAGATGAAAAGCCCGACACATCAACGCCAGGACAGCTGATCCTTCGGCAGCCGCCCGCTCGGATCGTGAACCTCGACCCGACGAGGAAGGTTGGCACCCCATTTCCAGAGCACGAGATTGAGCATGTCGGTACGGGCGCCGACGGCAAAGGACGGGACGAGCAGGCCGGCACTGCCATCGGCGATCTGGCGCCTTGCCAGTTGCCAGGACGCAGGCTCGCGCTTGTTCGCGACATCCGCCGCCCAGGCGCAGGCGAGGTCGTCCAGAGTGACGCGATTGGCGCTGCGCCCCTCGTCTTTCGTGAGATCGACGATATCGTCAACGTCCACGTCATAGGTGCAGACCGTCAACGGCTCGAAGCGCCGAGCGAGGCCATGCCCCATTTCGATGAACATCCCCTCCAGGGTGAGCGCAAGATAGAGCGCCGGCATGCCCTTCGGGTTGAAGCGCCCGCCATGCACCTTGGCACCATCGCCGGAAAGCGGTGAGAAAGCCCATCTGGGATCGTGCGCGCGATAGCACGTCCCCACGAACCTCAAGCGAAGCCGCCCAAGGCGACGTGATCGAGATAGTCGCGCACGTCGGCGGCCATGCCGTCCTTGACCAGCGACTCGGCAGTCCGACCGCCGAAAGCCGGAAGCGGTTGCGCCCGATACCATGCCATGGCCTGCGCCCTGCCGCCCGCCCACTCGGCGATGCGTTCGACGATCTCCAGCATCTCCTTCAGGCGGGCCTGGGCTTTCGGCGCCGCCGCCCTGTCGGGCCGAAGAAGCGTCTCGCCGCTGAGCCCGGTCGTAGCGGCAAGCTGCGCGCGCGAAAAGCCGAAGGAATCGGCCACGCGGTCGACTGTGATGAGGCCTTTGGAGTCGAAGAAACTGCTCGCGGCGAACTCGTGGCGCGCGCGCTCCTCGTCATGCGCGGTTCGAGAGCCCCTCGCGGTCTTTTCGCTGGCCAGCGCCTTTTTCGTCGCCATTGCCATCTCCATTGCACATATTATATGGCATAATATATGGCAATCTTGGCCCTTTTCAAGGACGGCTAGGCCGCCGAGCGGCCAGCACCACGATCGTCGCCGCCACTGCCAAGGCGCCGAACAGAAGCAACGAGTCGGTGTAGTCGCCGCTCCAGTCACGCAGCATGCCCGACACCAGGGGACCGGCCGCCTGCGCCGTCACCTGCAGCGACAGCGCCACGCCGCGGATGGCGCCGAAGCTTTCGCGGCCGAAATAGTCGGCCCAGGCCATGGGCAGCAGCACCATGAGGCCGCCGATCCCCAGGCCGAACAGGCAGGCCGGCAGCAGGGCAATCTCGGTCGACGAGACACCGATCAGGCCGAAACTGCCGGCCGACAGGCAGGCGGCGGCGACCGCCATCAGGTACCGCACCGGCCAGCGGCGCGGCAGGAAGCCGATGCCCAAGCCGGCCAGTGCCGACACGGCGGCAAGGATGGCGATCACGCTGGCCGCCGCGACCGGCGGGATGCCGTGCTCGATCAGGTGTGGTGCCTGATGCAGGCTGACGCCGGCCTGCACGGGATAGACCAGCACGGTGTAGAGCGAGAGCAGCCAGAAGGCCGGCGTGCGCATCGCCTCCCCCCGGCTCCAGCGCGCCTCGACCGGCGCTGCGGTCGTGCCGTCGGCCAGCCGATCGGGCTGCAGGCCGACATCCTCCGGCCGTCGCACCAGCAGCAGCCAGCACGGCAGGAACCCCACGATCAGCACCGTCGCGCCGACAGCGACCCAGCCTGCCCGCCAGTCGCTTCCGGCCGTGGCGCCTCCCGTCATGGTACTTGCCGTCATGGCGAGTTGGGCGATCAGCGGCAGCGCGACCAGGCCCGCCATCTGCGCCAGGGTGACGATCGATGTCGCTACGGCACGGCGGGCGACGAACCAGTTGTTCAGCGCGCTGTAGAGGCCGAGGTCGAACGGCCCCGCCCACACCATCCGCGCAAAACAGAACAGCAGATAGAAGACCAGCAGCGAGTGCGTGAGCGACAGCGCCAGGGTCGCCAGGCCCGTGCCGGCGACGGCCAGGCAGAGCACCAGCCGCGCGCCGCGGCGATCGACCATCGGCCCGATCACCGGCGAGATGAAAGCGGCCAGCAGGCCGCCCAACGACACCGCGCCGGCCATTTCCGTGCGCGACCAGGCGAAGGCCTCGGTCATCGGCACGACGAAGATCGACAGGGTGGCAACGGCGGGCCCCTGGCGGGCAAAGCCCGCCAGGCAGAGGCACCCCAGCACCACCCAGCCGTAGAAGAACGGCAGCCGCGCGATCAGAACACGCGGCAGCGGTGGCGCCTGCATCTCCTTAGGCGAAGGTCGCGGTGGCCTGCGCGGCGATCGTGCCCTTGGGCGTCACCGTCCAGAGTTCGGCGCCCTTGCCGTCGGCGGTCGGCCGGCCGATCGCCTCGAAGGGCGCCGTGTCGAACAGCGGCGCGCGAGCACGGATCGAGAAGCTCTTGATCGCGCGGCCAGGTGCGGAGTCACGCAGCAGGTCGAACAGGCATTGCTGCGCGAAGGGACCATGGACGACCAGGCCGGGATAGCCCTCGGTCTCGATGCAGTAGGTGCGGTCGTAATGGATGCGGTGCGGGTTGAAGGTGATCGCCGAGTAGCGGAACAGCATCACCGGGTCGGCCTTGATGGTGCGCCGCCACGGCACGTCGGTCGGTGCCGCCTCGCGCACCGGCACGCCGCTCTTCTCGCCGGCCTTCACCTCTTCGCGGAAGACGGTGTTGGCGACCTCGGTGACGGCCAGGCCGCGCGGCGTGAAGATGCGCCGCGTCTGGCTGGTGACGATCAGGGCGCCGGTGGCGCCGCCGCGCAACTGCACGTCGGAGAATTCCGTCTCGCGCCGGAGCTTGTCGCCAACGCGAATATCGCTCTCGAAGGTGAAGGTTGATCCGGCATACATGCGCCGCGGCAGCGGGATCTTCGGCAGCACGCCGCCTTCGGTCGGCAGGCCGTCCTCGGCCAGCACGTTGCGCCGGGCATAGGAATGCAGGAAGCAGAGATGCCAGCCCGGTGCGATGGCCTCGCCGGAAGCGGGAACCTTGTCCTGGCGATCGAAGGTGGCGATCATCGCTTTCAGCGGCGCCTGGGTGACGACGTCCTCGTCCTCGATCTTGCGGCCCAGTTCCTTCTTCAGCGGTTCGATATCGATCGTCATGACTGTCCTCCAATTCGGCCCACAACCTAGCCCATCCCGGTCATTATTCGCCCGCCGCATCCCCACGAAATCGCCCTGTTGCCGCAGATCGAAAACGCCGCCGACCGACGCTATCGCGACGTAGGCCTAATATGCGTCCTCGACATGCCGGCACATTCGATCGCGTCGCTGACGGAAGGCTGGCGCAAGCGGCGGCTCTGGATTGCGGCCTCACCGCTCGGCCGCCGCGCGGGCGCTGGGCCACGACCGGCTCTATCTGCCGACCTATCGAGACGTCCCCTGGAACGGCCCCTTCTATCTCAGGCGCGGCCTCTCTCATTCTCCTCTCCCCCGCCTCGGGGGAGAGGCCGGGTGAGGGGGAAGCGACGGGCGCCAGAGACCGCACGCGTGTGCGGTCGCAGCCGCCCCCTCACCTAACCTCTCCCCCTTCGGGGGAGAGGAACATGAAATACAGTGATCACTCCGCCGCGACGGCCAGGCCCATCTGCTCGCAGGTCGGCGCCACGTCCGATACCGTGGCGCGGCGCATGTCGCGCTTGTAGCGCTGATCGTCGAACTCCATGCCGCGATGCATGGTGCAGCGATTGTCCCAGATCACCAGGTCCTTGGCCCGCCAGCGGTGCGAATGGACGAACTGGCGCTGCGTGGCATGCGCGGTCAGTTCATCGAGCAACTTGCGCGCTTCGGTATCGGCCATGCCGCGGATCGCACCGGCGTGGCTCGCGATATAGAGGCTCATGCGGCCGGAGTCGGGCAGCTTGCGCACCAGGACCTGCGGCACCGGCGCGAAGGCCACGCGTTCGGACTCGTCGAAGTCCGAGAAGCCGAGCTTGGCGCGCGAGGTCATGATCGAATGCTCGGCTACCAGGCCCACCAGCCGCCGCTTGGTCGTCTCGGGCAGCGCATCGTAGGCCGCCCGCATGTCGGCATACTCGGTCTGGCCGCCGATCGGCGGGATCGAGCGCGCATGCAGCATCGAGCAGTAGGCCGGCAGGCGCTTGAACGACGAATCCGTGTGCCACAGACGATTGCCGAGATTGTACAGGCGCTGCCGATTGTCGGCCTCCAGGATGCGGTTCTGCGAATCGAGATTGCCGACATCGGCCATGTTCTCGTGCAGACGCAGCGTGTGATCCTTGCGCGCCTTGAACACGGTCGTCTCGAGCGGTCCGAAGTTGCGCGCGAAGGCGAGCTGGCTCTCGTCGTCGAATTCCTGGTCGGGAAAGATCAGGATGGCGTACTTGGTGAACGCCGCCCGAATGGCCGCGAGATCCGCAGGCGCCAGCGGCTTGCCAAGCGCGACGTCGCCCACTTCGGCGACGAAGTCCGGGGTCACGGGATGAATTGAAAGGGGCATGGGTCGGGTTCCTCCCTGGCCTTATGTGTCCGGCTTTCTCCAGGCGGCAATTGGAACACCGAAGGTCGTTTCCCGCAATTGCCCGAGGGACAATCGTGGGGCTAGAGTTTCGCACTGCCTGCCCTCGCATGCTTGCCAACGGGATGAAACGCCAATGCTCAAGGACCGCTACGGAAACGAGCTGAGCACCAGCTCGGTCGCAGCCCGCGACGCCTACCTCGCCGGCGTCGACAGCCTGATGGCGGCGACGCCCGGCATGGACACGGCGTTCCAGGCCTCGGTGGAGGCCGACGACGGCTTCGCGCTGGGGCACATTTCGCTGGCCCGCGCCAAGCAGCTTCTCGGCCGCGGCCACGAGGCCAAGGCTCCGCTGGTGCGCGCCAAGGAACTGGCGGCCGGCACGACGGCGCGCGAGCAGAGCCAGATCGCGATCTTCGACAAGATCCTGACCGGCCAGGGGATGGCGGCTCTCGACGCGATCCACGAACACATGAAGAGCTGGCCGCGCGATGCCATGGCACTGGCGCCGGCCACCAGCGTGTTCGGCCTGATCGGCTTTTCGGGCAAGGTCGGCCGCGAAGTCGATCAGCTCGCCATCCTCGAACCTTTCGAGAAGCACTATGGCGACGACTGGTGGTACCGCACCCAACTCGCCTTCGCCCAGATCGAGCTCAGCAAGCTCGACGACGGCGAGCGCAACATCGAAAAGGCGCTGGCCGGCTATCCGCGCAGCGCCCATGCCGCGCACATTCGCGGCCATCTCTTCTACGAAGTCGGTGAACGTGAGGCGGGTCTCGCCTTCCTGACCGACTGGATGAAGGACTATGCGCGCGACGGACTGATGCACTGCCACAACAGCTGGCATCTCGCGCTGTGGTCGATGGAGACGGGGCGCCATGCCGAGGCCTGGCGCATCTACGACGACGCGCTGCGGCCCGGCGCCGCCTGGGGCCCGCAGATCAACGTCGCGACCGACGGTCCGGCCTTCCTGCTGCGCGCCGAAATGGCGGGCCAGGAGCGCCAGCCCGAGCGCTGGCGCGAGCTCGCCGACTACGCCACCAAGTGGTTCGGCAAGTCCGGCCTCGGCTTCGTCGACATGCACACGGTGCTCGCCTACGCCATGGCGGGCGACAAGGAAACGCTCGCCACATTCGTCGAAAGCCCGCGCGGCGCCACCGCCGACATGCTGCCGGCGATGGCGCAG
Source organism: Alphaproteobacteria bacterium 65-37 (assembly GCA_001897995.1). Lineage (GTDB taxonomy): Bacteria > Pseudomonadota > Alphaproteobacteria > Reyranellales > Reyranellaceae > Reyranella. The sequence goes on along the minus strand of MKRV01000266.1, from coordinate 25,933 downwards.
GGCTTCGAAGCCTATGCCGACGGCAAGTGGGCGCGGGCCGCGTCCGAGATCACGCCACTGCTCGACACCCACGAACGCTTGGGCGGCAGCCGCGCCCAGCGCGACCTGCTGGAGTATGTCGTGACGACGGCGCTGGTTCGCGACGGCCGCGCCGCCGAAGCGCGCGCGCAGATATCCAAACGCCGCCCGCAGAACGGCCACGGCAAGGGCTTCCCCGTGGCGGGGCTTTGATAGGCCTGCCGCGCTAATCTCTCATCCGTCCTCTCCCGCGACGCGGCTTGTAACCAAGCCGCGTCGCGGGAGAGGAAGGGGACCCATGCGAAGCATGGGGGAGGTGAGGGTGCGAGTAACGGAGCGAGCGTGCGCGTTGAAGGATCCCCCTCACCCAGCCTCTCCCCCAAGGGGGAGAGGAGAATGAGCCGGCGACGCACGCCGAAGTCATCGCAGTTCAACGTTCCAGCCCGAACGCCTCGGCCAGCAGCTCGTAGGAGCGTTTGCGCTTTTGGAAGTCGTAGCAGATCGTCACTGCCATGATCTCGTCGACCTGATAGTTGGCGGCATGCTTCTCGAGCGCCGCCCGCACCGTGGCGGGCGAGCCGACGACCGAGCGGCGGCGCAGCGCTGGCAGCCAGCGTTCGGCACCGGGCGCCTTGGCCGCCTCCAGCGCCTCCTCCACCGACGGCACTGGGCCGGGATTGCCGAGCGTCCGCAGCCGCATCGCCCAGACCTCGCGGCTGCGCGACAGCAGGTCGGCCTCCTCGTCGGTCTCCGCGCACAGGACCGAGATCGCCATCATCGGCATCGGTGTCGGATGCAGCGCCGACGGCTTGAAGTGTTCGCGATAGGCGCGGGTCACGCCGTCGCCGCCATCGGGATTGATGAAGTGCGCGAAGCAGAACGGCAGGCCGAAATGGGCCGCGAGCGCTGCGCTTTCGTCGCTCGATCCGAGCAGCCAGACGTCGGGCGCCGTGGGTCCGATCGGCTGCGCCGTGACGCCGGCGCCTTCGTGCTTGGCCGGCAGGGCGTCGTGCAGCCAGGCCACGAGATCGCGCACCTGGTAGGGGTACTTGTCGGGATTGCTCCAGTTGGGCTTGCCATCGGCCAGGATGCGCATCGTGTGCTGGTCGCTGCCCGGCGCGCGGCCGACGCCGAGATCGATGCGGCCGGGGAACAGCGTCTCCAGCATGCGGAAGTTCTCCGCCACCTTGTAGGCGGCGTAATGCGGCAGCATCACCCCACCGGAGCCAACGCGCATGCGCGCGGTCAGGCCGGCAACGCGCGTGATCAGCACTTCCGGCGTCGAGCCGGCCAGCGCGTCGCTGCTGTGATGCTCGGCGAGCCAGTAGCGCTCGTAGCCCAGGCGGTCGCAGAGCTGCGCCAGCTCCAGCGTCTCGCGCACGGCGTCGGCCGGCGTGCCGCCTTTGCGGATCGGCGACTGGTCGAGAACGCTGAGACGGAGGGGCAAGGCCGTCAGAGGCCCTTCTTGCCCATCGCCAGGAACTTGTCCTGGCGCCGCTCGCGCAAGGTATCGGGATCGAGCTTGGCGAGCTCGGTGAAGGCCTCGTTCACCACCCGGCCGACCACGTCGATCGCCTCGTCGGGCGCCCGATGGGCGCCGCCCATCGGCTCGGGAAGCACGTCGTCGATGACGTCGAGCTTCTTGAGGTCGGCCGCCGTCACCTTCATGGCTTCGGCCGCTTCCTGCGCCTGCGCATTGGAGCGCCACAGGATAGAGGCGCAGCCTTCCGGCGTGATCACCGAATAGACCGAGTTCTCCAGCATGTAGACGCGGTCGGCCGAGGCGATCGCCAGCGCGCCACCAGAACCGCCCTCGCCGATCACCACGCTGACCAGCGGCACGCCGAGCGACAAGCAGGTCTCGATCGAGCTCGCGATGGCCTCGGCCTGGCCGCGCGCCTCGGCGTCGATGCCGGGATAGGCGCCGGGCGTATCCACCAGGGTCAGTACCGGCAGTCGGAACCGGTCGGCGAGCTTCATCAGGCGCTGCGCTTTGCGGTAGCCTTCGGGCCGGGCCATGCCGAAATTGTGCTTGATGCGTGACTCGGTATCGTCGCCCTTCTGCTGGCCCAGCACGACGATGCTGCGGCCCTTCAGGCGGCCGAGGCCGCCGACGATGGCGGCATCCTCCGCGAAGGCGCGGTCGCCGGCCAGCGGCGTGTAGTCGGTGATCAGCCGGTCGATGTAGCTCTGCGCATGTGGCCGCTCGGCATGGCGAGCCACCTGCACCCTCTGCCACGGCGTCAGCCGTGCATAGGTCGCGCGCAGTTGCTTCTGCACCTTGTCCTGCAGGCGCATGACCTCCTCGGCGATGTCGACATCACCCGAGTTGGGCAGGTGCCTGAGCTCGGCAATTTTGCTTTCGAGCTCTCTGATCGGCGTCTCGAAGTCGAGATAGGTCGTCATTGAAGGTCAGGTGTCGCCTGCCCCCGGAATCCTGTCAACCAGCGCCACCGGCGGGCGGCGGGCGCTTCCGCGTCGTCGACGGCCTGGCTGACGGCTTTGTCGATGGCTTGGCCAAAGGATGATGATCCTCGACCAGCGAGCGCACCTTCTCCGGAAGGACATGTGTATAGATTTCGGTCGTGGCGATATCGGCATGCCCCAGCATGAGCTGAACGCTGCGCAGATCCGCGCCGGCCTCCAGCAGATGACTGGCAAAGGCATGCCGCAGGACATGCGGCGACACGCGCGCGGGATCGATGCCGGCCGCCAGGGCGGCTTCCTTCAGCAATTGCGCAAAGCGCTGGCGAGTGAGGTGGCCGGTCCGCCCGCGCGAGGGAAACAGGTAGCGCGAGGTCTGGCCCTCCGCAAAAACGGCGGCCCGTACCTTCAGCCATCGCGCAATCGCCACTCTTGCCGGGTCGGAGAGCGGCACCATGCGGTCCTTTGCTCCCTTGCCGCGCACGATCAGCATCGAGGGATCACGCTCGGCTGCGGTGATCGGCAGGCCGACCAGCTCCGAGACGCGCAGGCCCGAGCCGTAGAGGATCTCCAACAGCGTCTCCAGCCGGCCGCCGTCGATGCCGCCCTTGGCCTCGGCCGCCGCGATCAGCCGATCGACCTCGACGCGCGACAGCACCTTGGGCAGCGGCCGGCCGAGCTTGGGCGAATCGAGCGTGCTCGCCGGGTCGTCCTCGCGCAGGCGTTCGGCCAGCAGGAAGCGGAAGAACTGCCGCATGACCGAGAGGCGCCGCGCCACCGTACGCGGTGTCATGCCGAGGTAATCGAGCTTCTTCAGGTAGGCGCGCAACGCCGTCGCATCGGCCGTTGTCGGGCCCTGCTTGCGCAGGATCAGGAATTTCTGGAGATCGAGAAGGTCGGCGCTATAGGCGAGAACCGTGTTCTTCGACGCGCCGCGCTCGGCCTGCAGCATCTCGAGGAAAGCCCCGACCTCGCGTGCGAGTTCGGGCGCCGGCTTGCGCTTCACTGCCCCGGTCACAATCCGTGCGCGATCGCGATCTCGATCGCGAAGAGACGGCCGGCATTGTCCTCGCCGACCTGGCGCAAGGCGACGATGATGGCGCTCACCAGCGCAGGGTGCAGCTCGGTCAGCGTCGCCTCGCCGGTGGCGATCGGGGCGAGCAGCGAGGCCTCGGCGCGACGGCGGCCATTGCCCGCGACCTGCAGCGACTGGACCGTGGCCGGCGCCGCCGTCCCGAAACGCCCGCCGCCCGGCATCGTCTCCGGCAGGCTGGTCGAGCCCTTGGGCACGTCGATGCCGACGGCGCGCAGCAGCTCGAGCAGCAGATAGCCGCGCAACGGCGCCTGCGCCGGATTTTCCTGGCGGATCGCGGCGTACCAGCGGTCGAGCTCCTCGCCCGGCATGCTGCGGCGCTCGTCGACGCCGGCGATGGCGATCAGGGGCATCAGGCGATCGAGCGCACTCATGGCACGCTGATCGTTGAAAGCCGCGGAAAGCGCCAGCTTCATCCAGGCCTTGGTCTGCTGCTTGTCGCCCAGCAGCAGGAAGCCGCGCATCGCTTCCTGGGCGACGTTGGCATATTCGGGCTTCGGCGGCAGGTTGAGCAGCGCCTGGGCGCCGGCGCGCGCCACCGTGGGGAACAGCGCGCCGCCGCGCTCGTCGCCATAGACCGCGGTGATGGAACTGATGAGCTGCTGGGCGTTCGAGGCACCGCGCGCCGCCGCAACCAGCCGGGCGCGACGCGCCATCGGCGCCGGCATGGCAACGCCGTCGCGCACCGCGTCGAGATAGAGGTCGCCGAGCCGCGTCGCCTCGATCACCGCCAGAGCTTCGCCGCGTTCGGCGATATCGAGCCGCGTCACCGGCGGCAGGGTGCGGTGCACGACCTGCGAGCGGATGAGCGGCGGCTGCGTCGAGCGGATCGCGTTGGCCGACGGCTGCACATAGGCGAGGTCCAGCATCACCATGGCCGGACCGTCGAGCTGCGCCGGCGCCGAGGCCGTCGGCGACAGGCCTTCGGCGGCGATCTCGACCAGCTTGGCGAAGGCGGGATCGCTGCTGCGCAGCGGCTGAACGGCGGCAAGTGCGCCGGCATTGTCGCCCGCGACCAGCTTGCAGACGATGTCGGCCCGCAAGGCGAAGGGCTGCGGCAGGGGATTGCTGCGCACGATCGCACAGGCCCCCTCCTTCTCGCCCGCCATCATCAGCGCGTTGACCACGATGGCGGCGATCGCCGGATCGGCATAGCCGCCGACGCTGCGCACCATTTCGTTGAGGTTCTCCGCCTCGCCCATGGCGGCAAGCTTCTCGACCTTGCGCGCGAACAGGCCGGGCGGCGGGCTGCCGTCGGCCGCCGGCGGTGTGAGCTGGCTCACCAGCAGCTTGAACTGCAGGTCGCGCAGCGCCCGGCTGCGCGGCGCGGCCGGCAACGCCGAGACCAGGCGCTTGGCCGTGGCGAGACTGGTGCCGGACCAGGCATTGGCCGGCATGCCGCCGGTCTGGGCCGTGAGGAAACCGGTCGGACGCTGGTCGAAATCCGGCACCTGGGCGATCGCTGGCGCGAGTGCCGCCGACACAGCGAAAACGGCACCGAGCAGAACCGCTGGGAGCGCGCGCCTAGTCATTGGACCGCGGGCCTCAAAAGCGCGGGGGTTACCCCGCGCGGAGCCCGCTCAAGTGCCCTCATCAATGTGCGAGAGCCATGAGGCGGGCCTGGAGGCCCGCGGTCCGGAAGACGATGCCGTAGATTAACGCGCCAGGCGTTCATTGGGCACCGGGACTTCATACTGCTTGAGCGGCGGCCGCGGCTCGACAACGGCCAACGCCACGAGCCCGACAATCAGCAGGCATACGGCAGCGACCACGACCAGGGGGCCGAGGCGCAAAGTGGGAACGGTGAAGCGGTTTCGCGAACGGAACAGGGGCACGACGGCGGCAAACTACCCAACCGATGCCACAGCGGCAATCGTCGCGGCCCAAGGCGGGACCATTTGGTCCAGCGGCTTGAATCGCCAGCGGCTTGAATCGAACGGAAGAATGGGCGACATCCAGGGTGCACAGATCGCCATGGACGTTCCTTCTCCCCTGTCCTTGCCGCGCACCGTGGCCCTCGTCGGGCTGATGGGCGCGGGCAAGAGCGCGATCGGCAAGCGCCTCGCGGCACGGCTCGGCCTGCCGTTCGTCGATGCTGACGATGAAATCGAACGAGCTGCCGGCTGCAGCATCTCCGAATTCTTCGAGAAGTACGGCGAGCAGGAGTTCCGTGCCGGCGAGCGCCGCGTCATCGGCCGCCTGCTCGACCAGCCGCCATTGGTCCTGTCGACCGGCGGCGGTGCCTACATCGACAGCGAGACGCGATCCCTGATGCGCACCAAGGCCATCACCGTGTGGCTGCGTGCCGAGCTCGACGTGCTGTTCGATCGCGTGAAGAAGCGCACCCATCGTCCGCTCTTGCGCCAGGGCGATCCCCGGGAGATTCTCGACCGACTTATGCAACAACGTTATCCGATCTACGCCGAAGCCGATCTCGTGGTCGACTCGACGGCCCAGCCAGCCGATCGCACCACCGAGCAGGTGATCGAGACGCTGCGCGCCTATCTGCAGCCCAGCCCTGTCGCACAGGCCGAACCGGGAGCGTCGGCATGAGTGCCCCTCGCACCATCCGTGTCGATCTCGCGGGCCGCGCCTACGACATCGTCATCGGGCCTGACCTGATCGATCGTGTCGGCGAATTGTCGCGCCCGCTGCTCGCCGCCCCGCGCGTCACCATCGTGAGCGACGACACCGTGGCGCCGCTCTACGGCGCGCGGCTTGCCGCCTCCTTCGACAAGGCGGGCATCGAAGCCACGACCGTGACGGTTCCGGCCGGCGAGAGCAGCAAGGAGTTCGCGAGCTTCGGCCGGCTGATGAACGAGCTGCTGGACCACCGCCCCGACCGCAGGACCACCTTAGTCGCACTGGGCGGCGGCGTGGTCGGCGACCTCACCGGCTTCGCCGCCTCGGTCCTGCTGCGCGGCGTCGATTTCATCCAGGTACCGACCACCTTGCTCGCCCAGGTCGATTCTTCGGTGGGCGGCAAGACCGGCATCAACACGCGCCACGGCAAGAACCTGGTCGGCACCTTCTACCAGCCGCGCCTGGTGGTGGCCGATACGACCGTGCTCGACAGCCTGCCGCGCCGGGAGCTGCTGGCGGGCTATGCCGAAGTGGCCAAGTACGGCCTGATCGACGATCCGGCGTTCTGGGACTGGTGCGAAGCCAACGGGGCTGCGGTGCTGGCCGGCGACGCCGCGTCACGCACCTACGCCATCGAACAGAGCTGCCTCTCCAAGGCACGCATCGTCGCCGCCGACGAGCGCGAGACCACCGACCTGCGCGCCCTGCTCAATCTTGGCCACACATTCGGCCATGCGCTGGAAGCCGAGACCGGCTTCGGCCCGGAGCTGCTGCATGGCGAGGCGGTCGGCGCCGGCATGGCGATGGCCTTCGACCTGTCGGCCCGCCTCGGCCTCTGCCCTGCTGTCGATGCCGAGCGGGTCCGCCGCCATCTCGGCGCCGTCGGCCTGCCGGTGCGGCTGCGCGCAATCGGCGGCGACAACCGCCGGCGCTGGGATGCCGCGCGGCTGGTCGAGCATATGCGCGGCGACAAGAAGGCCGAGGGCGGCAAGCTCACCTTCGTGCTGGCGCGCGGCATCGGTAAAGCCTTCGTGACGCGCGAGGTCGACGAGGCCGGATTGCGCGGCCTGCTCGACGACGCCATCGCGGCCTAGCGCCCGAGCGATGGACGCCGAGCTTCACTTCGACCTGCCACTTTCGATCGCGGTACCGCTGGTCGTATTCTGCCTGCTGCTGGCGGCCTACCTGTCGGCCGCCGAGACGGCGATCACCGGAGCATCGCGGCCGCGCATGCATCGGCTCGCCCAGCAGGGCAACAAGCGCGCCGCCATGGTCAACCGGCTGCTCGACCACAAGGACGAGACGGTGAGCGCCGTCCTTCTCGGCAACAACGTCGTCAACATCTTCTCGGCCTCGCTCACGACGGCGGTGCTGACGGCCCTGTTCGGCGCCGCGGGCATCGTCTACGCCACGCTGGCGATCGGCGTGATGGTGGTGATCTTCGCCGAGGTCATGCCCAAGACCTGGGCGCTGCTGCGCGCCGATCGGGTGGCCTTGATGCTGGCGCCCTCGATCGTGTTCACGCTGGCCATCCTGGGGCCGATGGCGCGCGGCGTGGCGGCGATCTCGCGCTTCTTCCTCGGCCTGATGAACGTCCGGGCCGATCGCGCCCACGACGCACAGGAGCACAGCGACCTGCTGCGCGGCGCCATCGAGCTGCACGGCGCGGATCTGACCGACGAGGCGGCGCCTGCCGAGAAGGCGATGCTGCGCTCCGTGCTCGATCTCGGCGACCGCACGGTGGGCGACGTGATGACCCATCGCGGCAACGTGGCGCTGATCGACGCCGGCCAGCCGATCGACGAGATCGTGACCCAGGTACTGGCCGCGCCCTACACGCGCATCCCGCTCTATCGTGGCGAGGCCGACAACATCGTGGGCGTGATGCACGCCAAGGACCTGTTCCGCGCCATCAAGGCGGCCCAGGGTTCGGGCAACGACGTCAGGATCGATGCGGTGATGACGCCGCCCTGGTTCATTCCGGAATCGACAGTGCTGTTCGACCAGCTCGAGGCTTTTCGCGCCCGCCACGAGCATTTCGCCATCGTCGTCGACGAATACGGCGCACTGCGCGGCATCGTCACCCTCGAGGACATCATCGAGGAGATCGTGGGCGATATCGAGGACGAGCACGACGCCATCCGGCGCGGCGTGATGAAGCGCGACGATGGCAGCCTGCTCTGCCAGGGCGACGTGCCGATCCGCGACCTCAACCGCGAGTTCGGCTGGGGCCTGCCGGAGGGGGTGGCCACGACCATCGCCGGCCTGGTCCTGCACGAGGCGCGCCGCATCCCGGAAGTGGGCCAGACCTACGCCTTTTACGGGTTTCGCTTCGAGATATTGAAGCGCGAGGGCACCCGTATCGCCGAGTTGCGCATCGTGCCGCCCGCCGCCATACAAGCGGCCAACTGACCCCTTCTGCAGGGTCCCCATTCTACAAGGGAACCACCATGCCGCTTCCGCCGCCCGTCGGCCGACAGCACCTTCATACGCGTCGCGTCACCTGCCAGGGCTTCTTTCGCGAGGATGGGCTCTGGGACATCGAAGGCCGCATCACCGACGAGAAGACTTACGAGCACGCCAACGAATGGCGCGGCCCGCTCGCGCCGGGTGACTTCATCCACGACATGTCGATCCGGCTCACGCTCGATCACACCTTCACCATCGTCGATGTCGAGACGGTGACGGACAAGTCGCCCTACCGCATGTGCGGCGACATCACGCCCGCCTTCAAGAAGCTGATCGGGCTGCGCATCGGCGGCGGCTTCCATCGCGAGGTGCGGGCGCGCCTGGGCGGTATCCAGGGCTGCACGCACATCGTCGAGCTGCTCGGGCCAGTGGCGACCACCGCCTTCCAGACTGTGGCCTCCCGCAAAGCGTCGGAGCTCAATCGCGCCCATCGCCAGAAGGCCGGCACTCTGCCCACGGACAATACTGGGCCCAAGGACAATGCCGGGCCCAAAGGCGATGCCGATGCCGCGAAAAAGCCGCGACGCAAGCCCTATATGCTCGACACCTGCCATACCTGGGCGTCGGACAGCGACGTCACCCGCCGCTGGGTGCCGGATTTCTACACCGGCCCCGACGCCGAAGCGGTGCGCACGGCCGCCGCGGGCAAGGAAATCGAGATGGAAGGGTGACAGCGTAGCCGTCATCCCGAGCAACGCGAGGGACCTTTACGGACCGGCAAAGATCCTTCGGCCTGCAGCCTCAGGATGACATACGTGCGGCTTCCTCGGCCGGCGTCAGGGTCGTCAGCGCGAGCGCATGCAGGCCGGCATCGAGCTCCTGCTTCAGCGCCGCGTAGACCGAACGCTGGCGCGCCACGCGGCTCTGGCCTTCGAATGCAGCGGAAACGATCTCGACCTTGAAATGCGTCTCGCCGCCTTCGCGCCAGCCGGCATGGCCGTGATGCTTCGACGATTCGTCTTCGATGGCAAGACGTGCCGGCGCGAAAGTCGCCCGCAATTTGTTGTCAATCGCCATCGCAACCTTGCCCATCGCTCGCCTCACTTGCCCACTGCAATTCAGGAACACATATTAGCCGAATGCCCCGCCGGCGAACCAAACCCTTGACCGCGACCGAAGGCCCGCTGCCGCATCAGCGGGTCTGCGAAGCGCCGGGCTGCCGATTGCACGGCGAGTACCGTGCGCCGCGGGCCCGCGATCGCCTCGACGAGTATCGCTGGTTCTGCCTCGAGCATGTCCGCGAGTACAACAAGAAGTGGGACTATTTCGCCGGCCTCGATGCTGACCAGATCGAAGCGCATATCCGTGCCGACACGACTTGGCGCCGGCCGGTCTGGCCGCTCGGCGCCCGCCGCAACGGCAGTGCCTATGCACAGATCAAGGATCCGCTCGGCCTGGCCGATGATGCCGGCCTCGGTGAAAAGCCGCCGCCCAAACTCGATGGCAGTGAGCAACTGACCCCGGCGGAACGTAACGCCTTGGATGTCCTTGAACTTTCATGGCCGCTTACGCGGGCTGTCGTGAAATCCCGTTACAAGGAGCTGGTCAAGCTGCACCATCCGGATGCCAATGGCGGGGCTCGGGCAGCCGAGGAAAAGCTCAAGGAAATCAACGCCGCCTATTCCACTCTGCGGGCATCAGAACACCTGCCGGCGTAGTGATTAGCCCTGCTCAGGGCAGACCCCGCAATTGGCCGCTTGCGGTGCACAATTCGGCCTGCGACTATCGTTGTTGCCCGCAATTTGGCGGGCTTTGTTTTGTAGGAACCGTGTGATGGCTTCGACGACGACCGCGGCCCGCCAGAATGTGTCGGGCATGCCGGATATCAAGGTTTCCGCTCGCCAGCTGTTCGGCATCGACACCGACATGGAGGTGCCGGCATTCAGTGCGGCCACCGAGCATGTCCCGGAAGTCGACGATGCCTACCTCTTCGACCACGACACGACGATGGCGATCCTCGCCGGCTTCGCGCACAACCGACGTGTCATGGTCCAAGGCTACCACGGCACCGGCAAGTCGACCCACATCGAGCAGGTCGCGGCGCGCCTCAACTGGCCCTGCATCCGCGTCAACCTCGACAGCCATATCAGCCGTATCGACCTGATCGGCAAGGACGCCATCGTGCTGCGCGACGGCAAGCAGATCACCGAGTTTCGCGAGGGTATCCTGCCCTGGGCGCTGCAGAACCCGACGGCGCTGGTGTTCGACGAGTACGACGCCGGCCGCGCCGACGTGATGTTCGTGATCCAGCGCGTGCTCGAAGTCGAAGGCAAGCTCACCCTGCTCGACCAGAACAAGGTGATCCGCCCTCACCCGGCCTTCCGCCTGTTCTCGACCGCCAACACGGTCGGCCTCGGCGACACGACCGGCCTCTATCACGGCACGCAGCAGATCAACCAGGGCCAGATGGACCGCTGGTCGATCGTGACGACGCTGAACTACCTGCCGCACGATCAGGAAGTGAACATCGTCTCGGCCAAGACGCCGTTCTACGACAACGATGACGGCCGCAAGACGATCTCCGCCATGGTGGCGCTGGCCGACCTGACACGCGCCGGCTTCATCGCCGGCGATATCTCGACCGTGATGTCGCCGCGTACGGTGATCACCTGGGCCGAGAATGCGCGCATCTTCGGCGGCGACGTCGGCTTCGCCTTCCGCCTGACCTTCCTCAACAAGTGCGACGAGGTCGAGCGCAGCACGCTCGCCGAGTACTACCAGCGCTGCTTCGGCAAGGAATTGCCGTCGGGCAGTGGCAAGGGCGGCAAGCTGCACTAGCCGAGCTGCTGCAGCAGAAACCCGGCTACCGCAGTAGAGACCCAGTCGCCGAAGTAGAGAGCGCGTAAATGGCCAAGGACACGACTCCTCTCGAGGAGTTCCGCCGCGTCACCGCCACCACCATGCGGGCGGTTTCGCGCAAGGAAGTGAACGTCTCGTTCGTTCCCGATGGCGGCTCGCTGCTCGGCAGCGAGGCCCGCATCACCGTGCCGGCGCGCGATCTGCCGGTCGAGGATGTCAGCCGTGTCCGCGGCGAGGCCGACTCGATGGCGCTGAAGCTGCGCCATCACGACCGCAAGACCCACCTGCGGCGCGTGCCGCGCGGCGAGACCGCGCGGGCGATCTTCGAAGCGGTCGAGCAGGTTCGCGTCGAGGCGCTGGGCGCGCGCAAGATGGCGGGCGTCGCCGACAATCTCGCCGCGCTGTGGCGCCAGCGCTCCGACCAGCGCGGCCATGCCCGCATCAAGAGCAAGGAAGATGCCCCGCTCGCCGACGTGATCGGGCTGATCGCGCGCGAGCAGCTGCTGGGCGCCGCCCCGCCCGACTCGGCCAAGGCCATGGTCGACATGTGGCGCGCCGACGTCGAGAGCGCCGCCGGCCGCGACTTCCAGAAGCTGCGCGACTCGCTCGGCAACCAGGAATCCTTCGCCCGCGCCGCGCGCCAGCTCATCCGCGACCTGAAGCTCGGCGACGAATCGGCCGACCTGCAGGACGACGATACCGAAGAGAGCCAGGATCAGGAGAACGCCGACGGCCAGTCCAACGAGACCGGCGACGATCAGAGCGATTCCAGCGAGACCCAGGGCTACGGCGCCCAGGGCGAGGAGACCGAGGACGCCTCCGAGCAGGAGGACGCGTCGGAGACCGTCGCCGACCAGGCCCAGACCGAGATGCAGATGGGCTCGGGCGACGAGGAGGAGCCGGGCCGCGCCGAGCGTCCGTGGCTGCCGCCGGGAGCGCTCTCCAACGAGCCGCTCGGCCAGCAATACCATGCCTATACGCTGAAGTTCGACGAGATCGTCGAGGCCGACCAGCTGTGCGACGCCGAGGAACTCGGCCGCCTGCGCAATCACCTCGACCAGCAGCTCTCGCACCTGCAGGGCGTGATCGGCAAGCTGGCCAACCGCCTGCAGCGTCGCCTGATGGCGCAGCAGAACCGCTCCTGGGACTTCGACCTCGACGAGGGCACGCTCGATGCGGCGCGTCTGGCCCGCATCGTGGCCAATCCCATGCATGCGCTGTCCTTCAAGAAGGAGAAGGACACGAACTTCCGCGACACCGTGGTGTCGCTCCTGATCGACAATTCCGGCTCGATGCGCGGCCGGCCGATCACCGTGGCGGCGATGAGCGCCGACATTCTCGCGCGCACGCTGGAGCGCTGCGGCGTCAAGGTCGAGATCCTGGGCTTCACGACGCGTGCCTGGAAGGGCGGCCAGAGCCGCGAGCAGTGGCTCGCCGCCGGCAAGCCGGCCAATCCCGGCCGCCTGAACGATCTGCGCCACATCATCTACAAGCCGGCTGACGCCCCGTGGCGCCGCGCCCGCAAGAATCTCGGCCTGATGCTGCGCGAGGGCATCCTCAAGGAGAACATCGACGGCGAGGCGCTCTTGTGGGCGCATAACCGCCTGCTGCCGCGCCCCGAAGAGCGCAAGATCATGATGGTGATCTCCGACGGCGCGCCGGTCGACGATTCGACCCTGTCGGTCAATCCGGGCAACTATCTCGAGCGCCATCTGCGCGACGTCATCGACTGGATCGAGACGCGCTCGCCGGTCGAGCTGATCGCCATCGGCATCGGCCACGACGTCACGCGCTACTACCGCCGTGCCGTCACCATTGTCGATGCCGACCAGCTGGGCGGCACGATGATGGAGCAGCTCGCCTCGCTGTTCGACGAAGAGGATGCCAAGGACGTGCGGGCCGCACGTGGCGGTGGCCAGCGCGGCCGCGGCGGCGCCGGCAAGGCGGGTCCCGGCAGCAAGGCCGGCGGCAAATCGTCCGGCCGGCGGGCCGCCTGAGTCCGGTCTCGCCTCCGGTGCTGCGCCGCGCCCTTCTCGCGGTCTGCCTGCTCGCCACCGCCTGCATCGGCGGTTCGCCGCCGCCGGCCGGCGCCCAGGAAAAGCCGCTCGCGATCCACAACCAGCGGCTGGTCTTCAAGCTCGACGAGCCGGCCGCGACCGAGATCGGACGGCTGATCTGGCGCGGCGGCGTCGAGATGAAGGCCGATTCCCCCAATTTCGGCGGCTGGTCCGACCTGCATGTCTCGGCCGACGGCCGTTCGCTGACCTCGATCTCCGACGAGGGAGCCTGGTTCACGGCGACCATCGACTACAGCGCCGACGGCAATCTCGCCGGCCTCGGTCAGGCCCGGATCGGCCAGTTGCGCGGCCTCGACGGCAAGGCGATCCACAGCAAGGCCGAGGCCGATGCCGAGGCGATGGCCCGGCTGCCCGACGGCTCGTGGCTGATCGCCTTCGAGCGCCGGCACCGGCTGTGGCATTATCGTACGCTCGAGGCGACACCGCTGCCGATTGAGGGACCGGCCGATATCGGCCGCCAGCCCGCCAATGGCGGCATCGAGGCCATGACGGCACTGGAAGACGGCACAGTCGTCGCCATCAGCGAGGAATACAGCCTTAAGCCCGGCACGGTGGTGGGCTGGATCGGCCGCCCCGCCGGCAACAGCCGCTACAGCTGGAGCAGCTTCAGCTACACGACCAACCCCGACTTCCGGCCGACCGCCATCGTCCGGCTGCCCGACGGCGCCTATGCGACCCTGGAGCGGGCCTTCGACGTGGTGCGCGGCGTGCGGGTGCGCGTGATGCGTTTCGAGGCAGCTCAGCTCCAGCCGGGCGGCACGGTGACGCCTGAGGAACTCGCCTTCCTCGCCACGCCCTATGCCGTCGATAATCTGGAAGGCCTCTCGGCCACCCGGGGCACGCGTGGCGAGACCCTGCTGTGGCTGATCTCGGACGACAACTTCAATCCGCTCCAGCGCAACATCCTGATGCTGTTCGAGTTGCCGCAGAGCCCGCTTCGGTCTGCCAAATAGGATTGGGCAAGTAAGATTGTGCAAGTAGGCCGGCACAAATAAAAAGCGGGCCCGCAGGCCCGCTGTTCAAGCGTCAGGAAACGGCCGCTTACGCCGCCGCCTTCGCATCCTTCTTGGCCTTGGCCGACACGACACGGCGCTTCAGCACCTGCATCTCGGGGCTCAGCTTGCTGTTGTTGGTGCCGAGCAGGTAGGCGTCGATGCCACCATTGTGCTCGATCGTCTTGATGCCGCGCGGGGTCAGCCGCAGGCGCACCGAATGGCCGAGCGCATCGGACAGAACCGAGGCGACCTGCAGGTTGGACATGAAGCGACGACGCGACTTGTTGTTCGCGTGGCTCACATTGTTGCCGTACTGCACGGCCTTGCCCGAAAGGGCGCAACGACGAGGCATGGCGATATCCGCTAAAAAACGATCCCGCCGAAGGGCGGGAAGGCCGGCTTTTTACGGGCCGAAGCGGGCCCCGTCAAGCAAACCAATCCACCACTCTGTCGCTGATATCCTCGACCTGATCCTCGGGGATGACCCGGCCGCGGGCCGAGATTCCCGCTTCGTGCACAGTGTTTGGATCACCTGACAGCAGGGGATGCCACCAGTAGAGGTCCTGGCGAAAGTGGACCAGGCGGTAGGCGCAGGTCTTGGGGAGCCAGTCCATCTTGGCCACAACCTTTGGGGTCAGCTGGATGCAGTCCGGCACGATCTTCTTGCGATTCTTGTAATCCTTGCAGCGCGCCGTCTTGGGATCCAGCAGCTTGCAGCAGGTGTCGGTCTGGGCGAGCTCGCCCGTCCCCTCGTATTCCAGCTTGTTGACGCAGCACATGCCGCAGCCGTCGCAGAGCGATTCCCACTCCTGCTTGGTCATCTGGGCCAAGGTCTTGCGCTTCCAGAAGGGTTCCTTCTGGGCTTCGGCGGCGGCACGGCGGGCACGCCTCAGGATCGATTTAGCGGCCATGGAAGGCCTGTAGCATACGCCGGGCGGCGGCCGCCGGGGTAGTCCGCCCCGCTTCGACCTCGCGCTCCAGCCCCCCCACCAGCTTTCGGACGTCCGGGTGCCGGCGCAAATCGGCCAGCAGGGTCTCGCCGACCTCGTTCCACATCCAGGCGCGCGCCTGCTCGGCCCGCCGCCGGGCGATGCCCTTTTCACCGACAGCGGCATTGAAGCGCTGCACGACTTCCCAGATCTCGGCCACACCTTCTCCGGTCTGGGCCGAGGAGGTCGTGACTTCCGGCGTCCAGCCCGCCGTCGGCGAGCGCAGCATGCGCAAGGCATGCTGATAGTCCGACGCCGAGCGCCGGGCGGTCGCCTTGAGGTCGCCGTCGGCCTTGTTGACCACGATCAGGTCGGCAAGCTCGATGACCCCGCGCTTGATGCCCTGCAGGTCGTCACCGCCCGCCGGCAGCAGCAGGACGACGAACATGTCGACCATGTCGGCCACCGCCGTCTCGGACTGGCCGACGCCCACCGTCTCGACGATCACCGTGTCGAAACCCGCGGCCTCGGCCAGCAGCATGGCCTCGCGCGTGCGCCGCGCTACGCCGCCCAGGGTGGCACCGGCCGGCGAAGGTCGGATGAAGGCGCCGCGATGGCGCGACAGTTCCTCCATGCGCGTCTTGTCCCCCAGAATCGAGCCGCCGCCGCGTTTCGACGAGGGATCGATCGCCAGCACCGCGAGCGAGCGGCCGCGCTCGATCAGCGAAAGCCCGAACCGTTCGATCAGGGTCGACTTGCCGACGCCGGGCACGCCGGTGATGCCGAGCCGCACCGACTTGCCAGTGTGCGGCAGCACGGCAGCGAGCAGCCCGTCGGCCCGCTCGCGATGGTCGCTGCGCGTCGATTCGATCAGGGTGATGGCCTGCGCCAGGGCTCGCCGATCGCCTGCCAGCAGCGGGGCGAGCAGCGGATCTGCGGAAGTCTGCGAAGTGGCGACGGACGCACTCATGCCGCGGCTGGTTTATCAGTCGCGTCGGCGCAAGGCCAGCAAGGCGGCGACGCCGGCGATCACGTAGAACAGCATCACCGTCGAGGTCATGCCGGAGCGGCCCATCACGTCCATCGCACCGCCGGCGATCGGCCGTCCGACCAGGCCCGCCACGGTGTAGACGATCGTGAAGGCGGCATTCGCACGGGCAATGTCGCCACCGCTGAAGCGCTGGCCGAGCAACGCCAGGCCCACCGTATAGATGCCGAACGAAATGCCGCCCCACAGCACCAGCACGACGAGGATGGCGTTGGACTGCGGATCGATGAAAGCGATCGAGGCCACCAGCGCGGCACTCACCAGCGCGCAGACGGCAAGCACGATCCGTCGGTCGAGCTCGTCGGCCGCCCAACCGATCGGCCATTGCAGGACGATGTTGCCGATCACGAAGGCCGACAGCCACAGCGCGCCGGTCTCGGCTGGCACCTTCGCTTCGACCGCGAAGATCGGCAGGAAGCTGAACGCGACCTGCTCACCCAGCCCACAGGCGAAGGCGGCCAGCATGGCGACGGGCGCCGCGCGTACGACGCGCAATATGCCGCCGTCCTTCACCAGGTGGATCGGTGGCGCCGACTTCCAGGCGGGCAGCAGCGGCAGAATGACTACGAGCATCAGGGCCGCCGCGACCAGGAACGGCCGCGGCCCGTAGAGACCGACGAATTGCAGCACCAGCGGACCGATCGCCATGCCGACGGCGATCAGGGCGGCATAGGCCGCCATGGCGCGGCCGCGGCGCTTCTCGTCGATCACGAGGTTGATCCAGATCTCGCTCACCACCCAGGGAACGCCGCCGACCACGCCCTGCAGCAGGGTGAGCCCGAACCACAACGGCACGCTGCTCGTGAAGGCGAAGGCGACCGACAGCGCCGCGCTGATCACGGCCGCGCCGCAGATCAGGGGCACCGCGCCCAGCCGCGCCGCCACCGCCGGCACGAACGGCGTGGTGGCGATCATGCCGACACCCCAGGCGGCACCGACGATGCCAATCAGGAACTTGTCGACGCCCTGCTGCTCCAGCGCCAATGGCACCAGCGGCATGGACGTACCGACCTGGATGCCGAAGGCGAGGCAGGCGACGTAGATCGGCAGCAGCGCCCGCCAGGGACTGGCGGCGCTGCCGGACACCAGGCTACTCGGCGACACGAAGATGGCCTTCCGTCCGCAGCGATGGTGGTTCCTCGACCTGGCGTTCGGCTTCGGTGGCGGCCTCCTGCTGGCGGCGCCACATCTCGGCATAGATGCCGTCCCGCGCCATCAGCTCGGCATGGCCACCGCGCTCCACGACGCGGCCGCGATCGAGCACGATGATCTCGTCGGCATTGATGATGGTCGACAGGCGATGCGCGATGACCACCGTCGTGCGGCCGCGACTCACCTCTTCGAGCGAACGCTGGATCTCCTGTTCGGTGCGCGAGTCGAGCGCGCTGGTCGCCTCGTCGAACAGCAGGATCGCCGGATTCTTCAAGATGGTGCGGGCGATCGCCACACGCTGTTTCTCGCCCCCCGACAGCTTCAGACCACGCTCGCCGACCGTCGTGTCATAACCCAGCGGCAGCGCCATGATGAAGTCGTGGATGCGGGCGAGGCGCGCCGCCTGCTCGACCTCCTCGCGCGTGGCGCCGGGGCGGCCATAGGCGATGTTGTAGTAGATCGTGTCGTTGAACAGCACGGTATCCTGCGGCACCACGCCGATCGCGGCGCGCAGGCTCGACTGCGTCACCTCGCGAATGTCCTGGCCATCGATGCGCACACTGCCTGCGGCCACATCGTAGAAACGGAACAGGATGCGCGACACGGTCGACTTGCCGGCACCGCTCGAGCCCACGATCGCCACGGTGTGGCCCGGCGACACGCGGAAGCTGACATCGTGCAGGATCGGTCGTGCCGGCTCGTAGTGGAAGTCGACATGATCGAAGACGATCTCGCCGCCGCCGATTTTCAGCGCCGGCGCGCCCGGCCGGTCGGCGATCTCCGCCGGGACGCCCAGCAGGCCGAACATCTTCTCCATATTGACCAGCGCATTGCGGATCTCGCGATAGGCGAAACCCAGCATGTTGAGCGGCATGTAGAGCTGGATCAGGAAGGTGTTCACGGCCACGAAGTCGCCAAGCGTCATCGTGCCGTGCACGACGCCGTACCCCGCCATGATCATGACCAGGATCAGGCCGACCGAGATGATGGCGCCCTGGCCGATATTGAGCAGCGACAGGGTGCGGCTGGAATGGATCGCCGCCACCTCGTAGCGCCGGCGGCCGACATCGAAGCGGCGCGCTTCGTGCGCCTCGTTGCCGAAATACTTCACCGTCTCGTAGTTCAGCAGGCTGTCGATCGCCTTGGCGTTGGCCTCGGTGTCGGCATCGTTCATGCGCCTGACGAACTTGATGCGCCATTCCGACAGCATGATCGAAAAGACGATATAGCCCGCGATGACTACCAGGGTGACCGCCGAGAAGCGCCAGTCGTAGAGGCTCCACAGGATGCCGCCGACCAGCAGGATCTCGAGGATCGTCGGCAGGATGTTGAAGGTCGTGAAGCGGATCAGGAATTCCATGCCCTGGGTGCCGCGTTCGATGACGCGGCTCAACCCGCCGGTCTGGCGTTCCAGGTGATAGCGCAGCGACAGCGCATGCAGGTGGTCGAAGACCTCCAGCGCCAAGTTGCGGATCGCGCGCTGGGACACCGGCGCGAACACCGCGTCGCGGATTTCGCCGAAGGCCTGCGAGAGCACGCGCGCCAGGCCGTAGGCGAGGATCAGTGCGACCGGCACGGCGACGGCCTGCGCCGCGGGCGAGCCCAATGCATCGATCGCCTGCTTGTAGAGCAGAGGCACGTAGACGGCGACGACCTTGGCCAGGACCAGCATGGCCAGCGCCACGATCACGCGTGTCCGCAACGCCGGCTCACCCTTGGGCCACAAATGACGACCGAGAATGGCCAGGACGCCCCAAGTGCGCGACGCGTTCACTGGGGAGGCTTGTTCGTTATTGGGGGGCGACATGGACCAAAATTGCCTTATTGGGCCTGCAGTCTTTGTGGCGCTGGGGTCGCGGGCCTTCTATCGTGCCAGTACAGCCGACGTAAGCCCCCTTCGGAAAGGGATTTCATGAGTTTTCGTAAGGCCTTGCTGACGTCCGCTTTGTGCATGGGCTTCATATGGGGTGCGGCGGCCGGAGCGCCCAGTCTTGCCCAGAGTGCTGCCCAGAGCGCCGCCCCCGGCGCTGGCCAAGAGGCCCGCCAGGTCGATATCTCCTACGAAATCACCTTCGTGGGCCTTTCCGGCTTCCGCATCGACGTCAACGCACGCTTCAACGGTTCGGCCTATGACGTCGAAACCCACACCTTCAAGGAAGGGCTCCTGCGAGCGGTCACCATCCATTATGACGGCCGTAATCGTGCCTGGGGCGGCTTCACGGGCGCTGGCGCGCAGCCTACGGCCGGGTCGATGTCGATCATCGTCGGCGACAAGCCACGCACCTGGGTGGCGCAGTATGCCGGCGGCACCATGACGGAAAAGCATTCGCCGGAATGGAAGCCGCAGCCGCAGCAGACGATCTCCGAAGAACAGAAGCGCGGTTCGCTCGATCCGTTGTCTGCGGCAATGAGTGTCGGCCTGGCCGGCGACGGCGCCTGCGATCGCACCGTGCCGAGCAATGACGGCAAGCGGCGCATCGACGTGATCCTGAAGAAGGTCGGCACCGAACCTGCCACGACGGCTGGCGTGCCCGGCGTGCAGGGTGACCTGCTGGTCTGCGAGATCTACACCAAGCGCATCGCCGGCGAATTCTACGATGCACCCAAGGAGGCCGAGACCGAGCGCGAGCGGCCGATCAAGATCTGGTTCGCCCGCATGGACCAGACGCCGTTCCGCTACCCCGTGAAGATGGAAGCCCAGACCGGCTTCGGCACCCTGCGCGGCAAGCTCCTTTCCTTCAGCGAACGCGCGCTGACACCCCAGGAAAGCCAGGTGCCGCGGCGTTAGGGCCGCGACGTCAGGTTAGGTCGCGGGCCTCGGCGACCGCTCAAAGGTCTGCCTATGCGGCGCGCTTCTGGTCGCGCTGGCGCAGGATCGACAGGATCTCGGCAGCCGCCGCCGGAATGTTGGTGCCCGGTCCATAGATCGCGGCGACACCGGCGTTCTTCAGGAAGTCGTAGTCCTGGGCGGGGATGACACCACCCACCACGACCATCACGTCCGATCCGCCCTGCTTGGCGAGTTCCTCGATGAGGTGCGGCACCAGCGTCTTGTGGCCGGCGGCCTGGCTCGACACGCCGATCACGTGCACGTCGTTCTCGATCGCCGCCCGCGCGGCTTCCTCCGGCGTCTGGAACAGCGGCCCGATATCGACATCGAAGCCCAGGTCGGCAAAGGCGGTGGCGATCACCTTGGCGCCGCGATCGTGGCCGTCCTGGCCCATCTTGACGACCATGAGGCGCGGCCGGCGGCCTTCTTCTTCAGCGAAGGCCGAGATGTCGGTGCGGATACGCTCCAGTCCTGCATCGCCCTCCCACTCGCCGGCATAGACGCCGGAAATCGACCGCACCGTCGCCTGGTAGCGGCCGTAGACGCCTTCCAGGGCCGACGAGATCTCGCCAACCGTGGCGCGCGCCCGCGTCGCCTCGATCGAGAGGGTAAGCAGGTTGCCGGTGCCGTTGCGCGCGGCATCGCCCAGCGCCTTGAGTGCGGCAACGCACTTCGCCTCGTCGCGGGTCTCGCGGATCCTGGTCAGGCGGCTGACCTGGGCCTCGCGCACGACGTCGTTGTCGACGTCGAGAATCTCGATGGCCGGCTCTTCCTTGAGCTGGAACTTGTTGACGCCGACGACGATCTCCTCGCCGCGATCGATTCGCGCCTGCCGTCGGGCAGCCGCCTCCTCGATACGCATCTTCGGCATGCCGGCTTCGACCGCCTTGGTCATGCCGCCCAGCGCCTCGACCTCGCCGATCAGCTTGCGCGCCTCGGCGACGAGGCTCGCGGTCAGCGCCTCGACATAGTAGCTGCCGGCCAGCGGATCGACGACCTTGGTGACGCCGGTCTCGTGCTGGAGGATGAGCTGGGTGTTGCGTGCGATGCGCGCCGAGGTCGGCGTCGGCAGCGCGATGGCTTCGTCGAACGAGTTGGTGTGCAGCGACTGCGTGCCACCCAGCACCGCCGCCATCGCCTCGTAGGCGGTGCGGATCACGTTGTTGTACGGGTCCTTCTCGGTCAGCGACACGCCCGAAGTCTGGCAGTGCGTGCGCAGCGATAGAGAATCGGCCTTCTTCGGCTCGAACGGCTTGACCAGCTCCGCCCACAGGAAGCGCGCGGCGCGCAGCTTCGCCACTTCCATGAAGAAGTTCATGCCGATGCAGAAGAAGAACGACAGCCGCGGCGCGAAGGCGTCGATGTCGAGGCCCTTGGCCTTGGCGGCGCGCACATATTCGAGGCCATCGGCCAGGGTGAAGGCCAGCTCCTGCACCAGGGTCGAGCCGGCTTCCTGCATGTGATAGCCGGAGATCGAGATCGAGTTGAACTTGGGCATGTGCTTCGCGGTGTGCTCGATGATATCGGCCACGATGCGCATGGAGGGTCCGGGCGGATAGATATAGGTGTTCCGGACCATGAACTCCTTGAGGATGTCGTTCTGGATCGTGCCCGCGAGCTTGTCCTGCGGCACGCCCTGCTCCTCGGCGGCCACGATGTAGCCGGCCAGCACCGGCAGCACGGCGCCGTTCATGGTCATCGACACGCTCATCTTGTCGAGCGGAATGCCATCGAACAGGATCTTCATGTCCTCGACGGAATCGATCGCCACACCAGCTTTGCCGACATCGCCCACGACGCGGGGATGATCGGAGTCGTAGCCGCGATGGGTGGCGAGATCGAAGGCCACCGACAGGCCCATCTGCCCCGCCGCCAGGTTGGCGCGATAGAACTTGTTGCTCTCCTCGGCCGTCGAGAAGCCGGCATACTGGCGGACCGTCCAGGGACGGCCGGCATACATGGTCGCCTTGGGGCCGCGCGTGAAGGGCGGGAAGCCGGGCAGCGAGCCTACGGTCTCGAGCTGCTCCAGGTCGGCCGCCGTGTAGAGCGGCTTCACGGCGATGCCCTCGGGCGTCATCCAGGTCAGGTCGTCGAGCGGGCGATCCCGCAGCTCCTTGGCCGCGAGCTTTTCCCAATCCGCCAGGGTCTTCTTCGGAAAGTCGGTCATGCCCCCAATGTACTGCGGATTTCTGGCCAGAAAAGACCGCTATTCGTTGGCCAAAATCGTGTTTCGCACCAAGGGATAGATCTGGCCGGCCCAGCGGCGGCCGCTGAACACGCCGTAATGGCCCACGCCGGCCTGCATATAGTGTTTCTTGCGATAGGGCCGCAGGCCGGAACAGAGATCGTGCGCCGCCACCGTCTGGCCGATGGCGCAGATGTCGTCGCGTTCGCCTTCGACGGTGAAGAGCGCGGTGCGGCGGATCGCCTTGGGATCGACCCGGCGGCCCTTCCACTCCAGCATCCCGCGTGCAAGGAGCTGTTCCTGAAACACCCGCTGTACGGTTTCGAGATAGAACTCGGCCGTCAGGTCGAGCACGGCAAAGTATTCGTCATAGAAGGTCTTGATGGTGTTGGCCTGCTCGTGCTCGCCACGTGCCATGGCGCGATAGAGGTCGACCTGCGCCTTCAGGTGCCGCTCGGCATTCATGCTCATGAAGGCGGTGAGCTGCACGAAGCCCGGATAAACCCGTCGCAAGGCTCCGGGATAGCGCAGCGGGACGCGGGCAATGAGGTTCCGCTCGAACCAATCGATCGACCGCCCGGTGGCAAGCTCATTGACCTTGGTCGGGTTCACCCGCGTGTCGACGGGTCCGGCCATCAGGGTAAGGCTGGCCGGCTGGGCGGGATGATTGTCCTCGGCCATGAGCGCCGTCGCCGCCAACGCCTGGACGCAGGGCTGGCAGACGGCGACGACATGTGTGCCCGCCCCCATCGCTTCGAGAAAGGCGATCAGGTGCTCGATATACTCGTCGAAGCCGAAAGAGCCGTGCCAGATGCCGACATCGCGGGCATTTGCCCAATCGGTGACATGGACATCGTGCTCCGGCAGCAGCACGCGCACCGTATCGCGTAGCAATGTCGCGAAGTGACCGGAGAGCGGCGCCACCAGCAGCACTCTTGGCTGCGGTGCCACGCCTTCCTTGGCAAAGCGCAGCAGCGTGCCGAAGGGTGTCGCCAGGACCTCTTCCTCGCGCACCGGAACCCGCTGATTGCCGACTTCGACCTCGGAAATGCCGAAAGACGGCCGGCGATGGCTGAGGCCGGCGCGGCTCACCATCTCGCAGAAGGCCTCGGCGGGCCGCCAGGCGGCCAAGCTTGCCTGGCCGGCCACGGCGGACCAGGCCCGGAACGGAAGCATCGTGTCGGCGGCGGTCTGATACAGCGCATAGAGCATGAGGGGCGACCGGCTCGAAATTTGCATCTTTGCTAGGCACCGAAGACACAGACTTACCCGCCAAAAGGAGGGGTGGCGTCCATGGCCGAGGCCTCGCTCATCGTCAGTAGCAAGAACTATTCCTCCTGGTCGCTGCGCGGCTTTCTTCTCTGTCGCATGGCCGGCCTCGCCTTCGAGGAGCGCGTGGCGCCCCTGGACGATCCGGCGACGCGGGCCGAACTGCTGCTGCTCTCGCCCTCCTTCCTGGTGCCTTGCCTGGAGCACGGAGCGGTCAAGGTCTGGGACACCTTGGCCATCGGCGAATATCTCGCCGAGCTGAAGCCGGCGGCCGGCCTGCTGCCGACCGACCCGGTCGCGCGGGCGCACTGCCGGGCCGTGTGCGGCGAGATGCATTCCGGTTTCGCCAATCTGCGCTCGGCGCTGCCCATGAATCTCAAGGTGCGACACACCGGCTTCAAGGTCTGGGCCGGCGCGCAGGCCGACATCGAACGGGTGACGACCATCTGGCGCGACTGCCTGCAGCGCTATGGCGGCCCCTATCTCTTCGGCAAGACCCCGACCATGGCCGACGCCATGTACGCTCCGGTCTGCACGCGCTTTGCCACTTACGACGTGAAGCTCGATCCGGCGTCGGCCAGCTATCGCGACCTGATGCTGCGCTTCCCCGCCATGGTCGAATGGACGATCGCCGCCAAAGCCGAACCGGAGGAGGTCGAGGAACTCGACGTCGAGTTCTAACGCACCAGACGGAGGTGCGCGTCGAACGCGGCACGCTTATCGCCGAGCAGGACAGCGAGTGCCGGGTCGGGCGTGACGCGGCGTAGCTGCCCATCGGCAGGATCACTGGCGATCAGCGGACCGCCCGTGCCGGCACGCGCCAGCCGGGCGGCGCCCAGTGCCGGGCCGGCATGGGTCGAGGACGCCACGGTGAGCGGCATACCGAGCGCAGTCGCGATCAGGCGCACCCAGAGGTCGCTGCGGGCGCCGCCGCCAGTCAGCGAAAGGCGCTCGATCGCGGCGCCAGTGCTGCGAAGCGCGCGGTGAGCGTCGCCGAGGGCGAGCGCCACACCCTCCATGACCGCCTGCGCGAGATGGAGCGGACCGGTCGCGTGAGTGAGGCCGGAGAAGCTCGCCGTGAGATGCGGGTTGTCGTGCGGGGTGCGTTCGCCGGCGAGGTAGGGGGTGAAAACGGGCGTGTCGGCGGGCGACAGCTTCGCCGCCTCGACCTCGGCCACCAGCTTGCCGATATCGCGGGCCTGGATCATCTCCGCAATCCAGGCGAGTGCACCGGCGGCGCTCAGCACCACGGCGTTCTGACAGAAAAGGCCGGGCACGGCGTGGCGATGGGTGTGCATGCCGTGGCCGTGCGCCGGCAGAAACCTGTCGTTGGCCACGAAGCACACGCCCGACGTGCCGAGGCCGATATAGGCGTCGCCGGCCGTCACCGCCCCCACCCCGACGGCCGCGCACATATTGTCGCCGCCGCCGCCCACCACCGGCACGCCGCGCGGCAGGCCCCAGCGCGCCGCCCAGACGTCGCGCACCGTGCCCGCAACCTCGGCACTCTCGACCAGCCGCGGCAGCCAGGCCATGTCGATGCCGCAGGCGGCCACGATGTCTCCCGCCCAGTCACCTTGCGCGGTGTCCATCAGCAACGTCGCCGAGGCGTCGGCGCGATCGCTCGCCGCCTCGCCCGTGAGGCACAGCCGCACGTAGTCCTTGGGCAGCAGCACGCGGCGCGTGCGGGCCAGCACGGCAGGTTCGTGGCGCGCCAGCCAGAGCAGCTTGGGTGCGCTGAAGCCCGGCATGGCGCGACTTCCCACCCGTTCCACGAAGTCGGGAAAGCGACGATGGAGCTCGGCCCCTTCCATCGAGGCGCGCCCGTCATTCCACAAGAGCGCCGGCCGCAGCACCGCGTCGTCGCGATCGAGCAGCGCCACGCCCAGCATCTGGCCGGAGAGCCCCACGCCCTGAACCGCCGCCATCTCGGACTGTGCCTGGGCGGCAAGTTCGTCGAGCACCGACACGACCGCCTGCCACCACGCCGCAGGATCCTGCTCGGACCAGAGCGGCTGCGGCCGCGACACGACGAGCGGCGCCGACGCGGCTTCGGCCACG
>MKRV01000265.1 GCA_001897995.1 Alphaproteobacteria bacterium 65-37 | reverse complement strand
CGCGCCGTCGACCACCTTCTGGGCATTGTCGACGATCTCTTCGCGGTAGGCCTTGGCGGCGTTGAAGGCGATGTTGGTCGCCAGCGCCGTTTTGCCCATGGAGGGACGGCCGGCCAGGATGAGCAGGTCGGACTTGTGCAGGCCGCCCAGCAGTTGGTCGAGCTGGAAGAGGCCGGTCGCCACGCCGGTGAGCTGGCCGACGCGATGGTACGCGGCCTCGGCAGCGACCGTCGCTTCGGTCAGTGCCACGCGGAACGGCTTGAAGCCGCCCTCGGTCTGGCCGCTGGTCGCGAGGTCGTAGAGCTTCTTCTCGGCCGCTTCGACCTGCTGCAGCGCGGTCTCCTCGACGTCGCCGGAGAAGGCACCGTTGACCACGCTTTCACCGAGGTCGATGAGCTGCCGGCGCAGGTAGAGGTCGTGCACGACGCGGCCGAAAGCGCCGGCATCGATGACATGCACGGAGGCCGCGGCGAGACGGGCGAGATAGGCCGAGCCGCCAGCCTCCTTCATCGCCTCGTCCTGCTCGAAGTAGGTCTTGAGCGTGACGGCACTCACCACCTGGCCGCGCTCGATCAGGCGCGAGAGCGAATCGAACAGCTTGCCGTGCAGCGGGTCGGCGAAGTGCTCGGGTTTCAGGAACTCCGCAACGCGCTGATAGGCGGCGTTGTTGACCAGAATGGCGCCAAGCAGAGCCTGCTCCGCTTCGAAGTTATGCGGCGGCTCGCGCAGCCGGATGTCTTCGGCGCCAGGCAGGCGGGTGACGTTCGAGGTGTCTTTCAGGGGCTCCATGGCAGAGCCTTTGTTAGTGACGAGAGGGGGCAGCGACCACCACTAATGTGGTCGCCTCATCAGGATAGCCTGAAAGATGGGGACAACCCTAGAGCATTGTGCCCTCGACTGTAGTCGGCCGAGGACACATCGCCGAGCTACTCCGCCGCGATCGACCGCGCCTGGCCGCCTTCGCGTTCGTTGTCGATCATGTAGTCGCGCGTCAGCGGTGTAGCGTCCTGGCGGCGCGTGATCTGCATCTGGAAGACCATCTGGTTCATGTAGCGGAAAGCCACTTCGCAGCCGGCCAGATAGAACTCCCACATACGGCAGAAACGGTCGTCGTAACCCGCAAGCTGCTTGATCTGGCCGCGATTGGCGAGGAACCGTTCGCGCCAGTGGCGCAGGGTTTCCGCATAGTGCAGACGCAGCACTTCGACGTCGGTGACCCAGAGTCCGACTTTCTCTATGGCCGCGAGAACCTCCGACATCGCCGGCGTGTAGCCACCTGGAAAGATGTACTTCCGCAGCCAGGTGTTCGTACCGCCCGGCCGCTCCATGCGGCCGATCGAATGCAATACCATCACGCCATCGTCGGCCAGCAGCTCCTTCATCTTGCCGAAGAATTCGAGGTAGTGCGCGGCGCCGACATGCTCGAACATGCCGACCGAAACGATGCGGTCGTATCGGTCGGGCTCCTGACGGTAGTCGATCAGCTTGAACCGGACCCGGTCGGCTATTCCGCCTTCGAGGGCCCGCCGGCTCGATACGGTGTGCTGTTCCGTCGACAAGGTGACGCCGGTGACGTCGACGCCGTATTCCCCGGCGAGGTAGAGCCCGAGGCCGCCCCAGCCGGACCCGATGTCGAGCACGCGCTGTCCGGGCTTCAGCAGCAGCTTGGCCGCGATGTGCCGCTTCTTGTCGGCCTGCGCCGTCTCGAGCGGCTCGCGGCCGGTCTTGAAGTAGGCGCAGGAATACTGCCGGTCGCGATCGAGGAAGAAGTCGTAGAGCTCGTCCTTGAGATCGTAGTGATGAGCGACGTTCTTCTGCGCCCTGCCGATGGGATTGTACTGTTCGAGCGCGCGTAGCCAGCGTTGCAGGGCGTACGACCAGCGCACCATCGGAGTCGCTTCGAGGGAGGCGATGTTGCGACCGAGCAGGTCCAAGAGGTCGTAGAGACTACCTTCCTCTACCGTGAGGGTACCATCCATGTAGGCTTCGCCCAGCGCAAGGCGAGGCCGAAGGGCAATGCGGATGCCCGTCCACTGGTCGTGGACGCGCAACGTGACGGAGGGGCCAGGTTTTGCCCCCTTGAGGCGATGGGGCCGACCGGCCTCATCGATGATGGTCAACTGGCCTTCACCCACGACGCGGGCAAGGACCCTGGCAAGCAGCATCGTCGTTCCCCTGGGGCAACGAGCTGTGGGGCGACCGCAAGCTCGTCCCGTAACTCCACGTTGTTGTTGGCTGAAATGTTAATCCGAATGGCTTTTTCAAGGCAAAGGGGGTGATGCAAAAATACCCCAAGGTCCTCTATGGCTAACCTGCAATTGATTTGCAGTCGTGCACAGCGAGTGATATCGAAATGATATTCACTCGCAGTGGAGGACATTCGTGAAGCGACGCGCATTGGTGAAGACTGGTTTTGCCCTGGGTGCCGGCCTGCTCGTTGCCCGGCGGTCCGATGCGCAAAGCGGAACTCTGAACCTCTATTCGGCTCGTCACTACAACACCGACGAAGCCCTCTACGGCAATTTTGCAGATCTGACCGGCATCAAGATCAACCGTGTCGACGCCGAGCCGGACCCGCTCGTGCAGCGCCTCAAGGCCGAAGGGGACAAGAGCCCCTGCGATATCCTGATCACGACGGATGCCGGCCGGATCGAGCGCGCCCGGGAGATGGGGCTTCTGCAGCCGGTGAATTCGGCCGTCCTCGCCAAGGCGGTGCCGGCGCATCTGCGCGACCCGGACAATTCCTGGTTCGGCTTTTCCAAGCGGGCCCGCGTGATCTTCTACAACAAGGAAAAGGTCAGCGCGGCCGATGCCCCCAAGACCTACGAAGATCTCGCGGCCGCCAAGTGGAAGGGCAAGATCCTGATCCGCCCCTCTGGCCACATCTACAACCAGTCCTTGGTCGGCTCGATCCTCGCTGCCGACGGTGCGGAGAAGACCGAAGCCTGGGCCAAGGCAGTCGCCGCCAATCTGGCCCGGCCGCCGCGCGGCGGCGATACCGACCAGATCAAGGGCGTTGCGGCAGGCGAAGCGGAAATCGCGGTCGCCAATACCTACTACTATGTGAACCTTCTGCGCTCGAAGAAGCCGGAGGACCGTGAGATCGCCGCCAAGGTCGGGGTCGTCTTCCCCAATCAGGCGAACCGTGGCACGCACGTGAACATCAGCGGCGGCGCCGTCGCCAAGTACGCGCCGAACAAGGAAGCCGCAGTGAAGTTCCTGGAATACCTGGTTTCACCGCAGGCCCAGCGCTATTTCGCCGAGGGCAATTCCGAGTACCCCGTGGTGGCCGGCGTCGAGCTGTCGCCCGAACTGAAATCGCTGGGCACCTACAAGGAAGACCAGCTCAACGCCCGCGTCTTCGCGCAGAACAATGCCGAAGCCCTCAAGATCATGGATCGCGCAGGCTGGAAGTAACCGGCCGTGCCGGTGATCGGCTGGCCGCGACGGCGCGGCTGAGCAGGATCACCGGCACCAGCGACACAGTGACGATCAGGATCGAGCCGACCGCCGCCTGAGCCAGTCGCTCGTCGGAGGCAAATCGGAAGACACCGACCGCCAGGGTGTCGAAGTTGAACGGCCGGATCAGCAGTGTTGCCGGGAGTTCCTTCAAGACCTCGACGAAAACGACAATTGCCGCCGTGAGCAGCGGTCCGCGCAGCATGGGCATGTGAATGAAGCGCAGGACCTCGCGCGGACGGGCACCGAGCACGCGGGCGCTGGCATCCATTGCCGGATCGATCGCCGCCAAGCCCGGTGCGACATTGGCGAGGCCGACCGCGAGGAAACGCACGGTGTAGGCCGTCAGCAGCGCAAATGCCGTGCCGCTCAGCAGCAGACCGACGGGCAGGCCGAAGAGATTGCGTGCCAGGCGGTCGATACCATGATCGGCGGCAGCAAGCGGCAGCAGCACGCCGACGGCGATGACGGCGCCGGGGATCGCGTAGCCCAGCGAGGCGAACTCGATGGTGCGGTTGAGCATGCGCCGGCGCACCAGGCGGCCGGCATAGCTCAGGAACAGCGCCAGCCCGACGACGATGACGGCGGCCAGGGTGGCCAGCAGGAAGCTGTTGATCGCATCACCGATGAAACGCGCGTCGGTGACCGTGACGCCCGACGCCAGAGCAAGGTTCGCGAGATGCAGCGTTGGCAGGATGAAGCCGAGAAGGATGGGCAGGGCGCAGGCGAACAGCGCCAGCACGCCGGCACCGGTCGGCAGGACTGCCGGTTCGGCATGATGGCGCAGGTTCGACGCGATGCTGAAGCGCGCCCGGCCCCGCGAGCGGCGCTCGAGCAGGATCAGGAAGGCTGCAATGGCGATCAGGGCCAGCGAGATCTGCGCGGCGCCCTCGCGGTTGCCCATGCCGTACCAGGTCCGATAGATCGCCGTCGTGAAGGTGTGGACGCCGTAATACTGAACCGTGCCGAAGTCGGCGAGCGCCTCGAGCAGCGCCAGTGCAGCTCCGGCCGCCACCGCAGGTCGGGCGAGCGGCAGCCCGATGCGCAGGAAGGTCCGCCACGGCCCGTGGCCCAGGATGCGGCTTGCCTCGAGGAGCGACGGCGATTGCGCCAGGAAAGCCGTGCGGGCGGCGAGGTAGACGTAGGGGTAGAGGACCAGCGTGAAAAGGAAGGCCACGCCGCTGGCCGATCCCAGGTCGGGGAACCAGTAGTCGGCGCGCGCCCAGCCTGTCGCTTGACGGAGCGCGGTCTGCACCGGACCGGCAAAGGCGAGCAGGTCGGCATAAGCATAGCCGATGATGTAGGTCGGCAGGACCAGCGGCAGAAGCAGCGCCCATTGCAGGACGGCGCTGCCGGGAAAGCGGCACATGGTGACGAGCCAGGCCGTGCCGGTGCCGATGGCAACGGTGCCGACGCCGACACCCAGGAGCAGGACGATCGTGTTGCCGATGATGTCGGAAAGCTGGGTCGCTGCCAGATGCTTCCAGAGATCGCCTTGCCAGGTGAACAAGCTGGAAGCGATGCCGAGCAGGGGCATCGCCACGAGGGCCGCGACGAGGAGGGCGCCCAATCGCCAGATCACGGCAGAACCCCGATCTTCAGGCGCCACAAAAGAAAACGCATGCCATCGCGGTGCGATGGCATGCGTTCGAAGACATGCACGGTGCCCGGGGGCACGCGGGCTACTTCTGGTCGGCCGGCGCTTCCTCGGCCTCGGTCGGAACCTCGGCAGCTTCGCCTTCGGCAGCGGCCTTGGCTTCGAACAGCGCAGCGGCCTGCTCGGCCGCCCGCTGAGCGGCTTCGGCCGCTTCCATTGCGGCGCGCTCGGTCTCGGCGACCAGGGTGCCGCCCTTGCCCAAGAACTCGGCCTCGTCCGGCGAGCGGGCGATGATCGCGACGATCTCGACCGTGACCTCCGGGTGGAGATGCACCTTGATCTTGTGTGCGCCCAGGGTCTTGATCGGCTTGTCGAGCTCGATCTGGCTGCGCTGCAGCTTGACGCCCTCGGCACCAGCAGCGTCGGCGATGTCACGGGAAGTGACCGAACCGTAGAGCTGCAAGGCTTCCGAGGCCTGGCGGATCAAGGTGACCTTGAAGTCCTTGATCTTCGCGCCAACGGCTTCGGCTTCGCCGCGACGCTCCAGGTTCTGGGCCTCGAGCGTCTTACGCTGCGATTCGAAGTAGGTGATGTTGTCCTTGGTGGCGCGCAGGGCCTTCTTCTGCGGCAGGAGGAAGTTGCGGGCGAAGCCGGGCTTCACCTTCACAACATCGCCCATCTGACCGAGCTTCGGCACGCGCTCCAGCAGGATGACGTTCATCGGCATGATCGCGTCTCCTGGTTAGGCGATGACGTAGGGCAGGAGCGCCAGGAAGCGGGCGCGCTTGATCGCCTGAGCGAGTTCACGCTGCTTCTTGGACGAAACCGCCGAGATGCGGCTGGGAACGATCTTGCCGCGTTCGGAGATGAAACGCTGCAGAAGGCGCACATCCTTGTAGTCGATCTTCGGCGCGTTGGCTCCCGAGAACGGGCAGCTCTTGCGGCGACGGGTGAAGGGGCGGCGTTGCGCGCTCATTCTTCTTCTCCTTGGGTGGCGACGGGTGCTGCGCCTTCGTCACCGAAGCGCGGACGCTCGCGGCGCGGCGGACGGTCGCCCCAGCGATCGCCACGATCGCCGCCCGGACGGTCCGACTTCTCGGCGCTGCGCTGCATGACGGCCGAGGGACCTTCCTCGAGCTCGTCGACGCGAACCGTGATGAAGCGGATGATGTCTTCGTTGATCGACATCGTGCGCTCCAGCTCCTTCACCGCCGCCGACGGGGCGTCGATGTTGAGCAGGGTGTAGTGGCCCTTGCGGTTCTTCTTGATGCGGTAGGTCAACGAGCGCAGGCCCCAGTACTCCTTCTTGGAGACGGTGCCGCCCAGGTTGGTGACCAGCTCCGCGAACTGGTTCGTCAATGTCTCCACCTGCGTCGTCGGGACATCCTGACGCGCAATGAAGACGTTCTCGTAAAGTGCCATGTCGTTTCGGCTCCTTATGGCTGTTAACGACCCGGAGTTCAGGGAACCGGCCGGATCTAGCCGGCTCCCGCATCGTCCGAAAAAGGTACGATGCCCGAGCCGGCAAGGAGATCGGGGCCGATTTAGGCCCCGAAGAGCGGCGGTTATACAGGCCCGCCGTCCGAAATCAAGCCATCCGGCCGTCGCTTGACTGCGTCGAAGGCGCCGGTATGACTGCGCGCAATTCGCGTCGAACAAAGGGGGAAAACGCGTATGAGTCGGGCTTTCGTCTTCCCGGGGCAGGGATCTCAGGCGGTGGGCATGGGCGTCGACCTGGCAGGGGCTTTTGCCACCGCTCGCGACGTGTTCGGCGAAGTCGATGAGGCGCTGAGCCAGAATCTGTCGAAGCTGATGAGGGAAGGGCCGGAAGGCGATCTCACCCTGACCGAGAACGCACAGCCCGCCCTGATGGCCGTGAGTGTCGCAGTTGTCCGAATCCTGGAGAAGGATGGGGGTAAGGCGCTACCGTCACTGGCCACCTACGTGGCAGGTCATTCGTTGGGTGAGTACTCTGCCCTTGCTGCAGCAGGTGCGCTGAAACTGGCCGACACGGCCCGTCTTCTGAAGCTCAGGGGGCAGTCCATGCAAAAGGCCGTGCCGGTCGGCGTCGGCGCCATGGCCGCACTGCTGGGCATCGAGCTGGAGCCCGCCCAGGAGGCCTGCAAGGAAGCCGCGCAGGGCCAGGTGGTCGCCGTGGCCAACGACAATGGCGGCGGCCAGGTCGTGGTCAGCGGCCACAAGGAGGCCGTGGAGCGTGCGATCGAGGTCGCCAAAGCCAAGGGCTGCAAGCGCGGCATGATGCTGCCGGTAAGCGCGCCTTTCCATTGCCCGTTGATGCAGCCCGCCGCCGATGCGATGCAGGCCGCCCTCGAAGCGGTTGCACTGGCGCCGCCTCGCGTGCCGCTCGTGGCCAATGTGCTCGCGGCCGAGATCAGCGACCCGGGCGCGATCAAGCAGCGTCTCGTGGAGCAGGTGACCGGCTTGGTGCGGTGGCGGGAAGGCGTGCAGTATATGAGGACGCACGGTGTCGGCACGCTGGTCGAGTGCGGCTCCGGCAAGGTCCTGTCGGGCCTGGTCAAGCGCATCGACAAGGAAATGACCGGTGTCGCGCTGAACACGCCGGCCGACATCGAAGCCTTTCTCAAGACCGCCTGAGGAGTAGCCCCATCATGTTCGATCTCGGCGGCAAAGCGGCTCTCGTCACCGGCGCGTCCGGCGGCATCGGTGGGGCGATCGCCCGGGCCCTGCACAAGCAGGGTGCGACCGTCACCCTGTCGGGCACTCGGGCCGAGGCCCTGGAGCAGCTCAAGGCGGCACTGGGCGAGCGCGCGCATGTCGTGACGGCGAAGATGGACGATCCTGCCGACATCGACCGGCTGGCCAAGGACGCCGAGGCGGCGATGGGCAAGCTCGACATCCTGGTGAACAATGCCGGGATCACCCGCGACAACATCTCGATGCGCATGAAGGACGAGGAGTGGGAGAAAGTGCTGCAGGTGAACCTCACCGGCACCTTCCGGCTGACCCGCGCTGCCATGCGCGGCATGATGAAGCGCCGCTTCGGGCGCGTGATCAACATCACCTCGATCGTGGGCGTCACCGGCAATCCGGGCCAGGCGAACTACGCGGCGGCCAAGGCGGGCCTGATCGGCATGTCCAAGTCGCTGGCGCAGGAACTGGCATCGCGCGGGATCACCGTGAACTGCCTGGCGCCGGGCTTCATCGCGACGCCGATGACCGATGTGCTGACCGACGACCAGAAGAAGGGGATTCTCGGCCGCGTGCCGGCCGATCGCCTGGGAACGCCCGACGAAATTGCGGCCGGTGTCGTCTATCTCGCCAGTGACGAGGCAGGGTACGTGACCGGCCAGACCCTGCACATCAATGGCGGGATGGCGATGATCTGAGGGTCGGCCTCCACCACGACCCTTCAAGTGCCTGATTCTGTGGGCTTTTCGGTTCTAGCCAATGGCCGGGGAGCTATGTTAAGAGCCCGGACTTCGCCAACCCCTTCGGCGACCGGGATTTTGGGAATAGACGGAAGGACAAGAAAATGAGCGATATTGCCGAGCGCGTTAAGAAGATCGTTGTCGAGCATCTCGGCGTCGAGGCCGCGCAGGTCAAGGAAGACGCCAAGTTCATCGACGATCTCGGCGCGGACAGCCTCGACACGGTCGAGCTGGTCATGGCGTTCGAAGAGGAATTCGGCATCGAGATTCCCGACGACGCGGCTGAGAAGATCCAGACCGTCGGTGACGCGATCGGCTTCATCAAGAGCAACGCGAAGTCCTGATCTTCGCCAGTTCCTGCAGTTAGGAAGGCGAAAGATGAGGCGAGTTGTCGTAACGGGGATGGGGATGGTGACGCCGTTGGGAGACGGCGTCGACACCAACTGGCGTCGCCTGATGGCGGCGGAGTCCGGCATCCGGGCCATCCAGGCGTTTGATACTTCCGATCTTGCGACCAAGATCGCGGGTGAGGTGCCGCTGGGTGACAAGGCGAACGGCCATTTCAATGCCGATGCCTATATCGCCCCCAAGGACCAGCGAAAGCTTGATCGCTTCATCGTCTTCGGTCTCGCCGCTGCTGAACAAGCCGTCGAGGACTCCGGCTGGAAGCCACAGGACGAGGAGGGCATGACCCGAACCGGCGTCATGATCGGCTCCGGCATCGGCGGCTTGCAGACGATCTACGAGACGTCGTTGGTGTTGAAGGAGCGTGGACCGCGGCGCGTCAGCCCGTTCTTCATTCCTTCCGCACTGATCAACCTCGTCTCCGGCCAGGTTTCGATCAAGTACGGCTTCAAGGGGCCGAACCATTCTGTGGTCACGGCTTGCGCCACCGGCGCCCATGCTTTGGGCGATGCGGCTCGGTTGATCCAGCTCGAGGATGCCGACGTCATGGTGGCCGGTGGGGCCGAAGCTGCGATCTGTCGTATCGGCATGGCAGGTTTCAATGCCTGCAAGGCGCTATCGACGGATTTCAACGATACGCCGACCCTGGCCTCGCGGCCATGGGACAAGCGGCGCGACGGCTTCGTCATGGGCGAGGGTGCGGGCTGCGTGGTGCTCGAAGAATATGAGCACGCCAAGAAGCGTGGTGCGAAGATCTACGCTGAGATCATTGGTTACGGCCTGTCGGGTGATGCCCACCACATCACTGCACCATCCGAGGATGGCGACGGCGCGATGCGTGCCATGAAGGCGGCGCTGAAGCGCGCCAAGCTCGGCACCGACCAGATCGATTATGTGAATGCGCACGGTACCTCGACGATGGCCGATGTCATCGAGCTTGGTGCTGTGAAGAGGGCATTCGGCCAGGATGCCTATAAGCTTTCCATGTCGTCGACTAAGTCGGCGACGGGCCATCTCCTGGGCGCGGCCGGGGCGATCGAGGCGATCTACGCGATCAAGTCGATCATCGACCAGGCCGTTCCGCCCACGCTCAACCTCGACGAGCCGGACGAAGGGTGTGATATCGACCTGGTGCCCAAGCAAGCCAAGCAGCGCAAAGTCCGTTATGCGCTCAGCAACTCTTTCGGATTTGGCGGCACCAACGCCTCGCTGATCGTCGGCGCCGTTTGACCGCCGGGAGCTGAGTTTGCTCAGCTATTTTCGTTGGGTTCTATTCTTCGTCGCACTGCTCGTCACCTTGATGGGCGGTGCGCTCTACCTTGGGCACACGATCCTCACGGCGGCCGGCCCGCTCGAGAAGACGAAGAACGTGGTGATTCCGCGTGGCGCAGGGCCTGCGACCATGTCGAAGCTGCTGCAGGAAGAGGGTGTCATCTCCCATCCGCGGCTCTTCCGCGTCGCCCTGATGATCGATCCGTCGCCCAAGCCGATCAAGGCCGGCGAGTACGAAGTGCCGGCCCATACGTCCATGCAGGCGCTGGTCGAGCTGCTGCAGTCGGGCAAGGTCGTGCAGCGCCGGCTGACGGTGCCGGAAGGCATGACGACGGCCGAAGTGCTCGATCTGCTGCGCAAGACGGAGGCCCTCACGGGCGAGATCACGATCGACGTCAAGGAAGGCGACCTTCTGCCTGAAACCTACTTCTATTCGCGCGACGACACCCGCGACGGCCTGCTGATGCGCATGAAGGAGGCGATGGAGAAGACGCTGGACGAGGCCTGGAAGAAGCGGACCGCCGGCCTGCCACTCGCCAACAAGCGCGATGCCCTGATCCTCGCCTCGATGATCGAGAAGGAGACGGCAGTGCCAGCCGAGCGCACCAGGATTGCGGCGGTCTTCATCAACCGACTGCGCCGGCGCATGAAGCTCGATAGCGATCCCACGACGATCTACGGCCTGACGTTGGGCAAGGTGCCGTTCAATCGCGAGCTGACGCGGGCCGATCTGACCTCGAATACACCCTATAATACCTATGTGATCATGGGCCTGCCGCGCGGACCGATCTGCAATCCTGGGCGAGCCTCCATCGTGGCGGCAACCAATCCGGTGCGGGACCGTGCGATCTATTTTGTAGCGGACGGGCAGGGAGGGCATGCCTTCGCGCTCACGCTGTACGAGCATCAGCGCAATGTCGAGCGCTGGCGGCAGATCCAGCGCGAACGGGCAGAGGCTCAGGGGCAGACACCACCGGCACCAGGCCCTGCACCCATGGTGCCGATCCCGCCGGTGCTGGTGCCGGCGCGATAAGGCATCATGCCCGCCGTTTTCCTGGCGCTGGTCGTACTCGTTGCCTTCGCGCTGGGGATCGCCTGGTTACTACGGGCCAGGCCCTCGGCCTTGGCCAAGATCCTGCGCATCGCGCTGGTCGTGATGGGAGGGCTGGGCATTGGCGCGTTCCTGATCTTTGGCCTTCGCTTCCTTCCGGGCTTGTTGCCCGAATTGCTTGGGCTGGCCGGTCTGCTGGTCACTGGTTTGATCGCACGGGCTTTGCGCCACCGGCCATCCGGTGGCTTCAGTTCGCCGGGCCACGGCCAGCGCACGGAAGTGCGCACGAGCTTTCTGCAGGCCTGGATCGATCACGGCAGTGGCGACGTCGGCGGAACGGTCCTGGCCGGACGCTTCGCCGGACGTACGCTCGACGCGCTGTCGGAAGTCGATCTTCTGGAACTGCGCAGTGAATGTGCGGCAGACGCCGATTCGTTGCGGGTGATGGAGGCCTATCTCGACCGGCGGCTCGGTCCGGATTGGCGAAACAAGCAACAGCAGTATCATCAGCAGGGGCCGCGCGGACCGCGCACCGATATGACGCGCGAGGAAGCGCATGCGGTCCTGGGGCTGAAGGAGGGAGCGACGGCCGACGAGATTCGCGCCGCCTATCGCCGCCTCATTCAGCGCATGCATCCCGATGTCGGCGGCTCGGCCGACCTTGCGGCCCGGATCAACCGTGCCAAGGACGTTCTCCTTGGCGGTTGATCGGCTTGCGGGACCTGCACGGGCATGGCATCTAGCCCGGCCCTTGGTCCGACCCTCGGATTGTCACTCGGCAATCCCTATCAAAGCATTGATTTGCCAATATAATCCACCCGTTCAACGAGGTTGGTAAGCATGGTTCAGCGTGTCCGTAAAGCCGTTCTGCCCGTCGCGGGTCTGGGAACCCGATTTCTGCCGGCCACCAAGGCCATGCCGAAGGAAATGCTGACCGTGGTCGACCGGCCGTTGATCCAGTACGCCGTCGAGGAGTGTCTGCAGGCCGGTATCGACGAGTTCGTCTTCGTTTCCGGCCGCAACAAGGGCGCCCTCGAAGACCATTTCGACCATGCCTACGAACTGGAAGCGACGCTCGAGCAGCGCAAGAAGGCGCCGGAGCTGAAGCAGACGCAGGCTGCCACCATCAAACCCGGCAATGCCATCTTCACACGCCAGCAAAAGCCGCTCGGCCTCGGACATGCGGTCTGGTGCGCCCGGCATTGGATTGGTCGCGAACCTTTTGCCGTGCTGCTGCCCGATGAGCTGACACTCGATACACCGAGCTGCATCGGTCAGCTCGCCATGGCGCACGACAAGACCGGCGGCAGTGTCGTCGCGGTGATGGATGTCCCGCGCGAACAGACCAAGAGCTACGGCATCGCGGCGGTGAAGGACGAGAAGGGCGGGCTCGCCGAGATCACCGGAATGGTCGAGAAGCCGAAGCCTGAGGACGCACCGTCAACTCTGGCCTTGATCGGACGCTACGTATTGCTGCCGGAAGTGTTCGACCATCTCGACAAGCACGAGACCGGCGCCGGCGGAGAGATCCAGCTTACCGATGCCATGGCGAAGATGATCGGCGACACGCCGTTTCATGCGCTGCGCTACACCGGCAGGCGCTACGATTGCGGCAACCGTCTCGGCTTCCTCGAAGCCAATGTGGCGATCTCCCTCGACCGCGAAGATACGAAGGCCGAGAGTCGCGCCCTCATTGAACGCCTGGTGAAGGGCTGACGCCATGCGCATTGCGATGATCGGGTCGGGTTATGTCGGGCTGGTGTCAGGCGCCTGTTTTGCTCAATTCGGCCACGACGTCGTCTGTGTGGACAAGGAAGCGGCCAAGATCGAACGGCTGCGCAAGGGCGAGATTCCGATCTATGAGCCTGGTCTCGACAAGCTGGTGGCCGACAATGTGCGAGCCGGCCGGCTGTCCTTTGGAACCAGTCTGCAGGATGCCGTCGGCGACGCCGATGCCGTCTTCATCGCCGTCGGAACGCCGACCCGGCGCGGCGACGGCCATGCCGATCTGAGTTACGTTTATGCCGCTGCGGCGGAGGTCGCGGGCGCGCTCGACAAGTATACGGTCGTCGTCACCAAATCGACGGTGCCGGTCGGCACCGGTCGTGAAGTCGCGCGTATCATTCGCGAGACGCGGCCGGGAGTCGAATTCGACGTGGCCTCCAATCCCGAGTTCCTGCGCGAAGGTGCGGCGATCGAGGATTTCATGAAGCCCGACCGCGTCGTGATCGGCGTCGAGAGCACACGAGCCCGCGAGGTGATGGCCGCCATCTATCGGCCGTTGAACCTGATCCAGACGCCGATGGTCTTCACCAACATCGAAACCGCCGAAGTCACGAAGTACGCCGGAAACGCGTTTCTGGCGACCAAGATCACCTTCATCAACGAGATCGCCGATCTTTGCGAGAAGGTCGGCGCGGACGTCCACGATGTTGCCCGGGGAATCGGCCTGGATGGGCGCATCGGCCGGAAGTTCTTGCATCCCGGCCCGGGCTTCGGCGGGTCGTGCTTTCCCAAGGATACGCTGGCGCTCGCCTACACCGCACGCGAGGTCGATGCACCACAGACGATCGTCGAGCAGGTGATCGCCGTGAACGATGCGCGCAAGAAGCGGATGGCCGACAAGGTCATCGCCTTCTGCGGCGGCTCCGTGAAGGGGCTGCGCATCGGCGTTCTGGGCCTTACTTTCAAGCCCAATACCGACGACATGCGCGATGCGCCGTCACTCGACATCGTCCCGGCGCTGCAGGCGGCTGGCGCCAGGATCGTGGCATTCGACCCCGAGGGCATGGCCGAGGCCGGCCGCCTGCTCACGAACATCGAATTCGCCAAGACGGCGTACGACGCGGTGGCCGACGCTGATGTCCTGGTGCTGATCACCGAATGGCATGAATTCCGCGGCCTGGATCCGCGCCGCCTGAAGGAACTGATGCGCCAACCGCGTATTGTCGATTTGCGCAATGCTTTTGATCCCGAGGAGATGCGGGGCATGGGCTTCGCCTACGAAGGTGTAGGCCGCCCTGGCCCCCGCAGCTGATTGTCAACGAGCCAATCCGGAGTGCTTTTCATGAGCCAGACCGCGCACAAATTCGATCCCAGCATCCTGCGCGAATACGATATCCGCGGAGTTGTCGGCACGACGGTCCACGCCGCTGATGCCCGTGCGATCGGCCGAACCTTCGGCACGATCGTCAAGCGCAAGGGCGGCAAGCGGGTGGCACTCGGCTACGACGGCCGCCTGAGCTCGCCGGAACTGGCTGCGGCCTGCATCGAAGGCCTTACGGCCTCGGGTGTCGACGTCGTCAATATCGGGGTCGCCGCGACGCCGATGCTCTACTACGCCGTTTATCACCTGGAAGCCGACGGCGGCATCCAGATCACCGGTTCGCACAATCCGCCGGATTACAACGGCTTCAAGATGATGATGGGCAAGAAGTCGTTCTTCGGCGCCGATATCCAGACGCTGGGGACGATGGCCGGCAAGGGCGACTGGGCGGTCGGGCAGGGCAAGGTCGAGAAGAAAGACATCCTGTCGGACTATGCCGCCCGCCTGGTGCGCGACGTGAAGCCCGGGCGCAAGCTCAAGGTCGCCTGGGATATCGGCAACGGCGCCGTCGGTGTCTCGATCCGTGCGGTCGTCGACAAGCTGCAGGGCGAGCATTTTGTGCTCAACGAGAAGGTCGATGGAACCTTCCCGGCCCACCATCCCGATCCGACCGTGCCGAAGAATCTCGAACAGCTCATTGCCGAGGTGAAAGCCCGGGGATGCGACCTCGGCATCGCTTTCGACGGCGACGGCGATCGCATCGGTGCGGTCGACGGCAAGGGCCGCATCCTGTGGGGAGACCAGTTGCTGGTTCTGTGGGCGCGCGACGTGCTGAAGAGCAAGCCGGGGGCCACGATCATCGCCGACGTGAAGGCGAGCCAGGTCCTGTTCGACGAGATCGCCAAGGCCGGCGGCGTGCCGATGATGTTCAAGACCGGCCATTCGCTGATCAAGAGCAAGATGGCGGAGATCGGCTCGCCGCTGGCTGGCGAGA
Source organism: Alphaproteobacteria bacterium 65-37 (assembly GCA_001897995.1). Lineage (GTDB taxonomy): Bacteria > Pseudomonadota > Alphaproteobacteria > Reyranellales > Reyranellaceae > Reyranella. The sequence goes on along the minus strand of MKRV01000265.1, from coordinate 96,569 downwards.
TGAGCGGCCATGTGTTCTTCGCCGATACCTTCTACGGCTTCGACGATGCGCTCTATTGCGCGCTGCGCCTGCTCAACGTCGTGGCCAACGCCAAGGAGAGCCTGGCCGAGATGCGCGATGGCCTGCCGCAGCCGGTCAATACGCCGGAGCTGCGCTTCGACTGCCCCGACGACCAGAAGTTCGGTGTCGTCGAGAAGGTGAAGGCCCGTCTGCAGAAGGAAGGGGCCAAATTCTCCGATATCGACGGTGTGCGCGTCAGCACCAAGGACGGATGGTGGCTGCTGCGCGCCTCGAACACCCAGCCCGTCCTCGTGGCACGCTGCGAGGCAGCAGACGATGCCGGGCTCGAGCGGCTGAAGGCCGAGCTGAAGGGCGCCCTGGCGGCCAGCGGCGTCGAGCTGCCCGACGACGTGGAGGCCGGTGCCGGGCATCACTGATGCGCTTCTTCTTCTACGGGACCTTGCTCGATCGCGACGTCACAGCGATCGTCCTGGGACGTCGCTTGCCGCCGCAGGCCTATCAGGCGGCGAGCCTGCCGGGGCATGCCCGCCGCAGGGCCAAGGACGCGACCTATCCAGTCGTCATCCCGGATCCCTGTGAGGAGGTGGAGGGGGCGATCGTCGGCGGCCTCAGCCGTCGCGACGTCGCCCGGCTCGCCGGTTACGAAGGGCCTGGCTACCGGATCGCGCCGTTGCGCGTGAAGGTCGCCGGCATCCTGACGACCGTGTCGGTGTTCGAGCCGATCCAGGCGCGGCTGAAGCCCAGCGAGGACGCTTGGGACCTCGCGCTATGGCAGCGTCGTCACAAGCGGCCGTTCGTCGGTTGGCTCCGCAAGGCGCTCAACGAGCGCTTGGCGTGTTCCACGACGTGATCTGCAGCGCCGAGCAGTAGATCTTCTTCTTCTCGAGCTGCTTGCAACCATCGACCGCCTGCTCTTGTGACAGGTTGGTCAGCCGGGCGCGGTGGAAGGTGCGGTTGGCCATCTGCACTTCGTCGACCGTGACGGACGCGGACTTCGATGTCGTTGCCGGCAGGGCGGACGAGGCGCGCTGCAGCGCCATCTGCGCGGCTTGCGGCTCATTGAACGAGCCGACCTGGATCACCCAGGTGCCGAGGCTCGGCGTATTGTCGTTGGGAACCGGCACGGCGGCAGTGGCCGGCACCGTCGTTGGCGTCGCCGGTGCGGGGGCAACGAAGCCCGCATACTTCGGCGTCACGGCCGGCTTCTGGGTGGTGGGTGCGTCGGCCTTGGCGACTGTCGCCGGCGGCCGGTAGGCTTCGGCGAAGCTGGCGCCGGGGTCGAACTGGGCGGCCGAGTAACGCGCAGTCGGCGGCTTGCGCTGAGCTGTCCACGCGGAAAGCTGCATCGACTGAGCCATGTTGAAGCCGCGATCCATGAGCGCTGCCATCTGCCGGTCGCGCTGGCCGGCGCTGTCGCCTCCCATCACCACGCCGATCAGGCGGCGATTGTCACGCACGGCCGACATGACCAGATTGAAGCCCGACGCGTTCGTGTAGCCGGTCTTCAGGCCGTCGGCACCGTCGTAGTAGCCGAGCATGCGGTTGTGGTTTTCCAGTGATCGACCGCGGTAGGCATAGCTCTGGACGGAGAAGATCCCATAGTAATGCGGATAGTCTCGCAGCAGTGCGTTGGCGAGGCGGCTGAGATCGCGAGCGGTGGTGACCTGCTCACGGTTCGGCAAGCCCGACGCATTGCGAAATACCGTAGAAGTCATGCCGAGCTGGCGGGCTTTCTGGGTCATGACCTGGGCGAAGGCTTCTTCGCTGCCGGCCATGCCTTCGGCGAGGAGGACGGCGGCGTCGTTGGCCGACCGCGTCACCAGTGCCATCACGGCATCGCGCACATTGATCTTGCCGCCCGGTGTCATGCCCATCTTGGTCGGCGGCGCATTGAGCGCATTGACCGACACGGGAATTTGATCACCCAAGGACAGGCGGCCCGAATCGAGCGCCGAGAAGGTGAGGTAGATGGTCATCAGCTTGGTCAGCGACGCCGGATGACGGAGTTCGTCGGCCCGATCGGCCATCAATTCGCGACCGCTCTGCGCATCGACGATGAGGTAGGCATCGCGGCCGCTGACAGCAGGATTGGGAACCCAGGAGGAGACAGCCGGCGCGGCGCGACTCTTGGCGCGGGACTTGACCTTGACCGGCGAGCCGGCCCGTTTGACCGACGTCGTCTGGGCCTCAACAGGCAACGGCGCCACCGAGGCGCCGAGAAAAACCACACTCACGGCTAGCCAGGAGAGGCTGACCGCGATTTGCCTGAAGGGGAAGGTCATCGCGAATACGCCATACGCTCAAATTGGATTTGTGTGCCCGGCCAATAGCTTATAGGCAATTTCTATAAGATTACTAAAGATTGGGCGCCTACGCAACGCCGCCGCTGCCGCGGTGGCGCCAAAGTTGCCCCGGAAACTACCCAATCGCATCAGGAGGCGACGATGAAGGCTTTTTTGTTGGCGTTGGCGGCCCTGACCCTCGTTGGAGCGCCGTCGGCGTGGGCGCAACGGGCGGACCGCAATGTCGACAAGCCCATTGTCCGCAGCTTTAACTGGTTCGACTACGTGGCGGCCAGAGATATTCAGGAGCAGTGCACTCCAGGCGGCCGCAATCGACTGAGGCTGATCTACAACGCCCTGTGGGAAGAACAGGTACGGGCCTACGAGATTTACCTGCAGCCCGACGGGACAGCCGGTCTGAATATCGGCGTCCTGACCGGGCAGGGGACGGTAACCACCGGCATCACCAACATGCTGATCTCCGAACCCTCCGATGTGTTCGGGCCCTGGAGCATGAAGCGGGGGCAGCGGCTGCTGAATGCCGGCGAGACCCGGGAACTGGTTGGGCTGCTCGAGGCGAGCCGCGGCTTTGGTCCGCCGCCGGACGGGTTGCGGCTGCCGGATAACGACTTCTGGTGGACGGTGGCCTCCTGCCGGAACGGCGTCTGGGGTTTTCAGGCCTACCATTACCCGACGGACGGTTTTGCCAACGTGAAATTCGCCGCGAGGCTTTTCTCGTGGGACAACGTGCCGATACCGGTCAATCCGCCCCGCAAACTGGAACCCGCCGAATTGCGTCGCGACATGAATGCGCCGATCAGCCGGGCTCGTGCAGATCGCTGGATGCTGGTGGTGGGGAAGGACGGATTGCGGCCGAGGTAGCGGAAACGACGGCGCTACCTATATAATTCACTGTGTGGCTTCGATTTGGAGTTTGATCGGAACGATGGACTTTGTGCGTAGTGCCGGCGAATGGCGGCTGGGAGACCCGAGCGAGCCGCCCGGTGGATCACCTGGGGGGCCGCCCCAACAACCGCCGCGCCGGGAAGACAGGGAAGGTGGCGGCGACGAAGGTCGTACCGGCGCCCTGACCCTGACGCGTACGCGCACCAAGAAGCCGTCGATGTACAAGGTCTTGATGTTGAATGACGACTACACACCGATGGAGTTCGTCGTCGATGTCCTGCAGAACATTTTTCAGAAGAACCGGGATGAAGCCACTCAGATCATGCTTCACGTTCACCAGAAGGGGGTGGGCGTATGCGGCGTCTACACCTACGAGATCGCCGAGACCAAGGTGACTCAGACGGTGGATTACGCCCGCAAGAATCAGCACCCTCTCCAGTGCACGTTGGAGAAAGAGTAGCGGCCAGAGAGTAGTTCGTTTTTCTGTCGAGGTGGTTCGATGTCCATGCTGTCCAAGAACCTCGAGAAGTCCCTGCACCGCGCCTTCGGCTTGGCGGGTGAACGTCGTCACGAATACGCGACGCTGGAGCACCTGCTGCTGGCGATGACGGAAGACGAGGATGCCACACCTGTCCTCAAGGCATGCGGCGTCGATATCGACCGTCTGCGGCACGATCTCGAAACCTTCATCGACAATCGACTGAAGGGAATCATCACACAGACGCCCAGTGAGCCGCTGCCGACAGCGGGCTTCCAGCGCGTGGTCCAGCGCGCCGCCGTCCACGTCCAGTCGTCGGGCCGCAAGGAAGTGACCGGCGCCAACGTACTTGTGGCGCTGTTCTCGGAGCGTGACAGTCATGCCGTGTCGTTCCTCGAGAACCAGGGCATGACGCGCCTCGACGCAGTCGACTACATCAGCCATGGCAAGGCCAAGGTCCCGGGCCGCGCCCGGACACGTCGTGTGTCCGGCGCCGAGGAAGAGGCAGCCGGCGCCGAGTCGAACGCCAAGCAGGGCAACGAGGCTCTGGCGGCGTACTGTGTAGACCTCAACCAGAAAGCGCGTGACGGCCGGGTGGACCCGCTGATCGGGCGCGAGCACGAAGTCGAGCGCACCATCCAGGTGCTCTGCCGCCGGACCAAGAACAATCCGCTCTATGTCGGTGAGCCGGGCGTCGGCAAGACGGCCATCGCCGAGGGCTTGGCGCGCAAGATCGTCGACGGCGAAGTTCCGGAAGTCCTCAAGGAAGCAGTGATTTATGCCCTCGACATGGGCGCGCTGCTGGCCGGCACCCGCTACCGTGGCGACTTCGAGGAGCGCCTCAAGGCCGTTCTTTCCGAGCTCAAGAAGAAGCCCAACTCGGTGCTGTTCATCGACGAGATCCATACGATCATCGGCGCCGGTGCGACGTCGGGCGGTTCCATGGATGCATCGAATCTCCTGAAACCTTCGCTGCAGTCGGGCGAGCTGCGCTGCATCGGCTCGACCACCTACAAGGAATACCGCAACTACTTCGAGAAGGATCGCGCACTGGTGCGGCGCTTCCAGAAGATCGATGTCCCCGAGCCGACGATCGGCGATGCGGTCGAGATCATGAAGGGGCTGAAGCCGGTCTACGAGAAGCACCATCACGTGAGCTACACCGACGATGCCATCAAGGCCGCGGTCGAGCTCTCGGCGCGCTACATCCACGATCGCAAGCTGCCGGACAAGGCGATCGACGTGATCGACGAGGTGGGTGCGGCGCAGATGCTGCGGACCCCGGATCTGCGCAAAACCACGATCGAAGTGCCGGACATCGAGGAGATCGTCGCCAAGATCGCGCGCATCCCGCCCAAGAGCGTGTCGAAAGACGACACCGAGATGCTGCGCAACATCGATCGCGACCTGAAGACCGTGGTGTTCGGTCAGGATCGCGCAATCGACCAGCTGGCCGCCTCGATCAAGCTGGCGCGTGCCGGATTGCGGGCGCCGGAGAAGCCGATCGGCAGTTACCTGCTGGCCGGCCCGACCGGCGTCGGCAAGACCGAGGTGACACGCCAGCTCGCGCGTCTGCTCGGCCTCGAGGTCGTCCGCTTCGACATGTCGGAGTACATGGAACGCCACAGCGTCTCGCGCCTGATCGGCGCGCCGCCGGGTTATGTCGGCTTCGACCAGGGCGGCCTGCTGACCGACAAGGTGAACCAGCATCCGCATTGCGTCGTGCTGTTCGACGAAATCGAGAAGGCGCACCCGGACGTGTTCAACGTCCTGTTGCAGGTGATGGATTACGGCAAGCTGACCGACCATAACGGCCGGACGGTCGACTTCCGCAATGTCATCCTCTGCATGACGACCAATGCCGGCGCCGCCGACATCGCCAAGCCCGCGCTGGGCTTCGGCCGTGAACAGCGGCACGACGAGGACGATGAGGCGATCAACCGGCTGTTCGCGCCGGAGTTCCGCAACCGTCTCGACGCGATCATCAAGTTCGCCAGCCTCGGTCCTGAGTCGATGGGCAAGGTGGTGGACAAGTTCGTCGCCGAGCTCGAAGTCCAACTTGCCGACCGCAAGGTGTTCATCGAGCTGAACGACAAGGCGCGCAACTGGCTGGCGGAGAAGGGCTACGACAAGCTGTTCGGTGCCCGGCCGCTCGCCCGCGTCATCCAGGAGTACGTGAAGAAGCCGCTGGCGGAGGAGGTCCTGTTCGGCAAGCTCTCCGACGGCGGTACGGTACGGGTCGACGTCGAAGGCGAGGGTGATGCCGCCAAGCTCGCCTTCACCTTCCTGCCGCCGGAGCGTGGTGCGCTGCCGCCGGCCAGCCAAGAGCCGGTTCTCGCGGAGTAATGTTGCGGCCTCTTTGGATTGCCTTTCGCGCCGCGGCGATTGCCGCCGCGGTGTTTTGGGCATTGCTGACGATCGTCGACAAGACCGGCTGGCAGGTGCCCTACGGCCTGTCGTCGCTGACCGAGCCGCTGGTCTTCTTCGTCGTGTTCTTTTTCGGGATATTGATGGTCAAGTAGCCGTCGGCGGAGGGCGTCACTCGCCGTCCTTCCGGAACGGCGAGTATTGCATCAGACCCTCGATCTCCTGCTCGACGGCGGGGCGCTCGCGCTTCAGGTAGTCGTCGATGGCGCGTCGGAAACCCGGATCGACGATCCAGTGGGCGGAGAAGGTCGGCACCGGCAGATAGCCGCGCTGGATTTTGTGATCCCCTTGGGCGCCGGCTTCCACGCGAGCGAGGCCATGGGCGATCGCGTAGTCGATCGCCTGATAGTAGCAGGCCTCGAAATGCAGGAAGGCGTGGCTCTCCAGGCAACCCCAGTAGCGACCGTAGAGCGTGTCGTCGCCCTTGAGGTTGAGCGCACCGCCCACGGCCTGGCCGTCCGATTCTGCCATGACCAGAACGACCTGCTCAGCCATGGTGCTACCCAGAATGTCGAAGAAGGCGCGCGTGAGATAGGGTGAGCCCCACTTGCGGCCGCCGGTATCCATGTAGAAGGCGAAGAAAGCGTCCCAATGCTCGGGGCGGATCTCGTCGCCGGAGAAGGCCCGCACGACCAGCCCGTCGCGCCGCACCGACTCGCGTTCCTTGCGGATCGCCTTGCGCTTGCGCGACGCCAGCGCCGCCAGAAAATCGTCGAAGGTCCGGTAGCCGTTGTTGTGCCAGTGATATTGCTGGCCGAGCCGCAGCAGCCAGCCGCGGGCACCAAAGCGCCGCCAGTCGGCTTCGGTGCAGAAAGTGGCATGGACAGAGCTGATGTTGTTGTCGCCGGCGATCTTGGCCAGCATGTCGATCATGGCGTCGCGCACCGCCTCGGCGAGCGGCCCGGGTCGGGCAAACAGCCGCGGGCCGGGAACCGGCGTGAAGGGAACGGCGACCTGAAGCTTGGGGTAGTAGCGCCCGCCGGCGCGCTCCAAGGCCTGCGCCCAGCCATGGTCGAACACATACTCACCCTGCGAATGCCCCTTCACGTAGAGAGGGGCCGCGCCCTGCAGCGTGCCGTCGGCAGACTCAGCGAGAAGGTATTGCGGTTGCCAGCCGGTACGCCGGCCAACCGACTTGGAATCCTCCAGCGCTTTCAGGAAGCGGTGGCTGAGGAAAGGGTTCCCGGCGGAGCCCGGCGCCAGCGCGCACGCGTCCCACTGCGCGGCGTCGACGGCGGCCAGGGACTCGATGATACGCAGGCCGATGGTCGGGGTGTCGTCCGGCATGGCTACAGCATAGCGCGAATCATGCCAGGACAAGGGCGAATAGAGACGGCGTTTTCCCTCGCACTGCGATCCAGTGCACAAGAAAAAAGTCCGGCAGACCTGGGTCGCCGGACGCTTTATCTAGTTTCGCCTTTCCGCCTCGGCGAACCAAGGCGTCGGATCGGCTTATTGCTCGTCTTCTGTAAGGTGGCTTCCGGTGGGGCCCGAGAGGGGCACCCACACGGAAGCCGAAAGGCGTTGGTTAGAGGGGCCAAAGTAAACTTTGGCCTACGCCCTTACCTATTTACTGCTTCTTCTTCTTAGCAGCCTTCTTCTTAGCAGCCTTCTTCTTAGCAGCCATAACTGTCTCCTATGGTTAGCTATGAGGTCCCCAACCGTGAGGCCCCCGGGGTACGCTGGTACGCTACGCCACGCATGCTCAACTGCATCCGGTGGTCCCGCCGCAGGTCGTGCATTTGAGGCACGTCCCGTTGCGGACCATCGTGAAGTTGCCGCATTCCGGACAGGCATCCCCTTCGTACCCTTTGAGCTTCGCCTCGAAGGCGAGACCCGAGGGCGAGGAGGATGCTTCTCCGCGCGCGACGCCGACGACGGCCGCCTTGGCGATGTGCGCCGTAGCGACGGCTGGGCCGTCCGTCAGTCCGTTGGGCAGGGGGCCGGCCGCGATCGCTTCGTTGGCGATCGCGACATTGCCGGCCGTCCGGCCATTCAATACGTAAAGGTTGCTGCGCATGTAACCGACGCTGGCGATGCGGCTCACCGCGGCGGCCGCAGCTTCGGCGGCATCCGTGCCGGGAGCGGGCAGTTCGCCCTGCACCTCGCCGCGACCGACGCCGTCGGGCCGAAGGTCGGCCTGCTCGACATGCGACAGGTCGTTGCGTCCGAGATAGGAGATGGCGAGCTCGCGGAAGATGTAGTCGAGCACCGAGGTCGACATCTTGATCGCGTCGTTGCCGTCGACCAGTCCCGAAGGCTCGAAGCGCGTGAAAGTATAGGCCTCGACGAACTCCTCGAGCGGCACGCCGTACTGCAGGCCGATCGAGATCGCGATGGCGAAGTTGTTCATCAGGCTGCGGAAGGCGGCGCCTTCCTTGTGCATGTCGACGAAGATCTCGCCGACCCGGCCGTCCTCGTACTCGCCCGTGCGCAGGTAGACCTTGTGTCCGCCGACGATGGCTTTCTGGGTGTAGCCCTTGCGGCGCTGCGGCAGGCGCTCGCGGCCGGCGCGGACTTCACGCTCGACGATGCGTTCCACGATCCGTTCGGCGATGACCGGCGCACGCGCTGCCGGCGACATGTCGGCGAGATCGTCGTTGGCGGCAAGGTCGTCGCCGAGGAGCATGGCGGACAACGGCTGCGAGAGCTTGGAACCATCGCGATAGAGCGCGTTGGCTTTCAGTCCAAGCTTCCACGACATCTCATAGGCCTTGCGGCAATCCTCGACCGTAGCTGCGTTGGGCATGTTGATGGTCTTGGAGATGGCGCCCGATACGAACGGCTGGGCTGCAGCCATCATGCGTATGTGACTCTCCGCAGACAAGCAGCGCTTGCCATCTCGTCCACAGGGATTCGCACAATCGAACACCGCGAGATGCTCTCGACGAAGATCGCGAGCACCTTCGATGCTCATCGTTCCACATGCGTGGATGTTGGCGGCAGCGATGTCGCTCTTGGAGAAGCCGAGGCTTGCGAGGATGTCGAGGCTCGCATCGCCCAGTGCTGCGTCGTCGAAGCCGAGGACGTCGCGGCAGAAGGCGTCACCCAGCGTGTAGCGGTTGAAGGCGAAGCGGATGTCGAAGGCAGTGGCGACGGCCTGGTCGACCCGCTGCAACGCCGCCGCGTCGAATCCGCGGGCCGCCAGGGTCGCGTGATTGATGCCCGGTGCCGTCGCCAGTGACCCATGACCGACGGCATGGGCGACGATCCGGTCGATGGCTGCGTCGCTGTAGCCCAGGGTACGCAAGGCCAGCGGCACCGTCTGATTGATGATCTTGAAATAGCCGCCGCCTGCCAGCTTCTTGAATTTCACCAGCGAGAAATCCGGCTCGATGCCGGTCGTGTCGCAGTCCATCACCAGGCCGATCGTGCCGGTCGGAGCGATCACCGAGACCTGGGCATTGCGGAAACCGTGCCGTTCACCGAGTTCCAGGGCGCGATCCCAGGCATGGCGGGCGGCCGCGACCAGGCGCTCGTCGGGGCAGTTGGCGGCGTCCAGGGCGATGGGCAGGGTTGAAAGGCTCTCGTAACCGCCGCGGGCGCCGTCGGCCGCCCGGCGATGATTGCGGATGACGCGCAGCATCGCCTCGCGATTGGCGTCGAAGCCGGGGAAGGGGCCCATCAGGGCCGCCATCTCGGCCGAGGTGGCGTAAGCCGTCCCCGTCATGATGGCCGTCAGCGCCGCGGCGATGGCACGGCCCTTGGCGCTGTCGTAACCCAGGCCCGATGCCATCAGAACGGCGCCGAGATTGGCATAGCCCAGGCCCAGGGTCCGGTATTCGAAGGAGAGTTCGGCGATCCGGCGCGACGGGTACTGCGCCATCATCACCGAAATCTCGAGCACGACCGTCCACAGGCGGCTGGCATGCTCCAGAGAGCCGACATCGATCGAGCCATCCTGCCGGCGGAACCGCATCAGGTTCAGCGAGGCGAGGTTGCACGCCGTATCGTCGAGGAACATGTACTCGGAGCAGGGATTCGACGCATTGATGCGGCCCGACTCGGGGCAGGTGTGCCAGTCGTTGATCGTGGTGTCGTACTGCAGACCGGGGTCGGCGGAGTGCCAGGCTGCTTCGGCGATCTGGTCCCACAAGGCGCGGGCACCGACAGTGCGGGCTACCTTGCCGGTCGTGCGTTCGGTCAGAGCCCATTGCCGATCGGCTTCGACGGCCTGAAGGAAAGCGTCGGTGACCCGGACCGAGTTGTTGGCGTTCTGCCCCGAGACAGAGGTGTAGGCCTCCGATTCCCAGTCGACGTCGAAGGTCGGGAAGTCGATATGGCGGTAGCCTTGGCGTGCGAACTGGATGACACGCTGGATGTAGTTCTCCGGCAGCTCGGCCTGACGGGCCGCGACGATCTCGCGCCGCAGCTTGGCATTCTGCCTCGGGTCGAAAGCACCATCACCGGCAATGCCGGTGTCGAGGCAGGCCTTCATGACCGCATTGAGATGCCGATTGGCCAGCCGGGAGCCGGCGACCAGAGCGGCCACCTTCTGCTCCTCGAGCATTTTCCAGGCGATGAATTCCTCGATATCGGGATGGTCGATATCGACCGTCACCATCTTGGCGGCGCGCCGCGTGGTGCCGCCGGACTTGATGGCGCCGGCTGCGCGATCGCCGATCTTGAGGAAGGACATCAAGCCGGAAGACTTGCCGCCACCCGACAGCCGTTCGCCGTTCGCGCGCACCTTGGAGAAGTTGGAGCCGGTGCCGGAGCCGTACTTGAAGAGGCGTGCTTCACGAACCCAGAGGTCCATGATCCCGCCGTCGCTCACCAAGTCGTCGGAGACGCTCTGGATAAAGCAGGCATGCGGCTGCGGCCGCTCATAGGCGGAGTCGGAGCGACGGGCCACGCCGTCGCGATGGTCGACGTACCAGTGACCTTGGCCGGGGCCATCGATGCCGTAAGCCCAATGCAGTCCGGTATTGAACCACTGCGGCGAATTGGGCGCGCAGAATTGCGCCGCCAGCATGTAGCAATGCTCGTCGTAGAACGAACGCGCATCGGCTTCGCTGTCGAAGTAGCCGCCCTTCCACCCCCAATAGGTCCAGGCACCGGCCATGCGATGGAAAACTTGCCGCGCGCTCATTTCGCTGCCGTAGCGCTCGGCCGCCGGCAATTGGGCGAGGGCGGCTTCGTCGGGCACCGAACGCCACAGCCAGTCGGGCACGTCCAATTCGGTGACGTGCATCGTGCGCGCGGGCACACCGGCACGACGGAAGTACTTCTGGGCAAGAACGTCGGCGGCGACCTGCGACCACTCGGCGGGGACGTCCACACCCTTCAACTGGAAGACGAGCGATCCGTCGGGGTTACGGATTTCGGAATCGGCAGCACGAAACGCCACCCCTTCGAATGGCGATTTTCCTGCTTGCGTATACCGACGCTCAAAGCGCATCGACGATCCCCCGTGCCCGTTCCCGTCATTTCCGTGTCTCTTGCGGGGAGTGTTCGATCACTTTCGAACACGCACATATGGGCACGTCCTGATAGTAAATTACAAAATCTTGTGTGCGCAACTATATTTTGTAGACCACCATGTTGATGGTACTAGATGATGCAAGCGCGCAACAGTTGCTCGAATCGCGTGATTCGCATGACGACGAACGATGTGAATCACGTGCCGTTGACGTCGCGTTGCGCACGATCAATCGCCCGCGTACAAGCGGCGCGGTCACATACGACAACGTGGTTGATACATGACGATCGGCACCTGGCTCTTCACCAAGATGCGCGGCGAACTTGTCGGAACGGACGGCGAGGGCAATCGCTACTACCAGGACAAGCGCATCATCGCGGGCATGCGACGCAAGCGCTGGGTGATCTACAACGGCGTCGCCGAAGCGTCGCGCGTTCCTGCCGACTGGCATGGCTGGCTGCACCATACGGTCGACACCATTCCGCCGGCCGGCGGCCTGCCGCGCCAGCCGTGGCAGAAGGATCATCAGCCGAATCTCACCGGGACCGATCACGCCTACCGCCCGCCCGGTCACACGCTCTCCACCGGAGAGAAGCCAAAACCGTCCTACGAGGCATGGCGCCCGGGCTGACATAGACTGCAGCGAAGGAGACGCGGGGTGGGGCGCAACATAGTCGAGACGATCGTGGGGGCGCTGGTCCTGGTGGTGGCCGGCGTTTTCGTTTTCTACGCGTTTGCCAAATCCGATCGCACCGGGCCGGACGGCTACGAGATCACGGCGCGCTTCGGCCGCATCGACGGCTTGAAGCGCGGGACCGACGTGACCTTGAGCGGAGTCAAGGTCGGTACCGTCACCGGCTTCCATCTCGATCCCAAGACCTATCAGGCCGTGGTCCGACTCGCGGTGTCCTCCGGCATCGAGCTGCCGGCCGACACCAATGCCAAGATCTTGAGTGAATCGCTGCTGGGCGGCATGGTCGTCGTGCTCGAACCCGGCAGCGACAGGAATATGATCAAGGCGGGCGGCGAGATCGCTCATACCCAGGATTCGATCCCGCTCACCGAGCTGATTGCCAAGTTCATGTTCGGAAGCACCGGGAGCAAGTAGAGGGAGCGAATGATGGCTGCATCTGCCCCCAAAGTGCCGCCGGTATGGCGGCAGCCGGACGGCAAGCCGGTCTCGTGCCTCGAAAAGATCAAAGTCCTCAACCAGAACATCCAGGAGATCGAAACCCTCTGCGCCGACGCGCTGGAGGACGGAGTCTTGATGGGATGCGACGCCAGTCAGATCAAACAGGCACTCCACGAGTTGATCGACAGCCTCGTGCCGCCGCGCGCCAAAGCGTGAGCGGGCGGGGTTTCATGGCTGCCACCGCTGTGGCGGCCGCCTTCGTGGCGATCGCTTCGGCGTCCCTGGCGCAGCAGAGCCAGATTCCGGCGTCAGCGCAGCCTCCACGTCCCGGGAATGCCAATCTGCGGCCGATCCCGGAAGGGCCGGGCACCCCCTCGGCCGAGCTGCAGGGCCTCGACAAGGTGACGGCACGGACACAGCGCTTCTATGCGCCGGTCGGCAAGGCGACGCGCTTCGGTACGCTGGAAATCAAGGTCGAGGATTGCCTCGTCAACGTGCCGGAAGCCCCTCCTGAGTCCGTTGCCTATCTGGCAATCACCGACCACAAGCCGGGGCAGGCGGAGGAGAAGCTGTTCGCCGGTTGGATGTTCGCGTCGACGCCGTCGCTTTCGGCGCTCGACCACGGCGTCTACGACGTCCGCGTCCTTTCCTGCACGATGGCACAGGGATCGACGTCTCCCAGCTCGCGCTGAAAGGTCGCCGTCTGGTCGATCGCCTCGGCGAGCCGTGCCTTGAATTCGTCGCGCAGGATCTCGACGGCGCCGAAGCTGCGCAAATGCTCCGTCATGAACTGGCAGTCGAGCAACCGGAAACCGCCCGAGATCAAGCGCGCCACGAGGTGAACGAGAGCCACCTTCGAGGCGTCGCGCTCGCGGGAGAACATGCTTTCGCCGAAGAATGCCGCTCCCACCGAGACGCCGTAGAGACCCCCGACCAGCTTGCCGTCGGCCCGGCACTCGACGCTATGGGCGTATCCGCGCTGATGAAGCTGGGTATAGAGTTCGACGATCGGCTCGTTGATCCAGCTCTCGGGATGGCCAGGGCGAGGCTCGGCACAGGCCCGCACCGTCTCGGCGAAGGCGGTGTCTGCGCTGACCTCGAAGCGGCCGGCACGGACAGTGCGCGCGAGGCGATGGGGCAGATGGAAGCCGTCGAGCGGCAGCACAGCGCGCAGCCGCGGGTCGAGCCAGTACAGCTTGGGATCGTCCCGGCGCTCGCCCATGGGGAAGACGCCGATACGGTAGGCCTGGAGCAGGAGGTCGGGGGTGATCTCCAGCATGCCGGCGCCTATTTCTTCAGGCCGACCAGCTTCTCCAGCCAGTGGATGTCGTAGTCGCCGTCGATGAAGGCCTGCTCGCTGATGATACGGCGATGCAGCGGGATCGTGGTGTCGATGCCGCCGATCACGAACTCCTCGAGCGACCGACGCAGGCGCATCAGGCATTCGTTGCGTGAGGCCCCGTTGACGATCAACTTCGCCACCATCGAATCGTAGTAAGGCGGCATGACGTAGCCGGTATAGAGGCCGGAATCGACGCGCACGCCGAGCCCGCCGGGAGGGTGGTAGTCGACGATCCTGCCGGGACAGGGAATGAAGGTCTCGGGATGCTCGGCATTGATCCGGCACTCGATGGCGTGGCCCTGAAAGACGATGTCCTTCTGGGTCATGCCGAGCGGTGCGCCGGCGGCGATGCGAATCTGCTCGCGCACCAGGTCGATGCCGGTCACCGCCTCAGTGATCGGATGTTCGACCTGCAGTCGGGTGTTCATCTCGATGAAGTAGAATTCGCCGTCCTGGAAGAGAAACTCCATCGTCCCGGCGCCGCGATACTTGAGCTTGCGCACGGCGGCGGCGGCGAGCTCGCCGATCCGGTTGCGCTGCTCGGCGTTGAGCGCCGGGGAGGGGGCTTCTTCGAGGACTTTCTGATGGCGGCGCTGCAGCGAGCAATCGCGCTCGCCGAGATGCACGCCGGCGCCGAGGCCGTCGCCCAGCACCTGGATCTCGATGTGACGCGGACGGCCGAGATACTTCTCGACGTAGACGGCATCATTGTTGAAGGCTGCCTTGGCTTCGGCGCGCGCCAGCGAGAAAGCTTCCGCGGCGGCTTCGGGGCCGTCGACCACCTTCATGCCGCGACCGCCGCCGCCCGCCACCGCCTTGATCAGGACCGGCCAACCGATCTTTTCGCCGAGTTCCACGACCTCTTCGATCGTCTCGACCGGGCCGGGCGAGCCCGGCACCAGCGGCAGGCCGAGATCCTTGGCCGTCTGCTTGGCCACGATCTTGTCGCCCATCATGCTGATATGTTCGGGCGTCGGGCCGATGAAGGTGAAGCCGTGCGCCTCGACAGCTTCGGCAAAGCGGGCATTCTCCGACAGGAAGCCGTAGCCCGGATGAATGGCATCGACCCCGGCGATGGTCGCGGCAGACAGGATCTGCGGGATATTCAGATAGCTTTCCCGGGCAGGCGGTGGGCCGATGCAGACGGACTCGTCGGCCAGGCGGACGTGCATGGCGTCGCTGTCGGCCGTCGAATGCACGGCGACCGTCTGGATCCCCATCTCGCGGCAGGCGCGATGGATGCGGAGCGCGATCTCGCCGCGATTGGCGATTAGAACCTTGTCGAACATCCGCCGGGGCGTCCTTACTCGACGATCGCCAGCGGTTCGCCGAACTCCACCGGCTGGGCGTTCTCGACCAGGATCTGCGTGACGGTGCCGGCCTTGGGCGCCTTGATCGGATTGAAGGTCTTCATGGCTTCGATGATCAGGAGAGTCTGACCGACGGCCACTTTGTCGCCGACGGCGATGAAGTTCGGCTTGCCGGGTTCCGGCGCCAGGTAGGCGGTCCCGACCATCGGCGATTTCACGGCGCCGGGATGCTTGGCGAGATCGCCGCCGGCAGCCGGCCCGGCCGGGGAGGCCGCGGGCGTGGGCAGGGGCGCCGCCATCGAGACAGGAGCGGCAGCCGCGGCGACGGTCACGGTCGGCCGCG
This sequence comes from Alphaproteobacteria bacterium 65-37, assembly GCA_001897995.1. Taxonomy (GTDB): domain Bacteria; phylum Pseudomonadota; class Alphaproteobacteria; order Reyranellales; family Reyranellaceae; genus Reyranella. The sequence goes on along the minus strand of MKRV01000265.1, from coordinate 80,906 downwards.
CAACGCGGATCCGGCGCTCGCCGTCGGCCAGCTCGATCTCACCGAGATGGGTCTCCTCCAGGATCTCCGCCAGCTTGCGGACGAACTCGGTATCCATCTCGAATTTTGCCATGGAGAAGCGCTCCCGATGTTGGTCAGCGTGACAGCAGACGCGCCAGCGCCTGGAGGGCGAGAAGATACCCCTGAGTGCCCAGTCCCGCGATCACGCCGACTGCAGCCGGGCTGATGTAGGAACGGTGGCGGAAGCTCTCACGCTTGTAGATGTTGGACAGATGGACCTCGACGGCCGGCAGTTCGGCGGCGTTCAGCGCGTCGAGCAGGGCGACCGAGGTGTGGGTGTAGGCGCCGGCATTGATGACGATGCCGCCATTCTTTTCGCGCGCGGCCTGAATGAGATCGACCAGCACGCCTTCATGGTTGCTCTGCGCAAATTCCACCTCTAGGCCAAGCCGCTCCGCCTCGGCCCGGCACGCCGTTTCCACGTCGGCCAGCGTCTCGCGGCCGTAGATTTCCGGCTGCCGCTTGCCCAGCATGTTGAGATTGGGCCCGTTGAGCACCAGCACCGGCTTGGCGGCCGGCGGGCGCCGGGCGGCCTTAGCGGCCAAACCTGCCTCCCAGATAGAAGAGGCGGCGTTATAGCATGGGCGATAGGGCCGACAAGGCGGCCTCAGGCCGTCTTTCTCAACAGTTTGGCGTGGGCGAACAGCCGGTCACACAAGCCGTTGAGGGTCTCCCGTTCCGCCGGGGCCAGGGCTTCGTAGAGGTCAGCCTGGTACTTCAGGGCGATCGGGACGATCCGATCATGCATGGTCAAGCCCTTGCCGCTTAGCCGCAGGGAAGCCCGGCGGCGGTCGGAAGGATCAGCGGCGCGCTCCACCAGCCCGCGCTTCATGAGCCCCGAGACGGCCCGGCTGACAGCCACCTTGTCCATGACGATCCGCTGGCCCACCTCAGAAGCAGTGAGAGGGGCGAAGCGGCCGAGAGCGGCCATCACCCGCCACTGCGTGACGGTCAACCCGAACGGCCCGGCGTAAAGGTCGTGCAGGGATTCACTCACAAGCTGGGCCAGGACGGACAGGCGGTAGGGGAGAAATTTCTCCAGATCGAGGGCTTGCAAAGCGTTCTGCATAATAGTTACATTTGAAACTAATTTGCGACACCGGTCAATCTCGGGAGGTCATCATGGCGAGCATCGACGATCGCAACGTCCTGGAGATCGATGAAGTCAATCCGATGGGGACGGACGGCTTCGAGTTCGTCGAGTACACCGCACCCGATCCTGCGGCGCTGGGCGCCCTGTTCGAAAGCATGGGCTTCACACGCGTGGCGCGCCACCGCTCGAAGGACGTCTCGCTGTACCGCCAGGGTGACGTGAATTTCATCGTCAACGCGGAGAAGGAGAGCTTTGCCCAGGGCTTTGCGCGGGTGCATGGGCCCAGCGTCTGCGCCATCGCGCTGCGCGTGAAGAATGCCGCCTTCGCCTACAAGCGGGCACTGTCGCTCGGCGCCTGGGGGGTCGAGGGCAAGGTTGGCCCGATGGAGCTCAATATCCCCGCCATCAAGGGCATCGGCGATTCGCTGCTCTACCTCGTGGACCGCTACGGTGAACGCGGCTCGATCTACGACGTCGATTTCGAGTATCTCCCTGGCGTCGACCGAAACCCCAAGGGCGTTGGTCTCTCCTACATCGATCACCTGACGCACAACGTCCATCGCGGACGAATGGACGAGTGGGCCGATTTCTACCAACGGCTCTTCAATTTCCGCGAGATCCGTTACTTCGATATCGAAGGCAAGCTGACCGGACTGAAGTCCAAGGCAATGACCAGCCCCTGCGGCAAGATCCGCATCCCGATCAACGAGAGCACCGACGACAAGTCGCAGATCCAGGAATATCTCTCGGCCTATCACGGCGAAGGCATCCAGCACATCGCGCTCGGCACCCACGAAATTTACGAGGCTGTCGAGACGCTGCGGACGAAGGGGGTGCCATTCCAGACCGTGCCGGACACCTACTACGAGCAGATCGACAAGCGACTGCCTGGCCACGGCGAGGACCTCGACCGCCTGGCACGCAATCGCATCCTGATCGATGGTGCCCCGACCGAAGGCGGCGGACTTCTGCTGCAGATCTTCACCCAGACCGTCATCGGGCCGATCTTCTTCGAGATCATCCAGCGCCGCGGCAACGAAGGTTTCGGCGAAGGCAACTTCCGCGCCCTTTTCGAATCGATCGAGCTCGATCAGATTCGCCGCGGTGTCCTGAAGGCCTAGGACGGCTCTTTTCCAATCGGAAAGTTGCGTACTGGCTGTCGGCCGGCAGGGCCGTGCTAGAGTGACTGCTGGAGGCAGTCATGAAGCTTATCGGCTATTTCCGGTCGTCGGCGGCGTTTCGCGTTCGCATTGCGCTCAACCTCAAAGGCATCGAGGTCGAACATGCGTCGCGGCACCTGCGCAAAGGAGAGCAGTCGTCACCCGACTATGCTGCCTTGAACCCGCAGAAACTCGTGCCGGCATTGGTGCTCGACGACGGTACGGTGCTCACGCAATCGTTGGCCATCCTGGAGTACCTCGAGGAGACTCATCCCGAGCCTGCGATCCTGCCGCGCGATGCCGTGGGGCGGGCGAGGGTGCGGGCCCTGTCATTGATCGTTAGCGCTGACGTCCATCCCATCCAGAATCTCCGGGTCATGGGGTACCTGCGCACGAAGTTCGGCCAGACCGAAGAGAGTGCCTTCGCCTGGTCGCGCCATTGGATCGAAACCGGATTCGAATCCTATGAAGCCATGCTGACCAAGGACCGGGGAACCGGGGCCTTCAGCCATGGCAACGTGCCGAGCATGGCCGACATGTGTCTGGTGCCGCAGGTCTTCAACGCCGCCCGCTTCAAGGTCGATATGGCGCGCTACCCGACCATTCAGCGAATCTACGATGGCTGCATGAAACATCCGGCCTTCGATGCCGCCCAACCGTCCAAGCAGCCGGATGCCGAACCGTGAAAAAAGCCGTTGTCGTCGTTGCAGCATTCCTTGCGGTTCTGCTGGTCGTTGGGCTGGCCGGCATGCCTTTTGCCGAGAAGTACTTTGCCCGTCAGATCAAGGATTCGCTGGCGCAGGGCGGTATCGGCGCCGAAAGGGTCGCTGTCAGCCTGTTCGCGCGCAGCGTCGCCCTCGACAAGGTGACGAGCGCCAATGGCGACGTGAAGGTTGGTTCGTGGAAGGTCGAGGGGCTGGCGTGGCCGTTCGACGAATTGAGGCAGGGGCGTCTGCCGTTCACGGGAATTGGATGGGGAATGCCCCTCAAGGCCACGCGCATCCATCTCGAGGACGTGAGTGTTTCCGACCCGGACGAAGACGGCTCCTGGACGATCAAGGAGGTCACCGCCGAGGAGATCGACCTGCCGCGCTACGATCCAACCTATGAGGGGTCGTTTCCTGGTGAAGTGCTGACGGCCCGGTTGTTGCGCGCACTGTCTGCCAAGCGGGTTGAGCAGACCGAATTCATACGCACGACCCTCGAGGAAACGCTGCTGTCGGTCCGAAAGGTGGTTATTTCCGACTATGCTCAGGGGCTGATCGGCAAGCTCGAAGCCGAAGACATCAAGGCCGGCGGTCGGCGGCAGCAGGGGCCGGAATTGACGGTGAGCGATCTCAGGGGCTCGGGGATCGATTTGCGGCGTGCTCTCGATCTCACTTCGTCGGCCGACTGGGAGCCCGGCGCTCCAGTGGGTCGCATTCCGGTCGCTTCCGGACAGGTTTCGGGCTTTGGCGGAAGTCTCATGACTCAGTACGGCCTGTCGCTCGACAGGATTTCCACGGAGACCGTGTCGGAAAGCAGGGACATCAGCCGCTCAAGGTTGCGCGTCGAGGGTTTCGTGCTGGCGCCTTCGACGCGCAGCATCGAAGCCATGGCGACACGCGCTGTCCTGCAAGCCATGAATCTCGAGGCGGTGCGTGTCGATTTCGACTGCAGTGGTGTCGATGATCGTGGTCGCCACGAGGTGAGGGTGGAGGATTGCCGGCTGAAGGCACCGGATCTTGCCGACCTGTCCTTCACTGCCACGTTCGTGGACACGGACGAGGAGTTCTGGGACGCGATCGATTTCGGCGATATCGACGCCTTGCTCGGCTCCAAGGCAGCTCTTGCAGCGGCCAGGCTCGTCGTTGGCGACAAGGGCCTGCTGCTCCGCAGCCTGCAGGCCAAATCGAAGCTCGGCGGCAAGTCGCCGGCCGAGGAAAGGGCCGACCTGGCCGGGGAGATCCGGCGCCATCAGCCACATGACGTGCTGATTACCCAGGACATGACCAAGCTGCTCGACACCGTCGCGCGCTTCGTCGAGCAGGGAGGTACCTTGACGCTCGACGCTGCGCCTCAGCCTGCCCTTGGCCTGGACAAGCTCGAATATCTTGGACGGCCTGGTGCCGACCTCGTCAACGCGCTCGGGCTGACGGCGACGCTGTCGCGCTAAAGCACTAGCTCTTGCTCTTGCGGGCGTCTGCGATGAGCTGCTTGAGCGTGGCCGCGTCGATGGCACCGGGCACGAACTGCTTGCCGACGACGAACGCCGGCGTGCCGCGGACGCCCAGCGCATTGGCCAGCGCGATGTTGCGGTCGATGATCTCCTTCAGCTTGGGATCTTCCATGTCCTTCTGGAGCTGGGCGACGTCGAGGCCGGTCGACGCCGCGATCTCCATGATGCGGTCGCGATCGAGCTTGCCGTTGTATTCCATGAGCGCGTTGTGCAGCTGCGTATGCTTGCCCTGCTTGACGGAGGCGAGGGCGGCCAGTGCGGCGATACGCGACGCTTCGCCCAGGATCGGCAGGTCCTTGTAGATGATCTTGACCTTGCCATCGGCCGCGGTGACCGACTTCACGGCCTGGTGGGCACGTTTGCAGTAGGGGCATTGATAGTCGTTGAACTCGACCATCACGACATCGCCACCCGGATTGCCGCCGATCGGGCTATCGCCATCGCCGAACAACGTCGCGTCATGCTGGGTGATCCCCTGCTGAGCCACGGCGTCGCGCTGGTTGTCCTGCCGCCGCTCGAGTTCCTGCATGGCTTCGACCAGGACTTCAGGATTGGCCAGCAGGTAGTTTCGGATGTTTTGCCCAAGGTCGGCAGGAACCGTCGACATGTTGGCGGCACTGCCGGCAGGCGAGACCTCGCGGCCGGGCGCGATGGTGCGGCCAGCGACCAATGCGCCGACGGCGATCAGGCCGAGAGAGAGGGCGAGGAGGAACGAACGCATTTCTTTGTCTCCCGGGGCGGCGCTATCGGCGCGGCCGACTGTTGATGTATGCCTTGAGATCCTGTGCGCGCTGCCAGGCGGGTGTCCCGGCCTGAAGCTGCCGAGCGGCCGCCTCAGCGTGGCTCTGCGCTTCGGCACGCTGGCCGCGAAGGGCCGCCATCTCGGCGCGAGCGAGCGACGTCATGCCCGGATTGTTGAGCTTGGAATAGGCGGAGGCCGTAAGGCGCCACAATTCGAAGCTGCCCGATTCCTGAAGCCGGGCGAGCTCCAGATTGCGCACCGCTTCGCGGTCGTTGTCCGGATTGTTGGTGTCGAGCAGAGCGCGGGCATAGTCGACCTTGATGATATCGGCCGACGGCAGGAGCTGTACCGCACGCTTGTACGAGGCGATCGATTCCCCGGCACGGCCGTTCTCGTAGAGCATCTGCCCTTTGACTTCGTGGAAGTAGCCGTCGTTCGGGTACTCCTTCAGGAGCCCGTCGATGGTCAGCAGTGCCGATCCCAGGGCGCCCTTGCGATAGAGCGCGATGGCCCGGGCGTAGCGCGCCGGTACGCTGCGATCGCCCTCGGCATAGCGCGAGAGCGCCACATCAGGCGCGACGAAGCCGTAGAGCTTCGCCACCATCCGCTGATGCAGCATCAGCGCCTGTGGCGTGTCGGGCGTCTTGAGGTACGGCGAATTCCGGGCGGCTTCCTCGAAGGCGGCGATGCGCTCGGGCGTCAGCGGGTGGGTCGAGAGGTAGGGGTCACGCCGGTTGATGGCGAGCTTTTCTTCGCGCTGCAGAATCCGCAGGAACTCGACGGTGCCGGAGGGCGATTGGCCGGTCCGCTGCAGGTAGCTGATGGCGGCCTGGTCGGCGGCGCTCTCCTGGGTCTGCGTGTATTTGAGAAACGACATCAGCGACCCCGGTGCACCGGTCCGGCCGCCCATGCCGCCGGATCCAGCCGGACCTCCGACGCCGCCGCTACCACCGCCCAGGGCACCGCCCGCCATGGCACCGCCGGCCAGGATGGTCTCCAGGATCTGCAGGGTCGACAGGCTGCGCAACTCCTCCTGCATGCGCGCCAGATGACCGCCGGCGATATGGCCGCTTTCATGCGCCATGACACCGATCAGCTGGTTCGGCCGTTCCGTTCGCATGATCAGGCCGGTATTGATGAAGATGCGCTGGCCGCCGGCAACGAAGGCGTTGAGCGAATTGTCCTGGACGAGCATGATCTCGACGCCATTGGGGTCGAGGCCGGCTGCTCGCCAGATCGGTATCGTGAACGTGCGAATCGTGGACTCGATCTCGGCGTCACGGATGAGATTGAGGCGTTGACCTTGCTGTGCCGTCGCGGCACGAAAAGGCGCGAGCGTCACAAGCGCGAGACAGATGAGGGTAATGATGCGTCTGAACACGGGCGGCACGGGTCTGCGGAAGGCTAGAAACGGTCAGCGGTCGCGTCAATTATACAGCGTCGCGGCGGCAACGGCTGCCGCCTTCTTGCTGTCGGCTTGTGGCACAAATGAGACGAGCCGCGAGATGGATCGGGCGGCAAATGCAGCGAATCCCGCCGGAATGCCGCCCAATCGGGCGCCACTGTCGCGTGTAACGGCGACGTCGAGCTTCGCTGCAGCGACGTCCGACGAAAGCCGTGCGACCGAAATCGGCCGCGACATCCTCGCCAATGGCGGCAATGCCACGGACGCCGCCGCGGCAATGTATTTTGCACTGTCCGTAACCTTGCCTTCGGCCGCCAGCCTCGGCGCTTCCGGCGCCTGCATCGTCCACGACGACAAGACCAAGCAGGCAGAGGCATTTGTTTTCGCGCCGATCGCCGCGCCGGGACCGATCAAGGGCTCATCTTTCTCCGTACCCAACGGGGTTCGAGCCATCACCTTGATGCACGTCCGGCACGGCGCGTCGCGTTGGGAGCAGGTGGTTGCGCCGGCCGAACGGCTGGCGCGCTTCGGTGTTCCGGTGTCGCGAGCACTCTCGCGCGACATGCAGGCCGGCGCCGGCATGCTGGCGGACGGCGACGCCCGTCGCATCCTGGGCAATGCCCGCGAGGGGAGCACGCTGGTCCAGTCGGAGCTTGCCGCGACGCTCGGCGCGATCAGGCAACGCGGCGGCGGCGAATTCTTCCAGGGCCAGCTCGCGCGAACGATCTCCGAACAGATTTCGTCGGCAGGCGGCAGCATGCCGGTCGATGTTCTGCGCAACGCCGTACCGCAGGCCAGTGCGCCGATGATGGAGACGCACTATCGTAGCCGCGTCTATGTGGCACCCTCGCCGATGGCCGGTGCAGCAGCGCTTGCCGGCTGGCGGGGCAGTGCCCCGGCCGGTGGCGTGCCGGTCGACTCGGGTGGCTTCGCGGGCCTGGCGGCCGTCGACTCCAAAGGCGGGGCGGTGGCCTGTGCGCTTTCGATGGGCCAGCTTCTTGGCTCCCGGGTCATGGTCCCCAATACCGGTATCCTGCTGGGGGCGCCGACCGCCGACGCTGCTTCGGTCAGTCCGCTGATCATCGCCAATCCAGGCAACGGCGAGTTCACCTTCGCCGGTGCCGGCGGTGGGGCCGCCACGGCCGCCCAGGCGCTTGGCTTCGTCGCGCGCGGCACCATCGACGACGACAGACCCCTGGCATCGGTCCTGGTGCAGCAAGGTGGACGCGGCGGCTTCGTGAATGCGATCGCCTGTCCCTCCGGGCTGCGTGCCAGTGCGGACAAGTGCCGGGCTGCTGCCGACCCGGCCGGTGCCGGTCTCGCCTCATTCGCGCAGTAGGCGGGGATTTTCATGTCGGGCAAGCTGTCGCGCCGTGCGAGCGGTGTCGATCCTTTCATTGTCATGGACGTGATGGCGGCGGCGGCTGAGAAGGAGGCCGCGGGCGACACGGTTATCCATCTCGAAGTCGGCCAGCCCAGCACACCGGCACCCAAGGGCGCTCTGGCGGCGGCGCACGCGGCACTCGACACCGATCGCATCGGCTACGCGGCGGCGCTCGGCGTGCCGGCGCTGCGCGAGCGCATTGCGCAGCACTATCGCGAAACCTACGGCACCGAAGTTTCGCCCGACCGCGTGGTCGTCACGACCGGCTCGTCGGGCGGCTTTCCGCTGGCCTTCCTGGCGAGCTTCGATGTCGGGGACCGCGTGGCGCTCGCGGCGCCAGGCTATCCTGCCTATCGCAACATCCTGGCGGCGTTGAATCTCGAGGCTGTCGACCTGCCGACGTCGGCGGCCGACCGCTATCAGCCGACGGTCGAGGCGCTGGAAAAGGCAGGGCGGATCGACGGGTTGATCGTCGCCAGTCCGTCCAACCCGACCGGTACCATGGTCAGTCACGACGAGCTCCGGAGCCTGGCTGATTGGTGCAATCGTCGCGGCGTGCGATTGATTTCGGACGAGATCTATCACGGCATCGTCTACGAGGGAGAAACGGCATCGGCCGTCGGAGTCACTGACAATGCGATCGTCGTGAACAGCTTCTCCAAGTACTTTTCCATGACCGGCTGGCGTGTCGGCTGGCTGGTCGTGCCGCCCGATCTGGTCCGCCCGATCGAGCGGCTCACCCAGAATTTCTTCATCTCGGTGCCGACGCTCAGCCAGTATGCTGCGCTCGCTTCCTTCGAATGCCGCGATGAGCTCGACGGTCATGTCCGCCGTTACCGTGCCAACCGCGATCTTCTGATGGCCGGTCTGCCGTCGGCCGGGCTCGATCGGCTGACGCCGGCGCAGGGCGCCTTCTACCTCTACGCCGACGTCTCCCACTTGACCAACGACAGCCGCGAGTTTTGCCGACGCATGCTGCGCGAGGCGGGCGTGGCCACGACGCCCGGTGTCGATTTCGACCGGGCCCGGGGAGCGGGGACACTGCGCATCTCTTTCGCCGGCTCGATGGCCGAGATGGAGGACGCGGTACGCCGGCTCAAGGCGTGGCGCCGCGCGTGAAGTAAAAGGCCGCTCGTTCGTCGGCAGCGGTTCCCCTTGGGGAGGAGAGTGTGATGAAGCTCCTTTTTGCCATTTCTCTCGCCTGTGCCCTGGCCGCGGCCGCCGGTGCCCAGGCACAGAGCGGACCGAGTTTCGACTGTGCCAAGGCCTCCAACGCCATCGAGCGTACGATTTGCAAGACGCCGGAGCTTGCCAAGGTCGATCGCGAGATGGCGAGCCTCTATGCGGCGTTGCTCGGTCGGCTGAACGGGGCGGCCAAGGAGAATCTGGAAAAGAACCAATTGAGCTGGATCGTGAGCCGCAACCGCAGTTGCGGCGCCAGCGAACCGGATGCGGCATCGTATTGTCTCAAGAAGCGATACGAGGAGCGGATTGCCGACCTCAAGGCCTCCGGCAGCGGTCCCTATCCCTTTGTCGAGGCGCAGACGATCGAGAAGAAGGGCACGCTCGGCAAGGTCAGCTATTCGATCGACATCCTCTATCCGCGCTTTGTCGGTACCACGGCGGACTTCCGCGCGATCAACCGGTCCTATGCCGAGACGGCGGCCAAGGCGGCTGGGGAAGCGACACCGACGACGGATGCGGGCCTCGACCGCAAGCAGGAATGGTCCGGCATGGGGAGTTACACGCTCTATCGACCCGGACCAGACGCCGTCACCGTTGCCTCGAATTTCTGGAGCTACACCGGCGGCGCCCACGGCTACGGAGCCGTTACCTGCAGGCTGGTCGATCTGCGCACCGGCAAGGCACTCACGCCCGAGCATCTCTTCGCCGACGAACATTGGCTGAGGGAACTCGTGAACCTGACGGCGGCCGATCTCAAGAAGCAGTTCGTCGAGAACCCCGGCTTCGACGACGCTTTGAAGCCCGCGAGCCTCACCAAGTTGCTCCGCGAGAACGGCCACTACTGCTGGCAGGCCGGCAAGCTCGAGCTCTACTTCAACGCCTATGAAGTCGGCCCCTACGCGGCTGGCCCGTATACCGTCGAAATTCCCTACGCACGCCTGCGACGGCATCTGCGGGCGGACGCGCCACTCGCCTTCTGATTCGCTTTCAGTGCAGCTTGCGCTTGTCCCGGGCAGTGGCAGGCGCGTTGGCGGCGGCAGCTCGTTCGGTGGCCACCGGCGGAACGGGCGCGGAATGATGGCTCACCATGTGCCAGCCATCGTTGCTGCGCGCATAGAGGTTGCTCGCCATGAGTTGGCCGTTGGGCAGGATTTCGCGGCAGATCACAAGGGCGAGGCCCGGGCGGCCGACCACCCATTCCTCGGCGCAGCGGACGCGTGGCGCTTCCGGGTGCTTCATGATGGCGCGCCAGCTCGCCATGATCTCTGCGCGGACATGCAGGGCGGCCTGTCCGGGATGAAGGCAGATCACCGATCCTGTCGGCGCCCAGATCTGGTCCATGGCCTGGGCGTCGCGATCATTGAAGGCACGATAGAAGGCCCGGTTGGCCGCCAGGACGGCGTCGCGTTCGTCATCGTCGAATTCCGCCAGGAACGGCGGCAGGCGAGGTGGACGGCGAGGCATTCGACCCTCGAAACTCCCGGGTTGCGCCGCACAGGATTAGCCGACAGAGAAGAGCGATCCAACCGCCGAGATGACAATGTCGATCCCCAAGCTCGAATTTCCGCCATTCCATCTGCCTGACGAGGCCGAGGCACTGCGAGGCGAAGTCCGCGCCTTCCTCAAGGGCATTCTGCCCGGCCTCAAAACGGAAGACCGTTTTGCGAGCTGGAATACACCTTCGCCGGAATTCAGCCGGGCGCTGGGCGCCAAAGGCTGGCTCGGCATCACCTGGCCGAAGAAGTACGGTGGCGGCGAGCGCACGTTCCTCGACCGCTACGTCGTGACCGAGGAACTGCTCGGCAACAGTGCGCCGGCGGGGTCACACTGGGTGGCCGATCGGCAGTCGGGCCCGTTGCTGTTGAAGTTCGGCAGCGAAGCGCAACGACAGGCGATCCTGCCGCGCATCACCCGCGGCGAATGCTATTTCAGCATCGGCATGAGCGAGCCGGACTCCGGTTCCGACCTCGCTTCGGTGCGGACCCGCGCCGAGCCGGTGCCGGGTGGCTTCCGCGTCAACGGGACCAAGGTGTGGACGTCGGGCGCGCATCGCAACCATTACTGCATCACCCTGGTGCGTACGTCGGGACAGCATGGCGATCGCCATAAGGGGCTCAGCCAGCTTCTGGTCGATCTCAAGACGCCAGGCGTGACGATCCGCCCGATCATCAATCTTGCCGGCCGCCACGACTGGAACGAAGTGACCTTCTCGGACGCTTTCGTTCCCGAGGATTGCCTGATCGGCAACGAGGGGGACGGCTGGCTCCAGGTGACCAGCGAACTCGCTTTCGAGCGTTCGGGCCCTGAGCGCTTCATGCAGAACGTCTATGTCCTGCGCGAGCTGATCCGCGTTCTTGGCCGCCAACCGGCCAAGCGGACCAGCGCCATCGTCGGCCGGTTGATCGCGCGCCTGTGGACCTTGCGGCAGATGTCGACCGCCGTGGCCGGGATGATGCAGGGCGGCAAGTCGCCGGCGATCGAGGCGTCCCTGGTGAAGGACCTCGGAACGATCTACGAGCAGGATTTGCCGGAGATCGCGCGGACGCTGGCCGAATCCGATGCCACGACGGAGGACGATCTCGCTGACTTCCTCGATATCGCCCAGTACGCCACCATGATGGCCCCCAGCTACACCATCCAGGGCGGTACCACTCAGGTCCTGCGCGGCATCGTTGCCCGCGGCCTCGGACTGCGTTGAGGAGAACGACGATGGACCGCGAAACCCGCGATATGCTGCTGGAAACCGCAGGCCGCTTTTTCACCGAGCGCAGCGGCAAGGAAGTCGTCAACGGCGTGGAAAAGGGCGTATGGCCGGCCGATCTGTGGAAGGCGATCGAGGAGATGGGCCTGCCGCTGATCGCCGTGCCCGAAGCACAGGAGGGCGTCGGCGGGACCTTGGCCGATCTGATGGCGCTCCTGCGGGTGGCTGGCGAGCACGCCGTGCCGACGCCGCTCGCCGAAACGGCCCTCGCGAATCTGCTGATCGCCGCATCCGGCGGCAAGCCTGCGTCCGGTCCCTCGACGCTCGCGCTGGGCGGTGACAGCCTGTCCCTGCAGGGCAATCGCCTGACGGGCAGGGTTTCACGTGTGCCATTCGCGAGTGTCGCCGATCGTTTCGTCGCCGTAGTGACCGCTTCCGGAAAGTCCACCTTGGTGGTGGTCGCGCGGGATGAAGCGTCGGTCGAGGAGGACCCAAGCCACGCCGGTGAGCCCCATGGCACGGTGATCTTCGACGGCACGCCCGTCGAGTTCGCAACGCCGTCAGCCGTAAGCGCCGATCGGGCGCTCGAGCTTGCGGCACTGATGCGCACCATGCAGATGGCGGGTGCGGCCGACAAGGTGCTGGCGACGGCCGTCGAATATTGCAAGCAAAGGGTCCAGTTCGGTCGCCCGATCTCGAACTTCCAGGCCATCCAGCACATGCTGGCGGAACTGGCGAGTTGCGTCGCGGCGATGATCGCTTCCGCCGAAACGGCGTCGCGCGATGCCGACGAGGGCGGCCTCGAGAATGGCGGAAGCTTCTCGATCGCTGCGGCCAAGACCCAGTGCTCCGATTTTGCCCATCGGGTCGCGGCCATCTCGCATCAGTCGATGGGGGCGATGGGCTTCACCCACGAGCACATCCTGCACCACTACACCCGCCGTCTCTGGGTTTGGCGTCGCGACTTCGGCAGTGAGGCCTTCTGGGGCGAAAAGATCGGCCATGCCTTTGCCAAGGCGGGCGGCGATGCCATGTGGCCGGCACTGACGGAAAGCCGTTACGCCGCCTGACCTGAGGCGGGAACCAAGCTTCTGGCCAGCCATTTCCTCCATTGCAGATGAGAGCAATGGAGGACCAGATGCCGCGCAGGGCGAAGACGCAGCAGCCGTCCGGAAACGCCTACGGGCGCTACAGCGGAACCGATCAAGGAGATGACCGACGCCGTGACGAGCAACGCTCTCACGGCGTGTATGGCGCCCGTGCCGGCGAAGAGCCTGGCTTCGATCGAGACCAGGCGGCTTCCGAAAGTGGAGCGAAGTCGCCACGGCAACGGAAACGTAATGTTCCAGCTCGCGGAGGCGCCCGTCGGCGCTGACGGGCGGCGTTTGCGTATTGGCGGTTTCTCTGGCGATATGTCGTCCGGGATACATCGACGGTCCAGGGAGCCCGCCGCTGATCGCTCGTCGCAAACGCATTGGAATCGTCGGAGCAGGTTTCTCGGGAACGATGCTGGCCGCTGGGCTTTCCCGGCAGTCGCCGCGTCCGATCGATATTTATTTGCTCGACCGCAACAAGGCCTTCGGCACAGGCGTCGCTTATGCGACCGAGATCGACGGTCACCTGCTGAACGTACCGGCTGCAAGCATGAGCGCCCATGCCGAGGAGCCGGCGCACTTCCTCGGATGGTTGCAAGAGAAGGGTAGGCAGGTCGAGGAGAGTGCCTTCCTGCCGCGAGGCCTTTATGGCGCCTATTTGCGGGAGATCCTCGGCCGCTCGCCCGACGTTTCGACGGTGTCTGCCGATGTCCGCGGCCTGGGGCTCGGTGACGCGGGCGTTACACTGGCTCTTTCGGATGGGCGCAGTCTGGAAGTCGACCAGGCCGTGCTTTGTATGGGCAACTTCCCGCCGGTATCGCCCGTCGACGACCATATCGACGAACACTGCATCGACCACTATGTCGCCGATCCCTGGCATTCGAGCAGGCTGTCCGAGGTGGAGCCCGACGACACCGTCGTGTTGATCGGCACAAGCCTCACCATGGTCGACGTCGTGCTCGAACTTGTCGCCAAAGGTCACCAGGGCCGTGTGGTCGCCGTGTCGCGACGAGGCTTGCTGCCGTCGGCGCACCAGAAGGCGCAACCGGCTCGAGCACCGTTCACGCTCGAGCATCTGCCGAATGACATGGCCAATCTGGTCCGGGTGTTGCGCGCAGCCGCGGACGAGGAGCAGAGCCGCGGCGGCGACTGGCGGACGATCGTCGATTCGCTTCGCCCGCATACGCAGGCCCTCTGGAAGCGCCTGCCGACCGCCGAACGTGGTCGTTTCATGCGCCACGTCAGGCCCTACTGGGATATCCATCGCCACAGGCTGGCGCCGCAGGTGGCCGAGCAACTGACCGAGCTGCAGCGCGCTGGCCGGTTGGAAGTCGTCGCGGGAAGGGTCCATGATATTACCGCGCATGCCGGAGGCGTTCGCGTGAGCATTGCCCGGCGGCGGAGTGCTGCACGCGAAATCGTCGACGGTGGGTGGGTCGTCAATTGCTCGGGGCCGGCGCTCGACTACAACCGCATCGACGACCCGCTTCTGGTGTCGCTCTTTGCCGGCGGGCATGTGCGTCCAGGGCCGCTTTGTCTCGGGCTCGACGTCGACGATGACTACCGGGTGATCGACCGCGCCGGCGCGGCATCGGCTCGCCTTTTCGCCATCGGGCCGGTCATCCGCGGCGTGCTCTGGGAGACGACGGCCGTACCCGACATCCGCCGCCAGTGCATCGCTCTGGCGAAGACATTGGCGGCCGCTTAACTTCGCGCGAAGGTGACGACAGACCGGCCGCTGTCGGTGCGTTCGATCGCGATGGGCACGCCATAGACCGTGCTCAGCACCGATGCGGTCAGGGTTTCGTCGGGCGCGCCGTAAGCGGCAAGGCCACCGTTGGAAATCACGGCGACCCGGGTCGCAAGATCGCGGGCCTGATCGGGATCGTGGGTCGAGAAGATCACGCCGAAGCCGCGATCGCGCAGGGCGCGGACCTGGTCGAGCACCAGAAAGCGATTGCCGAGATCGAGGCTCGCGGTCGGCTCGTCCATCACTAGCAGCGGGGTATCCTGCGCCAGCGCCCGAGCGACAAGACAGAGCTGGCGCTGCCCACCGGACAGGCGATTGGCTTCACGGTCGGCGAGGTCGAGGATGCCGAGATCGGCGAGCGCCGCCGACGCCCGCTCGCGATCCGCCGCGCGCGGGGCGGCGAATGGGCCAAGATGGGCGGTGCGCCCCATCAGCACCAGGTCGAAAACCGTGTAGGCGAACTCCATCGTCTGCGCCTGGGGGACGTAGCCGATGGCGCGGGCGAGCGATCGCCGCGAAAGCCCGGCTACGGGCTTGCCGTCGATCGCCACGCTGCCGTCCAGTACCGGAATGAGACCAAGCAGCGTCTTGAAGAGCGTCGTCTTGCCGGCGCCGTTGGGGCCCAGCAGGCAGAGCACTTCGCCGCGGCCAACGGCGAGGTCTATCCCGCTTGCGACAGGCTTGCCGCTGTAGCCAATGGCCAGATGACGGGTTTCGAGCATCCCTACTAGCTCCATACTCGTCGGCCACGCGCCAGCAGCCAAACGAAGATCGGCGCACCGATCAGCGCGGTCAGCAGGCCGAGTGGGATCTCGATGCGCGCAGCCGTGCGAGCCAGCGTATCGACCAGCACCAGGAATGCCGCACCCATCAGAATCGAAGCCGGCAACAGGCGATCGAAGCGTGGCCCCACCAAGGGGCGTGCCATGTGGGGGATCATGAGGCCCACCCAGCCGATCACGCCCGAGGCCGAAACCGCAGCGGCCGTGACGAGGGTTGCCGCCGCAATGACGACGCCGCGCACGAAGGCGACATTGACGCCCAGCGAACGAGCCTCGTCGTCGCCGAGCGACAGGACGCCGATCGGCCAGCGCAACAAAATCAGAGGCAGGAGTCCGACGACCACGGCAGGGGCGATATTCCAGACATCGCTGGCCTTGATGCCCGACAGGCTTCCCAGCAGCCAGAAGGTGATCGCGGGAAGCTGGTTGTATGGATCGGCCAGAATCTTCACCAGCGAAATTCCGGCGCCGGCGAGCGCACCGACGACGATGCCGGCCAGCACCAGGACCAGGATCTCGTTCTGGCTGCGCAGTGCCCGCGCCAATGCGTAGACGATGGCGACGGTGGCGAGACCCGTCGCGAAACCTAAGCCCTGTATGGCGATAACAGGCAGAGCAAGCAGGATGCCGAGGACGGCGCCGAACCCGGCCCCCGCAGAGACGCCCAGTATGTCGGGCGACACCAGCGGATTGCGGAACAATGTCTGGAAACTGGCGCCGGCTGCCGCCAGCGCGGCCCCGACCAGGGCCGCCGACAGAACACGAGGCCAGCGGATCTGGAAAAGGACAGTGTCGATTTGCGGGGAATAGCCCTCGCCTTGCAGCCGAGCGAGGAGCGCACGAAGGACCTCGTCCGCCGGAATCGGATAGGGGCCGAGCATGCAGCCGAGCAACATGGCGGCCAGCAGGCCCAAGGCGAGAAGACCATTGGTGGTGATGGCGCGCATGGCGCCGTCAGTTTGCCGCGCCGCCCAGCAATTGCGCCAGCTGATCGTCGGTCGGGTCGACACCGTAGAACAACCGGTAGAACTCGCGGGTCTCGCTGCGCAGGTCGATGCGGGCCTCGGCCGGATGGAAAACGGACAGCAGCCAGCGCAAGCCGATCAGCCGGTTGAGCGACGGCGGTGCGTCGATCCAGCCCCAGGGCAGGCTGGGCGCGAGATAGACGCGGTTGTCGGCGACGGCGCGGACCTGAGACCAGCCGGGTTTGCTTTTCACGGTGGTGAAGAAGGTCCGGTCGAGGGTGACGATGACGTCTGGCTGCCAGGCGATGATCTGCTCCAGGGAGACATTGGCCATGTTGCCGCTGCCTGCGACACCTTCGGCCACGTTGACCGCCCCGACGCGCTCGATGATCTCCGTGTTGATCGAGCCGCGGCTGCCGGTTTCCAGCCCCTCCGGTCCGCGCGCCAGGTAGGCGCGGGGGCGCCTGTCTGCCGGGACACGAGCCAGCACGCCATCGACCATGGCGAAGCTCGCCTCGGCATAGGCGGCAAGGTCCGCAGCGCGTTCGGCGCGGCCCAGCACATCGCCCGCCAGCTTCAACGACGTCGCCGTCGAGGCGAACCGACCATCGATCAGGACATAGGGAATGCCGGTCTGGCTTTGCACCCGATCGGCCAGGGAAACGTAGGTCGGCGCCACCGACCCGAAGTCGAGGACCAGGTCGGGCTTGGCAGCGATCAGGCGCTCCAGGCTGACGGTATCGCCGCGGCCGGTCAGCCGGCCGGTTTCTGGCAGGTCGCGCGCCGGGCCGGTGAGAAATGCCTTTTCGGCGGGCGACGGTGTGCGGACCCAGCCCACCATGGCGTCGCGGTCGAGCACATAGGCCAGCACCGAGGCCGGCGGACCGGCGACGAACAGGCGCTGGATCGATGCCCGCAGGACGATCTTTCGCCCCGCCGAGTCGACGAGGGTCCTGTCTTGTGAAAGCGCCGGACGGGCGACCAGGCCGGCACCGAGCAGTGCAAGGGCAGCGCGGCGCTTCACTGATCTCCGACCTGGAAGTCACCTGCCTGGGCGGGCGCCAGCGGCTCGAACAGGGTTCGATCGGGTTTCACATCGAGCAGGGGGGTACCGTCGAGGCAGTCCATGCCGCGGACGAACAGCACCGATCCCTCGATCTTCACGAGCCGGACGATCGAGGTTCCGATCGGATTGGGGCGGACCGGTGTGCGCAAGGAGAAGACACCGCGCGCCTGCCCGTCGTTGCGCGGGCTCTGATGCACCAGGTCGCGGCGCGACTCATGCAGCCAGTAGAGAACCTCCAGCCGCTCGAACTCGGCAATGCCCAGCAGGCCTTCGTCCCACGGAGCCTCCAGTTCGAGACGGCAGGTCGGCCCGTCGAGGCGGCCCTGCCGCGGCGTCTCCAGGCGGGAGGTCCAGGGGGTCCGGATCCGCCCGATGAACAGCAACGAGGCGTCGTCGCGGTCCGGCAGATCGGCCGCGCGTTCACCCTGGCGGATCTCGTTCAGCCGGACCATCGAGGGCGATCAGTCCAGGCCGACCATGACGTCGGAGGCCTTGATCACCGCATAGGCATCCTGCCCGACCTTGAGGGCAAGCTCGTCGACGGCATCGTTGGTGATGGCGGCGGTCACGACGATGCCGTTCACGTCGATCCGGACATGGGCGGTCGTCTGGCCCTTCTTCACTTCGACGATCTTGCCTTTCAACCGGTTTCTGGCGCTGATCCGCATGAATCCTCCATTGGATTGACGGCCGGGAGTATAGGGTGGCCATCGTTGCATATCCATTGAGGGATAACGCATCGGAAATCGGCGCAGGGAAAATGCAGAATATCTGCGATTCCTCTGGCTATCGATATGTTCAAATTGATATATCGACCAGGCGAACGTGGGAGGTTTTCATGCGGGCATCTCGTCGGGTTTTCGGGGCGGCACTGGCCGCGGCCGCACTGGTGATGGCGCTAAGCGGCACGCGTCCAGCCGACGCCCAGAGCAAGGACGTCGTCATTCTGGCGGCTGCCAGCCTGAAAAACGCGCTCGACGATGCCTCGGCTGCCTGGAACAAGCAGACCGGCAAGTCGACCAAGATCTCCTATGCCTCCAGTTCGGTGCTGGCCAAGCAGATCGAGAGCGGAATTCCCGCCGACATCTTCATCTCAGCAGACATTCCGTGGATGGATTACGTCGCCGAGCGCAAGCTGATCAAGGCACCGAGCCGCGTCGACTTCCTCGGCAACCAGATCGTGCTGATCGCCGCCAAGGACTTCAAGCTCGACCTCAAGGTCGAGAAGGGCTTCAACCTGCGGGCGGCGTTGGGCAATGACGGCCGCCTCGCCATGGGCAATGTGGACGCCGTTCCGGCCGGCAAATACGGTAAAGCCGCCCTCGAATCGCTCGGCGTGTGGCCGTCGGTGGCCGACCGGGTGGCGCAGGCGGAGAATGTGCGCATGGCGCTGACGCTGGTGTCTCGCGGCGAGGCGCCCCTCGGCATCGTCTACAAGACCGACGCGGCGTCCGATCCCAATGTCCGCATCGTCGGCGCCTTCCCGGACGGCAGCCATCCGCCGATCGTCTATCCGATGGCGCTGCTTGCCACGTCGACCAACCCGGACGCGCTGGCCTTTGTCGACTATCTCAAGTCGCCGGCCGCCAAGCCGTTCTTCGACAAGCAGGGCTTCACTGTACTGAAGTGACGGTCGACGGTTCGCTGCCGGCCAGGAGCAGGGACCGCCCCAGCTTCTCGGCGGCAGCGGCCGGCATGGAGAAACCGACCGTTGCCGGGCCTACGGCAACGGCGAGCAAGGTCTCGCCGCCCGGCAGTTCGCCGACGCTGAGAGAGTCCGTCGGCACCAGCGAAAGTTGGGTGCTTGCATCGGACCCACCCTGAGGCAGGGCGCGTCCCAGCAGGAGCAGGAGCGGGACCAGACGCTGCAGATCGGCCGCCGGGATGGTGAGGGTCGTCCGTTCGCCACTCCGCCGTACGACCGAAAGCTGCACGGCATTGGCCTGCGGCAGCAGTTCTCCGCTGACCTCGACGGCGTCGCCGAGATCGATCCGCTGCTCGCTGCCATCCATGCAAGAACGCCTAGTTGAAGGCGGCGCGAGGCTGGTCGACATCGACATCGACCAGGGACAGGGCCAGTCCGCCGGCATCCTCGGGCGACAGGGCGAAGGAGACCTTGAAACCGTCCGGCGTCGTCATCGTCAGGATCCGGCTGTCGCTGCCCGCCGCGGCGTGCAGGGTGTAGCCCCCCATCGGATAGACGACCTTCAAGGTATCGTCGCGATATCGTGCCTTCAGGGCCTGCTCGATCACGTTCGGCAGGGTCATCAGAAGGGAACGAAGGCATTCCGTCGGCAACACGACCGACGCGGGACGGCCCTCGGCATCTTCCATGATGATGCGGAACGAGTCGCCGGTGGGGTCGATCTGGCAGGTGGTCAGGGCCTTGCCGACGATTTCCATGGTACGACACCTGCAATCGGTGAAACTCGCTATGTTCAGTAAGATATAACGGAAGGCGACGCAAGCGCCTGAGGAAGGCGGCCGAACCCGACGTCAGTGGAGTTTTTCCGCGGGCGGCGTCAGCAGGCGGGCAAGGGAGCGCATTTCCGGGGTCGAGACGCCGTAGGCGCGGCGCTCCATCTCCCGATAGAGGCGGACGATATCGTTGCCGGTCTCCGTGACAACGGCGCCGCCGCCGCCGCCGCCGCCGGTCTGGGCGACCACGACCGGCTCGCGGAACATCTTGTTGAGTTCGTCGATGAGGAGCCAAGCCTGCCGGTAGGACATGGCCAGCGATCGTCCGGCCGCAGAGATCGAGCCGGTTTCGTTGATCAGCTCGAGGAGGCGAATCTTGCCCGGCCCGATCGACCGCTCGCCCCCGAAATCGACGCGCAGGTGCAGGGATGTCTTGTCGACAGGTTTGGTGGCTGGCTTGGTCGGCGTGCGTCCCATGTCGCGATTATGCGACAGGCCAGCGAGCGAGGCCAGATGGCCGAAGTGGACAGCGGTCGGGCCGCCGGGGCGGCCGGCCAGTTGGCTCGTGACGCAGGTCAGCTGCCTCGTTATATTCTATTAAATATAACGAAGACAAGTTGCTCGAATCAGGAGGAAATCATGGACGTTTCGGTCAATGTCGGGCGCCTGGGCGCCGCCGCTTCCGCCTTCATCTCCAAGCCGCATAAGCTCTTGATCGACGGAAAATGGGTCGCGCCGCAGAGCGGCAAGACCTTTGCCGTGTTCGACCCGGCCACAGGTGGCCAGATCGCCGCCGTCGCCGAAGGCGGTGCCGCCGATATCGATCTTGCGGTGAAGGCGGCGCGCAAGGCGTTCGAAGACGGGCCCTGGGGCAAGGTCAAGCCGACCGAGCGGGGCAAGATCGTCTGGCGCCTGGCGGATCTCCTCGAGAAGCACGCCACCGAACTGGCCGAGATCGAGAGCATCGACAACGGCAAGCCGATCAGCGACGCCAAGATGGTGGACCTGCCGTTCTCCTGTGAATTGCTGCGCTACATGGCCGGCTGGGCCACCAAGATCACCGGCCAGAGCATTCCGCTGTCGGCTCCCGGCGAATGGCATGCCTATTCGACGCGTGAGCCGGTGGGCGTGGTCGGTCAGATCATTCCCTGGAATTTTCCCTTGATGATGGCGGTGTGGAAGATCGCCCCGGCCCTGGCGGCAGGCTGCACGATCGTGCTGAAGCCGGCCGAGCAGACGCCGCTGTCTGCGCTTCGCCTCGGTGAACTGATCATGGAGGCGGGCTTTCCGCCGGGCGTCGTGAACATCGTGACGGGCGATGGTGCCCCCGGGGCGGCGCTAGCGGCTCATCCCGACGTCGACAAGGTGGCGTTCACCGGCTCGACCGAAGTCGGCAAGCTGATCGTCCAGGCGGCGGCAGGAAACCTCAAGAAAGTGAGCCTGGAGCTCGGCGGCAAGTCGCCGTCCTTCGTCTTCCCCGATGCCGACCTGTCGGTCGCCATCCCGGGCGCTGCCACCGGCATCTTCTTCAACATGGGGCAGTGCTGCACGGCGGGGTCGCGCCTTTTCGTGCACGAGCGCCTGTTCGACAAGATGATGGCGGGGCTGTCCGACGAGGCGCAGAAGCTCAAGATCGGACCGGGCCTCGATCCGACCACGCGCGTCGGGCCGCTGGTGTCGGAGGAGCAGTTCCAGCGCGTGACCGGTTACCTCACCGCGGGCAAGGACGAGGGCGCCGAGGCCATCACCGGTGGACGGCGACACGGCAACGAAGGCTACTTCATCGAGCCGACTGTCCTGACCAAGACCACGCCGGCCATGAAGGTCGTGCGCGAGGAGATCTTCGGGCCGGTGGTCTGCGCCATGCCGTTCAACGACGACGATCTCGAACGGATCGCACGCCAAGGCAATGCCACCGAGTATGGCTTGGCGGCGAGCATCTGGACCCGCGACATCGGCGTTGCACACAAGCTCGCGCGTCGGCTCAAGGCCGGCTCGGTCTGGATCAACGTTCACAACTTCAACGACGTGGCCCTGCCGTTCGGTGGTTACAAGCAGTCCGGCTGGGGCCGCGAAATGGGTTACGAGGCGATCGAGCTCTACACCGAAGTGAAAGCCGTCGCCGCGATGCTCTGAGAGGAGAATGAAGATGACAGTCGTAGAGAAAGGCGTAGCGCAGCGTCCGGCCTACATCGATGGCAAGATCAAGCTGATGCTGATCGATGGCCGCTGGGTGCCGGCCGCGTCGGGCAAGACCTTCGAAAGCCGCAATCCCGCGACCGGCGAACTGCTGGCGCAGGTGGCGGAGGGCGATCGCGAGGATATCGATCGCGCCGTGGCGGCCGCACGCAAGGCCTTCACCGGACCCTGGAGCAAGTGGAAGCCAGCGGAGCGGCAGCTGTTGTTGCTCAAGCTGGCCGACCTCGTGGAGCGGCACATCGAGGAGCTGGCGGCCCTCGATACGTTCGACATGGGAGCGCCCATCAGCCGAACGCGCAACAATCGGCAGCGGGCCGTCGGCATGCTGCGCTACTACGCCGGCATGGCGACATCCCTGCACGGTGAAACGATCGAGAACTCGCTGGGAGGCGAGATCTTCTCCTACACCTTGAAGGAGCCGGTCGGCGTGGTCGGCGCCATCATTCCCTGGAATGGCCCGCTGACCGCGACCATCTGGAAGATCGGGCCGGCCCTCGCCACGGGCTGCACCGTGGTCCTGAAGCCGGCCGAGGAGGCGCCATTGACCTCGCTGAGGCTGGGCGAACTCTGTCTGGAAGCCGGGGTGCCGCCGGGCGTGGTCAATGTGGTGCCGGGCTATGGCGACACGGCCGGTGCTGCACTCTCGTCGCATCCCGACGTCGACAAGGTGGCTTTCACGGGATCTCACCTCACGGGCCAGAAGATCGTCCAGGCTTCGGCGGGCAACCTGAAGCGGGTGTCGTTGGAGCTGGGCGGCAAGTCGCCGGATATCGTGTTCGCCGATGCCGATCTCGATGCCGCCGTGCCGGGAGCCAGCATGGCGGTGTTCGCCAATTCCGGGCAGATCTGCAGTGCCGGCACGCGGCTCTTCGTGGAGAAGAAGGTCTACGAGGAGTTTACCGACAAGGTGGCGCGCTTCGCCAAGAACCTGAAGGTCGGCAACGGCGTGAATCCGGAGACACAGGTGGGACCGCTCGTTTCCTCGGAGCAACTCGACCGCGTCACTGATTATCTCAGCATCGGCCGGCAGGAGGGCGCCAAGCGCCTGAGTGGCGGTGAGCGGCTGACGGACGGGGATTACCAGAAGGGGTACTTCGTGCCGCCGACGGTCTTCGCCGACGTCCGTGACGACATGCGCATCGCCCAGGAGGAAATCTTCGGGCCGGTGATCTCGGCGATCCCGTTCACCGACATCGACGAAGTCATCCAGCGCGGCAACGCGACCACCTTCGGCCTCGGCAGCGGCGTGTGGACACGTGACGTCAGCAAGGCCCATCGGCTGGCCAAGGCGATCCGTGCCGGTTCGGTCTGGATCAACTGCTACCAGGCGATGGATCCGGCGGTTCCCTTCGGAGGCTACAAGATGAGCGGCTATGGTCGCGAAAGCGGCAAGCAGCACCTCGAGGAGTACCTCAACGTCAAGGCCGTCTGGATCAAGACAGCCTGAAGGCGGCAGGTTCAGGATCGACAGGCGAGGGCGGCACCCGCCCTTGCCAATCGGCAGGCAGCATGCAGCAGTGGTGAAATCACGCGCAGCACGAACCTGCAATCGTCATCGGCATGAGGCATAGTCCGTCCTGCTGGCAGCATTGGGCTGCAAATGGATGGGCGAATGAACGACGTCGATGGTGATCTCAGCCTCCTCCGGGAGCGCCTCCTCAACTGGCTGATGAAGGACGCGCTGCCGATCTGGTGGGATGTCGGCGCAGACAAAGCGGGGGGCGGTTTCCACGAAGCGCTCGATCACGCCGGCCAGCCGGTCGTCGCCGATCGTCGGGCGCGGGTGCAGGCTCGGCAGATCTTCACCTATGCTGTCGCGCGCGATCTGGGCTGGGCCGGTCCGTCGCAGCAGGCCATGCAACATGGCCTGGATTACTTCCTGGGGCGTTACCGTCGGCCCGATGGTTTCTTCAGCAACGGCCTCGCCGTCGACGGTAAGCCATTCCCCGTCGCACCCTATCTCTACGAGCAGGCATTTGCCCTGCTGGCCATGGCGACGGCGCACGGGGCCAAGAAGCAGGCGCCCGAGCTGGTGCCGATCGCGAACCAGCTGCACGAGCGGCTGCTCGCCGAACGGCGCGGGCAGGCGGGCGGCTTCACCGGCTTTGTCGATGATGCGGTCTATCAATCCGATCCGCACATGCATCTCTTCGAGGCGGCGATGGCTTGGGAGGAGGTGTCTTCCGATCCACATTGGGCGCGCCTGGCCGACGAAGTGGCGGAACTATGCCTGGCCCGTTTCATCACCCGCGACCGCGGCATCCTCCTGGAATACTTCGATGCCACCTGGGCACCGGCCGCCGGTGCGATGGGGGCTCTGGTCTGGCCGGGGCATCAGTTCGAATGGGCGGGCCTGCTCGAGCGCTGGGCGCTGAAGCGCGGTCGCGAGGACGTGCGCAAGGTCGCCCGCCGTCTGTATCGCATCGGCGCGGATCACGGCATCGACACGACACGCGGCGTCGCGCTTTTCGAGCTGACCGACGAGATGGCGGTGAACGACTCCAAGGCGCGGCTCTGGGCGCAGGCCGAATGGCTGAAGGCCGCGATCATCCTGGCGCGATCGGAGAAGGACGAAGCGGTACGGCAGGCCTATGTCGCCGATGCGGCGGCGGGCGCCCGTTCGCTGCTCCGCTTCTTCGAGATGCCGGTGGCCGGCCTGTGGCGCGACAAGCTGACCGGCGAGGGGACCTGGATCGACGAGCCCGCGCCGGCGAGCTCGTTCTATCACATCATCGATTCGTTGCGCGTGCTGGCGGCCTGGCAGGCTGGCCCGGTCAAGTAGGACCGAGCCAGCCAGTCGTCGATGCGGCGAGACCGTCAGGCGGCCTGATAGCCGATCACAGCCTTGGTCTCGAGGAACTCCTCGAGACCCCACTTGCCGTATTCGCGGCCGTTGCCCGACTGCTTGTAGCCGCCGAACGGCGCGGCGGTGTCGCCCAGCGGATAGTTCAGGTGGACGTTGCCGGCGCGCATCTGCGAGGCGACCTTGCGGGCCCGGTCGAGGTCCGATCCTTGCACATAGGCGGCAAGCCCGTAGATCGTATCGTTGGCGAGGCGGATGACTTCCTCTTCGCTCTTGTAGGGCAGGATCGTGATCACCGGCCCGAAGATCTCCTCGCGGGCGATCGTCATGTCGTTGGTGACGTTGGCGAACACGGTCGGCCGCACGTAGAAGCCTCTGTTCAGATGCTCAGGGCGACCGGGACCGCCCGTCACCAGTTCGGCGCCTTCGTCGATGCCGGCCTGGATCAGCTTCTGGATCTTCTCGAACTGCGCGCTGTTCACGACCGGGCCCAGCCTGGTCTCCGGATTGCGTGGATCACCGACCACGAACCGCTCGGCCGCCGCCTTGGCGATCTTCTTCACTTCCTCATGGCGGTCCTGCGGCACGAACATGCGGCTGGGCGCGGTGCAGGACTGGCCCGAATTCACCATCATGCTGTTGATGCCCTTGGTGACGGCGGTCTGGAAATCGACGTCCGGCAGCAGGATGTTGGCCGACTTGCCGCCCAGCTCCTGGGCGACGCGCTTCACCGTCTGCGCGGCGGCCTGCGCCACGCGGATGCCGGCCCGGGTCGAGCCTGTAAAGGACATCATGTCGATGTCGGGGTGGGAGGACATGGCCTCGCCGACCGCCGCACCGGTGCCCTGGATCATGTTGTAGACGCCCTTGGGCACGCCGGCGGCATGCATGATCTCGGTCCAGATGACGGCGTCGATCGGCGCTTCCTCGGACGGCTTCAGCACCATGGTGCAACCGGCGGCCAGGGCAGGGAGGACCTTGCAGGCGATCTGGTTGGTCGGCCAGTTCCAGGGCGTGATCAGTCCGCAGACGCCAATCGGCTCACGAGCGATCAGGGTCGTGCCCTCGACCGCCTCGAACGGATAGGTTTCGAGGACCGAGATCATGCGTTCGAGATGGGCCGTGCCGCGGCCGGCCTGGATGTCGCGGGCGAACTGCAGTGGGGCGCCCATCTCGCGGGAGATCGCGTCGCCCACGTCGCTGCGCCGCTTGTTGTATTCCGCCAGGACGGCGCGGAGCAGGTCCAGCCGCTCCTTGCGCGAGGTGCGGGCGTAGGAGGCGAAGGCACGGCGGGCAGCCGCGACGGCGCGATCCACGTCGGCGGAACCGCCGATCGCGATCTGCGTGTAAGCTTCTTCGGTCGAGGGATCTATGACGTCGAGAAAGGCCGGTGCCACCGGATCGACCCAGCTGCCATCGATATAGAACTGTTTTTCGTGTGCCATGGGTCCTCCGGGAAAGCTGGTGCGGTTCTGCTTCAACGTTGTATATATATGGATATAACGTTGGAAAACCAGCAGATCGAGGCGCATCGATGCCGAAAACCGTCGGGATTCGCGAGTTGCGGCAGGTTTCCTATGTCACGGGCGACGTCACTGCCGATGGCAGTGCCGTGCTTCTCCGCGTCGAAACGGAAGGGGACGGGCCGATAGATCTGTCCTTCCCGACGGTCGACCTGCAGCATTTCGTGACGCTGTTGCTGATGCTGGGCGGCAAAGCGGCGGTCAACGGGCGGTTCGCCGCTTTCAGCGAAACCTTCCAGACCCAACCGCTGCCTTTGCATGGCGTCTCGCTGGGCGTCGAGAACGAGACCCAAGGCGTGCTGACAATCGAGGTCGGCGCCGCGATCCTGTCCTTTTCCTTGCCGCGCAGCTCGCTGGCCGAAATGGGTCGCACCATCCTTACACTGACGGGGGCTTCGGCGGTGGGCGCTCCCGTCGCCAATTAGAGCGGGAGCCGCTTCAGGCGGCCAACCGCCGCGTCAGACGATGGAGGAGGCCCTGCATGGCCTCGTTGTTGACGCGACAGATCAGCTTGGTGGCATCGCGTGTCTGCGTGACGAGGCCGACGGCGATCAATGTCTTGAGGTGATGCGAGAGGGTCGACGCATTTATCTTCAGGATCGACTGCACGCGGCCGACCGTCAGGCCGTCTTCTCCAGCGCGGAGCAGGATCTCGTAGATCCTCAGGCGGGTTGGGTTTCCAAGTGCCTGCAAATGTCCGGCGGCGGTCGCGATATCCAATGTCGCCTCGAGGAACGGCCGATCGTTATTCTCATAAAGATATAACGCCTATCACACCGGTTGGCCAGCCGGCGATCGCCCGTCGGGTTCCTGGCTTGGCGCGGGGAGGCCTGTTTGAGGAGAGGCTGTCGCCAGCGCCTCGCGGACCTTCTGGGCGAGGTCGCGTTTGCGGAACGGCTTGGCCAGCAGCAGCACGCCCGGTTCGAGCCGCCCGTCGCGCTGCAACGCGCCCTCGGCATAGCCGGACGTGAACAGCACCTTGAGACCGGGCCGCGTGCGGCGGGCGGCCACCGCGACTTCCCGGCCGTTCATGCCGCCCGGCATCATTACGTCGGTGAACAGAAGGTCGATCTCGCCCGCACGGTCCAGCAGCTCCAGGGCTTCCTGGCCGCCTGAGGCACAGAGAACGTCGTAGCCAAGGCCGGAGAGCATCGCCGAGACGTGCTCGCGCACCTCTTCGTTGTCTTCGACCAAAAGGATGCGTTCCCGGCCACGGGGGGCGGCCTGGACGAGGGTTGCGAGCTTGTCCGGCTCGCCCTCGACACGCGGGAAGTAGATGCGGACCGTCGTGCCCCAGCCGACCTGCGACTCGATATCGACATGGCCTTTCGATTGATGGACGAAGCCGTGCACCATCGAGAGGCCGAGGCCACTGCCTTTGCCGACATCCTTGGTGGTGAAGAAGGGGTCGAAGGCGCGCGATGCGACCTCGGCGGCCATGCCGATGCCGCTGTCGATCACGCTCAGCATCACATAGTCGCCGGCGGCAATCTCGCCTTCTGCTTGTGGGAGGGTGACATTGCCGGTCTTGATCACCAGGCGTCCGCCGGCCGGCATGGCGTCACGGGCATTGATGCAGAGATTGACCAGCGCGGTCTCGAACTGGCTGCGATCGATGCTGGTGCGGCCCAATCCCTCGGCCAGTCTCAGGTCGATGTCGATCTCGCCGCCGAGCGCGCGATGCAGGAGACTGCCGGTGACGGAGATCAGTTCGTTCAGGTCGGTGATCTGCGGCCGTAGCGTCTGGCGACGCGAGAAAGCGAGCAACTGCCGGGTGAGATCGGCGGCACGACGGGCGGCATCGCCGATGCGTTCCAGGCGCTCGGCCGCGGCACGGTCGACGACCTCTTCCTGCATGGCTTCGACGTTGGCGGCAATGATCATCAGGATGTTGTTGAAATCGTGCGCGACACCGCCGGTCAGCTTGCCGATTGCATCGAGCCGCTGCGACTGCTGAAGCTGTTCCTCGAGGTGCCGCTGCTGGGTGATGTCGATCATCGCACCGACCATGCGCAGCGGCAGGCCGGCGTCGTCGCGAATGACGCGTCCGCGGTCGATCACCGTCGCCGAGGAGCCGTCGCCGCACGTGAAGCGATACTCGTCCTGCCAGTCGTTGGTCTTGCCGTCGATGACGGCATGGATCCCGGCAACGACACGTTCCCGATCGTCGATATGGATGTGGTCGCT
The DNA here is from genome assembly GCA_001897995.1 of Alphaproteobacteria bacterium 65-37. Taxonomy (GTDB): domain Bacteria; phylum Pseudomonadota; class Alphaproteobacteria; order Reyranellales; family Reyranellaceae; genus Reyranella. The sequence continues at coordinate 52,171 of MKRV01000265.1, read as the reverse complement.
CCACATCGCCGATGTCGTCACCGGCCCGAATTCGTGGCCGAAACGCAGCTTCAACCCGTCGTTCCAACGGATCGTATCGTCGCGCAGGTTCCAGTCCCAGACGACGTCGGTGGTCGTTTGCGCGACGATACGAAAACGCTCTTCGCTTTCGCGTAGCCTGAATTCGGCCTCCTTGGCAGCCGTCACGTCCTTGGCGACGCCGACCACCCTGATGAGGCGACCCTCGCCGTCATGGACGGGGAAGCTGCGATCCTCGATCCAGCGCACCGTGCCGTCCGGCCGTTGCATGCGGTATTCGTCGAGATGGGAGCCATCGACAAAGTGCGTCGGCGTTATCGTGACCTTGCCGCGATCCTCGGGATGCACGGCCTCGAGCAACGCGTGCGTGTCGCGGTAGAGATCCTCTCGCTTTCTGCCGGTGATCTTTTCGTAGGCGGCATTGACGTAGAGGACGCGGCCGTCGGCTACGTTGGCGATCCAGAAGATCTCGTCGACATTCTCCGCAAGCTGCAGGGCGCGCCGTTCGCTTTCGCGGAGCGCGTCCTCCCGCCGAACATGCTCGATGCCGAGCGCTGCAAGCTTGGCGAAATGGCCCAGCAGCGAGAGATCCGCTTCCGAGGGGCCCTTGGCCGTTCCGCGATACACGGCAAAGGTCGCCGCCACGGTACCATCGGAACGCCGAAGCGGAAGCGACCAGCAGGCCCGAAGGCCGTGACGCTCTGCGACGTCGCACAGAGATGCCCAAAGCGGGCTCGTGCCGATATCGGACGCGACTGTGAGCTCGCGGCGATGCGCGGCGACACCGCAGCAGGCGGACTCCGGCCCGATGATGAGCCCGTCGAGCGCCGATATGAACGACAGCGGTAGATAGGGGGCGGCGGCGAGGGTCAGCCGGGCATTGTCGTCGGAGGCCAGCAGGATCGAGGCGCGCAGGCCAGGCGAGACGTCGCTGATGGATCGGGCACAGGCGCGAAGGATCGTATTCAGCGCACCGCCGAGTGCTATCAGTCGCAGCACCCGATCGGTCGTTCGCTGCAGCAATTCCTCGCGTTTGCGGTCAGTGATATCGGCGATCTGAACGGTAAGTCCGTCGCCCGACGGCTCGGCCGCGACATCGAGCCAGCAGTCGCCCGGTTCGTGGAAGACTTCGAAGCGATGAAGGGTCTCCCCCGACAGCGCTTTGCAGAGGCCGTCGGCAAGCGTCGTGTCGGCAAGAGTATCTCGAATACCGGCCAGTAGGTGGGAAGCGCCGCTGTTGATGAAGGTCAGACGGAGGTTACTGTCCACGGTCAGCACGCCCGTCGCGGGAGGATCGCGCATTGCGCGAAGTCCATGGCGGATCAGCGCAAGCTTCAGCAGCTCGGTGATCTGTCGAGCGAGGTCGGCCAAGGCTTCGGCCTGGAAGGGCTCGAGGGTGCGCGGGCCATGGTCGAAAACCGAGAGGGTACCGATCGGCAACCCGTCCCCACAGCGCACGGGAATGCCGGCATAGAACCGCACGCGCTGGGGGCCGACGACCAGGGGATCATCGCGCAGCGACGGATCCTGGCTGGCGTCACGCACGACCAGGAGCCCGCCAGCGTCGAGTGTCCGCTCGCAGAACGAGGACGCGCGCGGCGTCTCCGTGATGCCGAGACCGACCTCTGCCTTGAACCAAATGCGCTCGCGATCCACCAGGCCAAATGCCGCCATGGGTGTGCCGCAGATACCGGCCGCGAGGCGGGCCAGGGCATCGAATGTCGCTTCCGCCGGGGTATCGAGAATTTCGTACTGCCGCAGCGCCGCCAGTCGGGCGACCTCAGGCCACGCATGGCACGGCGGAGGAGCGGTCGTCATGCGCTATTGCCTATCAGGTACAAAACCCGCCGCCAGCGGGCGATTGATCCGTTCTGGAGCGAACGCCCTGTCGGGAGAGGCAATCCACCGGCAACCGGCGGTATGGGCTTGCAACGGGCTTCAACTGGACGACCCAGCTTGCTCTTTCCTGCACCGCCTTCGCGCCGGGCCTACTCCGGCTCGATCCCCGCAATCCGCATCATCTCCCGATAGAGCGCGATCTCGGCCACCATGATCTGCTGCATCTCCTCGGGGCTCGACGGGGAGATTTCCGAGCCGCCCTGCGCCTGGCGTTCGACATAGACCGGATCCGTGATGGTCTTGAGCACGGCGTCGCGCAGCTTTGCCCGGACGGGCGCCGGCACACCTCGGGGGAGCAACACGCCGGTCCAGGTCATCAACTCGAAATCCGGGATGCCTTGTTCGATCAAGGTCGGGATGTCGGGGGTGAGCTTGTAGCGTCCACGGCTGCCGACGCCGAGACAGCGGACAGTGCCGGCCTTGACCTGCGGCAGGCTGGTCACCGGATCGGCGAAACACATCTGCACATGCCCAGCCATCAGGTCCTGCAGCGCAGCGGGTGTGCTCTTGTACGGGACGTGCATCATGTCGATGCCGGCCTTAGCCTTCAGGAGCTCACCGGAGATGCGTGTCGAGGCGCTTCCCGAGCCGAAATTGATCTTGCCCGGTTGGCGCTTGCAAAGCGCCACGAACTCCGCCGCAGTACGGGCCTCGACCTTATCGTTCACGATCATGAAGACGGGTGCGCGGCCAATCAAAGTGACGGCCTCGAAATCCTTCAGCGGATCGTAGGGCAGGGACTTCATCATCGCGACGTTGGAAGCCGCCGCGGTGTTGGAGCAGACGAAAATCGTCTGCCCGTCGGGTTTGGCCTTCGCTGCAACCTCGGCGGCGATCGCGCCGTTGGCGCCGGGCTTGTTTTCGACGACGGCGGCTACACCGAACGTACGATTGAGCCCCTCGGCGATGTTGCGTGCGCTCTGGTCGGTTGCCGACCCTGGGCCGAAAGGCACGAGGATCCGGAATGGTCCGCTGGGAAAATTATCGGCCTTCGCCGCGCTGCCGAACGGCAATGCGGCCACACTGGCAAGGAGAAGACGGCGACGATCGATCATCCGAAGATTGTCGTCGCCTCATGCCGGCAACTCCAGCGGGACGTTTCTCAGTGCGGGCGTTCTGTCGATGGCGCCGCTTCAGCGGCGCCACCAGCCACGCTTGGGCTTCTCCGGCGATGCCTCGATCGACGGTACCGCTGGCGGTGCCGGCTCCGGTTGCGGCGCGATCGCAACGACGGCGGCGGCGGCGACCGGCTCGATCGCCGGGGGCGGAGGAGGCGGCGGCGGCGGCGGTTCCGCAGCTTCGAGGTTTACCGGCGGACCCGGGTCGTAGGGCGTGTGTTCCACCGGGGCATGATCGATAGGGGCCCGTTCGATGTGAGGCCGCTCAAAGTGCGCGTGGTCGAAGTGGGTCTCTTCGTGCGGCGCAGTGGCCGACGTGAACTCCGCCGGGGCTTCGTTCTGTCGCGGAACGTCGTCGCCTTCGGTGGCCTGTTGCCCGACCTGCTCCCCGACCTGCTCTTCGTGGGCGGGGAAGTCGCCCGGCTCGCCTTCGCCGTTCTCGCGACGGCGGCGGCGGCCGCCGCGGCGGCCGCGACGACGGCGGCGGTCGCCGCGCTCGTCACCCCGATCGTCGGCGCCGCGATCATCGGCATGCGCCTCGCCGTTGCTTTCGCCGTCGGCCTGATCGGCATCGACCTGATCGGCGTCGCCTTCCGGTGCATCGGCGTCGTCGCTGTCATTGGCCGCCTCGCCACGCGACTCCTCGACAGCGCCTTCTCCGTCTGCAAGGCGTGGCCGGTCGGTCTCTTCGCCTTCGCCCTCGCCGTCGCGACGGCTACGCCGCCGCCGCCGGCGCCGACGGCGGCCGCGACCGCCGTCCTCGTCGGAGCCGCGCTCTTCGCTGCGGTCCTCGCCATCGGCACGGCTTTCCGTTTCTTCGTCCTGATCGGCCTGCGCCGCTTCGGCGGAGACCTCTTCGTAAGTGGCGCGGGCCGTTTCCTGGTTCGGGCGTTGTTCGCCGCGATCGTCGCGGCGCGACCGCACGCGCTCGATCTCGCAGTCCGCGGCATGGAGCTCGTCGTCGGCTTCGACGGTGACGTGGAAGCTGTAGCGGCTTTCGATTTCGGTGAGGGTGTGGCGCTTCTGATTGAGCAGGTAGAGCGCCACGTTCGGCGGCACGCTGACCACGATCTCGCTGGCGCGCCGACGCACGCCTTCCTCCTCGATGGCCCGCAGCGCATGCAGGGCGGCGGATTCGATCGAGCGGACGCGGCCGGTGCCGGCGCAGTGCGGGCAGATCTCGGTGGAGTGCTCGAGCAGGCTGGGCCGCAGCCGCTGGCGGGACATCTCGAGCAGGCCGAAGGCGGAGATGCGGCCGATCTGGATGCGGGCGCGATCGTTGCGCATCGCGTCCTTCACCTTGTGCTCGACCTGACGCTGGTGGCGCGTTTCCTCCATGTCGATGAAGTCGATCACGATCAGGCCGGCAAGGTCGCGCAGGCGGACCTGGCGGGCGATCTCTTCGGCGGCTTCGATGTTGGTCCTGAGCGCCGTCTCCTCGATATTGCGCTCCTTGGTCGAGCGGCCCGAGTTGACGTCGATGGCGACCAGCGCCTCGGTCGGGTTGATCACGATGTAACCGCCGGAGCGCAGCTGCACGGTCGGCGAATGCATGGCGTCGAACTGGTTCTCCACCTGGTAGCGGTGGAAGAGGGGGATCGGCTCCTTGTAGAGCTCGACCTTGTTCGCCTGATGCGGCACCAGCTGGCGCATGAATTCGGAAGCGGCCTGGAAGCCGGCCTCGCCTTCGACCAGGACCTGCGCGATGTCGGTGTCGTAGACGTCGCGCAGCGAGCGCTTGATCAGGTCACCTTCCTCGTAGATCAGCGCCGGCGCCGTCGAGCGCATGGTGAGCTCGCGGATCGAATCCCAGAGGCGGGACAGGTATTCGTAGTCGCGCTTGATGTCGATCGTGCTGCGCTCGAGGCCGGCGGTGCGCAGGATCACGCCCATGCCTTGCGGCACAGCGAGTTCGGCCAGGATCTCCTTCATGCGCTTGCGGTCGGCGGGATTGGAGATCTTACGCGAGATGCCGCCGCCACGGCCGGCGTTGGGCATCAGGACGCAATAGCGGCCAGCCAGCGACAGGTAGGTGGTCAGCGCTGCGCCCTTGTTGCCGCGCTCTTCCTTGACGACTTGCACCAGCAGGATCTGTCGGCGCTTGATGACTTCCTGGATTTTGTACTGGCGGGTCGGGCTGCGGCGGCGGCGCTCGCGCGTCTCGCGTTCCTCGACGACCTCGTCGCCGCCCAGCGTCTCGAGCGGGACTTCAGGCTGAGGCGCCTCGGACGGATCGGCCGGTGCAGTATTCTGATCGTGATCAGCGGTCAGCTCGGTGGGAGCGCCTTCGGCTGGCGCAGCGCCTTCCTCGGACGTTGCGGCGGTGTGCACCGTCTCGCTGGCCGCATACGTAACAACAGCCGGCGCTTCGGCGGCATCGATATGGGCTGGCCCGTCGAGGCGCTCGACCGTGATTTCGGCGGCTTGCGCCAGGGTGGAGATCGAGGCGGTCTCCGACTCCACGACGGCGGTTTCCGTGATGGCTGTTTCCGTGGGCGCCGGTGGCACGGGGGCGGTTTCGACAGCCCGGGCATCCGACACCGGCTCCTCGGCTGGTGCGACGGCGACCGGCTCGGCGGTGAATTGCTCGGTCGCAGGTTCCGCAGCCGTCGGTTCGGCCCGCAGCTCGGCATCTACAACGGCTTCAGCCGCCGGGTCGCGGCCGTCGTCCGCATCGTCGACGTCATGCCCGTTGACTGCGGAGTCGTGATGACCGTCGTCGTTTTCCTCGGCCTCGGCGTGCAGCCGCTGCTGCTCGGCGATCAACCGTTCGCGGTCGGCGACCGGGATCTGATAGTAGTCGGGATGAATTTCCGAGAAGGCGAGGAAGCCGTGGCGGTTGCCGCCGTACTCCACGAACGCCGCCTGCAGCGACGGTTCGATACGGATGACTTTCGCCAGATAGATATTGCCCTTCAGGGGCTTACGGCTTGCCGTTTCAAAATCGAATTCTTCGAGTCGTGTTCCATCGACGACGACGACCCGGGTTTCTTCCGGGTGACTCGCATCGATGAGCATGCGCCTTGCCATGGGCTCGCTCCGAGACGGCCGGATCCCAACCGGTGCGAGCGACCGGCGGCCTAGCCGCCTCACTGGTGCGAGGGGGACGGTGCGTCATCGACCCGTCGAACGGCCAACTTCAGGCCAAGACGGGGAAGCTTCGCGCCGCCGGACCACTACTGGGCCCTGCCAACCTCGAGTTTCCTGATAGCCACCGCCTGCCTGACAATCCCGCTCAGACCCGCCGCACCCATTCCATTGGTAGGGACACTGACACAGCCCGGCTCGGAGACTGCCGTCGAAGTGCCCCGAAACTCCCGAAGGAGGGAGGCCCTGCGAACGACGGCGACTGCTCGCAGCCGCAACATACGGGGTTCGAAACTGAGCGACAATCAAAACATTGCGTTGCATGAAATTCGGTCATTAAGCGCTTGAGAACGCTTGAAATATTCGCGCTTCTTGTGTATCAAGTTTAAGATAATCCAAAGAATATTTGCCGTTTCTTCTTATTTTTTGACCCGTTCATGCCCGACTTCCGTCGCCGCGAGCTGCTTGCCGTTCTAGCCGGGCTGACCGCCTTCGGCTTGGGAATGGCCGAAGCATGGGCGGCGCCCGGGAAATCCACGAAATCCAAACGCCAGGCAACACGGAAGTCGGTAGGTAAGCCCACACCACCGACGCTCGCCAAGCCCAAGCCGAAACTGATCGTTCTCGATCCAGGGCATGGCGGCCGGGATCCTGGCGCTCTGGGCGCCCGCGGGACCCAGGAAAAGAAGGTGGTTTTCACGATCGCCATGGAGGTGCAGCGTGAACTGCAGGCGGGCGGGCGCTACCGTGTCCTGCTCACACGCAGCGGCGACAGCTACGTGGCGTTGCGCGAGCGCGTTGCCCGCGCGCAAGCCGCCAAGGCCGACCTCTTTCTGTCACTGCACGCCGACTCCCATGACAATCCCGACGTGCGCGGCGCTTCTGTCTATACGCTCTCCGAAGAGGCGAGCGACCGCGAGGCTGCTGCATTGGCGGCGCGTGAAAATCGAGCCGACGCTGTCGTCTCGGGCATGCGACTGGCCGACAAACCGGACAATGTCGCCCAGACGCTGGTCGCCATGAGCCAGCGTGGCACGGTCAATGAATCGCGCCGGCTGGCCGAGACCATCGTCGCGACGTTCGCCAAGAACGGCGTGCGGCTGTTGCCGCGCACGCACCGTCAGGCGGGTTTCGCGGTGCTGACATCGCCCGAAGTGCCGGCGGCCCTAGTTGAGCTCGGGTATCTCTCCAATCCACAGGACGAGAAGCTCCTGACCGTCCGCCAGCACCAGATCTCCTTGGCACGAGCCCTGCGAGCATCGGTCGATGCCTATTTTGGGGCAGCAAGCGCCACAAGAAAGGCTTAAGTCGGGGGCACCTTGCCATTCCCCCCTTGCTGCGCAGGGGAGAAAAGACTTGTAGAAGATGAGTGTGCTCAATTTACTGAAAGTAGCGCTGGCCTTCGCGACGGCCGTCCTGATCGTTGGCACCGGCACTGTGGCAGGGCTGTTCTGGCACTTCAGCCACGGGCTGCCTGATCACAAGCAACTCGCCGACTATCAGCCCGCCATCACTTCCCGGCTCTATGCGGCCGATGGCCGGTTGCTCGCGGAATATGCCCGCGAAAAGCGGGTCTATGTGCCGGTTGCAGCGATGCCCAAGCGCGTGCTCGAGGCCTTCGTGGCTGCCGAGGATCAGCGCTTCTTCAGCCATCCCGGCATCGACGTCATCGGTGTCCTGCGGGCGATGGTTGCCAACGTCGCCAACCCGGGCAAGCGTCCCGAAGGCGCCTCCGGCCTGACACAGCAGGTCGCCAAGAACTTCCTGCTGAGCAACCAGGCGACGCTTTCGCGCAAGATCCGCGAGGCCATCCTCGCTTTCCGTATCGAGGAGACCTACTCGAAGGAGCGCATCCTCGAGCTCTATCTCAACGAGATCTATCTCGGCTCGGGCAACTATGGGGTGGCGCAGGCGGCGTTGAACTATTTCGACCGCTCGCTCGGCGAGCTCTCGCTGTCGGAGATTGCCTATCTCGCGGCGCTGCCCAAGGCGCCGAACCGTTACAACATCGTGCGCAACGAGAAGGAAGCCTACGCGCGCCGCGACTATGTGCTGAACCGCATGGCCGAGGACGGTTACATCACGTCTGCCGAGGCGCAGGCGGCGAAGGCGGAAAAACTCCAGTACCGCCGGCGCAGCAATACCGAGACCGCGGCGGCCGACTTCTTCGCCGAGGAAGTGCGGCGCAATCTTCTCGCCGCCTATGGCGAGAAAGGCCTCTATGACGGCGGCCTGACCGTCAGCACGACGCTCGATCCGTCCATGCAGGCGGTGGCCGACACCGCCCTGCGGGACGGGTTGATCACCTACGACCGTCGGCACGGCTGGCGCGGCGCCTACGCCAAGATCCCCGACATGAACCTCTGGGAAGAGGAGTTTGCCCGCATTGCCCAACGCCGGCCCTTGCTCGGGCCCTCGAGCTGGCAGCTCGCGGTGGTGAGCAAGGTCGAGGCGCAGTCGGTCCAGATCGTCGGCCTGCCGGGCGACGGGGAGGGCACGGTGCCCTTCGCCGAAATGACCTGGGCCCGCCCCACACTGAAGGACCAGAATGTCGGCGCGCCACCGCGCGGCCCGCGCGACGTGGTGGCCGTGGGCGACGTGATCGTCGTCGAAAAGGTCGAGAAGCCTGCCGGCCAGAACGCCAAGCCTTATCCGCCGCGGACCTACGCGCTTCGGCAGGTTCCCAATGTCGAAGGCGGCGTCGTGATCATGGACACCCAGACCGGTCGCGTGCTCGCGATGTCCGGCGGCTGGGCCTACGGCCGGAGCCAGTTCAATCGCGCCGTCCAGGCAGCGCGCCAGCCTGGTTCGGCCTTCAAGCCCTTCGTTTATCTCGCCGCCATGGATTCGGGCTTCTCGCCCGCCAGCATCGTGCTCGACGCTCCCTTCGTCTACGACCCCGGCTACGGCCAGCCGCTGTGGACCCCGAAGAACTACGGCGGCGACATGCTCGGACCGACGACGGTGCGGCGTGGCCTCGAACTGTCGCGCAACCTCATGACCGTGCGCATGGCCCAGCAGGTCGGCATGAAGAAGGTGGTCGAGGTCGCCAAGGAGTTCGGCGTCACCGACAGCATGGGCGCCTATCTGCCGATGGCGCTGGGCGCGGGAGAGACGACGCTGCTGCGCATGACCATGGCTTACGCCATGCTCGCCAACGGTGCGCTCGAGATCACGCCGTCGCTGGTCGATCGCGTGCAGGATCGTGATGGTCGGACGATCTATCGTCACGAGCCGCGCACCTGCCGCGGTTGTGGCGAGGCGACCGGCAGCAAGCCCGTGCCGCCCGAACTGATCGACGGCCGCAAGCCGTTCCACGATCCGGCGTCGGTCTACCAGGTCGTGAGCATGATGCAGGGCGTCACCGTACGCGGCACCGCCGGCCGCCTGGCGGCGCTCGGCCGGCCGATCGCCGGCAAGACCGGCACGACCAACGACGCCCATGACAACTGGTTCCTGGGCTCGACGCCCGACATCACCGTCGGCATCTATATCGGCTTCGACGAGCCGCGGACCCTGGGGTCGCAGGAGACCGGTGGTGGCAATGCCGTGCCGATCTACGAGGCGATCGCCAAGGAGGTCTTCAAGGGCAAGCCGCCGACGCCGTTCCGTGTGCCGCCGGGGCTGCGCATGGTGAAGTTCACCTACGAGGGCGGCACCATCGACGAAGTCTTCAAGCCAGGCACCGAGCCGGGTTCGGAAGGATATCAGGCGTCTCCGCTTGACGGATCGGCCCCTTATTCCGCTATAGACCCCACCGCAGGCCCGCAGCAGGCGGGTGGTGCTCGCCGCCCCGGCCTGTCCGGAACCGGCGAAACCTATTGATCTTTGGACTGCGGGCCTCAATGCGCGGGGTACCTCTCGTGCATTGAGGCCCGCAGTCCGTCCGAGGAGTGACGTATGCGCGCCGAAGCTCAGGCCATGGTGACCGAAATCGAGGAGTCGCTCGAACTCCTCAGGAGGCGTCTTTGACTACGATCGAGCGGTCGTACGTCTGGATGAGCTGAACGCGCGCGCCGAAGATGCGGCGCTGTGGAACGATCCCAAGGAGGCCCAGTCCGTGATGCGCGAGCGCACGCGGCTGGAAGGCGCGATCGGCACCATCAAGCGCCTGCGCGCGGCGATCGACGACAATGTCGGTCTGATCGAGATGGCCGAGGCCGAAAAGGACGAGGGGATGATCGCCGACGCCGAGAAGGCGTTGCTCGAGGCGCGGACCGAGGCCGCCAAGGCGCGGCTCGAGACGCTGCTGTCCGGCGAGGCCGACCCCAACAACGCCTATGTCGAGCTCAATGCCGGCGCCGGCGGTACCGAGGCGCAGGATTGGGCCGAGATGCTGGCGCGCATGTACACGCGCTGGGCCGAGCGTCGCGGCTATAAGGTGAGCTGGCTCGAGGAAAGCGCCGGCGAAGAGGCCGGTATCAAGTCCTGCGCTTTCAAGGTCGAGGGCCCCAATGCCTATGGCTGGCTCAAGACCGAGTCGGGCGTCCATCGGCTGGTGCGCATCTCGCCGTTCGACGGCAACGCCCGTCGGCAGACCTCGTTCGCCAGTGTCTGGGTCTACCCCGAGGTCGACGACAACATCGAGATCGAGATCCTCGACAAGGACCTCAGGGTCGACACCTACCGGGCCTCGGGTGCCGGTGGCCAGCACGTCAACAAGACCGATTCGGCCGTCCGCATCACCCATCTTCCGACCGGCATCGCCGTGGCGGTGCAGCAGGAACGCTCGCAGCATCAGAACCGCGCCAAGGCGATGCAGATGCTGAAGGCGCGCCTCTACGAGGTCGAGCTGCAGAAGCGCGAGGCCGAGCGGCTGGAGGCCGAGGCCAACAAGACCGACATCGGCTGGGGCCACCAGATCCGCTCCTATGTGCTGCAGCCCTACCAGATGGTGAAGGATCTGCGGACCAACGTCGAACGCTCGGACCCCCAGAAGGTGCTCGACGGCGACCTCGACGAGTTCATGGCCGCGTCGCTCGCCGCACGGGTCGGCGAGGGCAACGACAAGGAAGCTGCGTAAGAGTACCGAGAGGGAAGCGATGTGGTTCGTCTTTGAAGCCGAGTATGCGATCGAGAACGGACGCGCCAACTGGAACAGGCCGGTGCCGGAAACCATGGTCTGGCATGGCCCCTTCAAGACCGGCGAGGAGGCCGACAAGGTCGTGCGTGGCCGTATGTGGGCCAAGATCGACATCTACGCCCACAAGGCACGCGCGGTCGACATGACGGTGGCCGCCTAGCAGGCTAGAGCGGCTTGCGTTAAGTCGGAACCGCGAAGCGGTTCCGACTTAACGGAAACGCGGTGTCACGGATATCTCCGCCTTCGGCATCGCGCCTTTGACTGAATCCAGTCAAAGGCGCGATGCTCTGGGTGTATGCTCCCAGGCAAAACAAGCCACTGGGAGTTAACATCATGGCAAGACAGGGACTTCGTCGGCGCTTCCTGTTGTCGGCATCGGGCGCCAGCGTCATGGCGGCGCCGGCTATTCTTTCGGCTCAGGGCGCCTGGCCGACGCGGCAGGTTCGCGTCGTCATTCCCTATCCCCCGGGCGGTCCGTCCGACGTCACGACGCGCATCGTCCTGGAGCGCGCCGGCTCACTGCTCGGCCAGAGCATCCTGTTCGACAATAAGGGCGGCGCCAGCGGCGCGATCGGCGCCGAGCATGTGAAGAACTCGGTGCCCGATGGCTACACGTTCCTGATGGTCACGACGGCGATGGTCTGCATCACCCAGCATCTGCAGCCGCTGCCCTACGACCCCGCCGCCGACTTCATCCCGGTCGCCCGGCACGCGACGTCGTGGATCGGCATGGGCATCAGCCCGAAAGTGCCGTCCAACAGCCTCCAGGAATTCATCACTTACGCCAAGGCCAACCCCGGCAAGATCAATTTCGGCTCGGCAGGGCTTGCGACAATCACCCAGCTCTACGGCGAGATCTTCAACATCGAGGCGGGCGTGAAGATGGTGCATGTGCCGTACAAGGGCAGCGCGCCGGCGACCAACGATCTGCTGTCGGGGGAGATCCAGGTCCAGTTCGATCCGACGACCTTGCCGCACATCGCCGCCGGACGATTGAAGTGCTTCGCCATCGCCAGCGACAAGCGCTGGCCGGGCCGGCTCGACATCCCGACCCTGAAGGAGCAGGGCTACGGCAAGATGGGCGGCGATGCCTGGTACGGCATCGTGGCGCCCAAGGGCACGGCGCCGGAAATCGTCAACCGGATGAGCCGGGCGATCGGCGAAGCCACGGCCATGCCGGACATCAACGAGAAGCTGGTGGCCAGCGGCAATTACCCCAGCTACCTCGAAGCGCTGGCTTTCCGCGAAACCATCGTTCGCGAGGCGCAATCCTTCGGTGAAATCATCAGGAAAGCCGACATCAAGATCTGAGCTGCGGCTTCAGCTGCTTGTCGGCGCCGGTCATTCGGCGCGACAATGCGCCATGATTGGAAAGTCACGTCGCACGTTCTTCAAGGCTGCCGCGGCCGGCCTCGCATTTCCCGCCGTCGTCCGCGCCCAGGGCACATGGCCCAGCAAGCCGATCCGCTGCATCGTCGCGTTGCCGCCGGGCGGTGGCACCGACGCCATCGGCCGAAAGGCGATGCAGCGTCTTTCCGAGGTTCTGGGCGTGCCGGTCGTCGTCGAGAACAAGCCCGGCGCGGGCGGCACGATCGGCAGCGACGCCGTCGCGAAGGCCGAACCGGACGGCTATACGCTGGGCATCGCCACGGCCAGCAGTCACGCCGCGGCGCCGGTCTTCCGCAAGGATCTGCCCTATGATCCCGTCAAATCCTTCACGGCCGTCACGTTGCTCGGCACCACTCCCTACATTTTGATCGGCGGTCCGGCAGCCGGAGCGAAGGATCTCGCAGGCTTCGTCGCCAATGCCAAAGCTAATCCCGGCAAGATCGCCTGCGCGTCGCTGGGCGCATCGACGCTGGGTTATCTGCTGACCAAGCAGTTCGAACTGATCGCTGGCCTGAAGATGGTCGACGTGCCCTACAAGGGATCGGGAGTCGCCTATCCCGACCTGATGAACGGCACGGTCGCGGTGTTGCTCGACAACCCCTCGGGCTCGGCAGGTCTGGTGCGCGAGGGGCGGTTGACGGGGTTTGCCGTTACGCGGAAGTCGCCGGTGCTGCCGGACGTGCCGACCTTCGAGAGCCAGGGCGTGAAGGGCTTCGACGACGTCTTCTGGTACGGCGTGGTGGCGCCGGCCGGGCTGCCGCAGGAGATCGCGCTGCGCATCCAGAAGGCGCTGGCCGACGGCTTCCTCGTCGATCCGGGCCGCGCGGCGTTGCGTGCCATGGACGTCGAGCCCGTCATGTCGACGCCCCAGGAGTTCGCGAGCCTGATGGCGAAGCAGACCGCTGATCTGCGCGCACTCGCAGATCGTCTCGGCATCAAGCCGGAATAAGGAAGGACAGCACCATGGATGGCAGCACGAGCCCGGCCTTCAAGGTCAACGAACTGACGCCCGATCCCAGTGTTCAGTTCGATCCCAAGGTGACGAAGAGCTACGTCACCTATGCCCATCGTCTGGCCGCCCGCGGGCTGGTCAACAGCAGCGTCGGCGGCATGGTGATCCGCGTCGCTCATCCCGATCACGCCGACGGCGTCTGCTACGCCAAGCCTCAAGGCATCAGCCTGGAGGAGGTGGAGGAGGAAGATCTGGTGATCACCGACATCCCCTACGGCCGTATCCTGCGCGGCGAGCGGGCGACGACGGTAGGGCACCAGATGAATCGTGAGATCCTGCGTCTGCGGCCCGACGTCAATGCGGTGATCCATCTGCACCACGACGAGATGATCGCCTTCATGGCCGCCGGCTATGACCAGATCCGTTCGTTCAGCCTGACCTACGGCTATCTGATGCAGAAGCCGGCGCACTATCTGCCGGCCAGCATCAACGTCGAGGAGGATGTCGGGCCGATCAAGACGTTCATTCAGGACACCAACTGCATCATCATGAAGCGCCACGGCTTCACGGTGCTGGGCCGCAGCGTGTCGGAGGCCTACCATCGCACCTGCGTGCTGGTGAGCGAGATCAAGCGCAACATCATCGTCGAGCAGCTGTGCGCGGCCAACGGCCGGACGCCGGAATACATCACCGATGAGGAACTGGCGCACATGTTCTCCCATGGCGATGCCGTGATGTATCCCAAGGTGATCAGAAAGAACGGCTGAGCAGGGCGAGGCGGCCTCAGGCGGCCGCCATCCGCACCATATCCGCGCACTTCTCGCCGATCATGATCGAGGGGGCATTGGTATTGCCGGCGACGATGTTCGGCATGATCGAGGCGTCGGCCACACGCAGGCCGGCGACGCCGTGGACCTTGAGCTGCGGATCGACCACGTCGTCGGGAGCGCGGCCCATGCGGCAGGTCCCGACGGGGTGCAGATTGGAGACGCCAGTGCTGCGCAGGTAGTCGCGAAGCGCGGGCTCCTCGGCGACGCCGGGGCCGGGCATGATCTCTTCGACGACAAACGGCTTCAATGCCGACTGCTTGCCGATCTCGCGGCAGATGCGCATGCCCTGGAGCATGGCGTTCCAGTCGTTGGCGGTCCGCAGGAAATTGAACCTGATCTCGGGGGCGGCCATCGGATCGGCCGACTTCAGACGTACCGTGCCGCGGCCGTCCGGGCGCAAATGCACGGGGCTGAGGCCAAAGGCGGAGAAGGGTTGGGCCTGCACACCGTTGCGGTCGCGCGTCTTGATGGCCCAGGCGAACATGTTGATCTGCAGGTCGGGTCGCTCCAGGCGCTTGTCGCTGCGGACCATCGCGCCGACATACAGGCCCATGCTGGCCAGCGGCCCGGTGCGGCCGAGCGCGTACATCGCCCCGGCGAGGAGGCGGCGCGGCAGGCTGTTCGCCAGATCGTTCATGGTGACCGGCTGGCTGCACCTGTAGGCGATGTAGGTGTTGAAGTGATCGTGCAGGTGGCTGCCGACGCCTGGCATGTCCCTGACGACCTCGATGCCATGTTGCTTGAGGTGCTCGGCGGGGCCGAGGCCCGAGAGCATCAGGAGCTGTGGCGAGCCATAGACGCCGCCGGAGACGATCACTTCGCGCATCGCCCGCGCCGTCTGCAGGCCGGCCGGCGTCCGGTACTCGATGCCGACGGCGCGGCCGTTTTCGATGAGCACGCGCGTGGCGTGGGCCGAGGTCGCGACGGTGAGGTTTCGGCGCTTCTTCGCATCGCGCAGATAAGCCCGCGCACTCGACCAGCGCCGCGCCTTGTTGATGGTGGTCTGGTAGTAGCCGACGCCTTCCTGTATCGCGCCGTTGAAATCGGGGTTGGCCGGGATGCCGGCTTCGACGGCAGCGTCGTGCATCGCCTTGGCGAGTGTTGGCTGCCAGCGATGGTCCTGGACCTTGAGCGGGCCGCCGGTGCCATGGAACGCGTCGGCGCCACGTTCATTGTCCTCGGCGCGCTTGAAGTAGGGGAGAACGGAGTCGTAGTCCCAGCCTTCGCAGCCGCGCTGACGCCACTCGTCGTAGTCGGCGGCGTTGCCGCGCATATAGACCATGCCGTTGATCGAGCTGGTGCCGCCCAGCACCTTGCCGCGCGGCTGGTACATGACGCGGTTGTTGAGCTCGGGCTCCGGCTCGCTGTCGAACATCCAGTTGACCTTCGGATTGTTGAAGGTTTTGTGGTAGCCGAGCGGCACATGGATCCAGGGGTAGGTGTCGCTGGGGCCGGCTTCGAGCAGGAGCACCGAGTAGCGGCCATCCTCGCTCAACCTGCCGGCGACGGCGCAGCCTGCTGAGCCCGCGCCCGTGACGATGAAATCGTATTTTCCCCCGTCCATGTCGCAGAGCGTACCGTCTCGCGGGAGAGCGCGCGACTCCTGCGGTGTCCCCATGCCATGCTGGGCGAAACTGGCGGCGACTGCGGGAGCCTGACGATCTTCAATCTCTACCTCGCCCTCGGCGTGATGACCGTGCAGCAGACTTTCGCGACGATGGGCCGTTCGACTGTGCCGCTGATCGCGGCTGCCATCGTTGCCGATCTTGCTGTCGATCCGGCCCTGGTCGGTATCTATCTCGCCATCGGTTCCGTCGCGGCCTTTCTCACCACCATGGGGTGCGGGGGCTTCATCCTGCGTTACGGCGCACTGCGCATGACCCAGGTCGGCATGCTGGCGCTGGGGATCGGCCTCGCGGTGGTCGTTTCCGGCTGGCTAGCGCTGTTCGCTGTCGGCGCCTTCGTCGGCGGCCTGGGGCAGGCGCTTTCGACGCCCTCCAGTTCGCATCTGCTGGGACGGCTCTCGCCCAAGCACCTGGCGCCGCTCGTCTTTTCGATCAAGCAGACGGGCGTTCCGGTGGGGCTGATGCTGGCCGGCGTCGTGGCGCCGGTGCTTGCCACCGAAGCCGGCTGGCGGGTTGCACTGCTGGTCGTCGCCGGTATCTGTGCGCTGACCGCCGTCGCGTTGCAGCCGCTGCAAGCGAGGTTCGACGTCGATCGCAATCCCGGTCAACCGCTGTCGCCGGCGGACATCCGGGCCAATGTCGCGGGCGTGGTCCGCAACCCGGCGCTGCGCGCGCTTTGCCTGGCGATGTTCAGTTTCGTTGGCCTGCAGACGCTCTTCACGGGATTTTTCGTGCTCTATCTGGTGCGGGGGCTGGGCTACGACCTGGAGCGAGCCGGCTTCGTGTTCGCCATCGCCGTGGCCGTTGCGGTGCCCGCGCGCATCGGCTGGGGATGGCTGGCTTCGCATTTCGTGAAGCCGGCGACGTTGCTGGCATTTCTGGGCGTAGGCATGGCCGCGGCGGCCGCGCTGACCGCGGCCATCGATCCTGCCTGGCCGACCTGGGCGGCCGCCGTAATCGCCACTTTGCTCAGCGTGTCGGCCGTGAGTTGGCATGGCGTCCTGCTGGCCGAGGTGGCGCGGCTCTCGCCGCCGGGCCGCATCGGCGCGACCACGGGGGCCGTTCTGGCGTTCGGCGATGCAGGTGCGTTGCTCCTGCCGCTGCTGTTCAGCGCGGCACTGGCACTCACCGGCGGCTATTCCACGGGCTTCCTGATCGGCGGCGGCCTGGCGCTGATCGTCGGAGGACTGGGCTTGCGGCAGCGGGTTCGTGCTAGCATTGCCCAATGAAGACCAAACTCCTCGGCCGCACCGGCATCTCCGTCTCGCAGCTCTGCTTCGGCACCATGTCCTTCGGTGGGGATGCCGATGAAGCCACCTCCACCTCGATGTACAAGGCGGTTCGTGACGCCGGCATCAACTTCTTCGACACTGCGAACGAATACAACAAAGGCAAGTCCGAGGAGATCCTGGGCCGCCTCATCAAGGATCATCGCGACGACCTCGTCATCGCCACCAAGTGCTTCAATCCTACGGGCCCCGACGTCAACGCGCGCGGCGCCAACCGTCGCCACGTCGCGCAGGCAGTCGAGGCGAGCCTGAAGCGCCTGCAGACCGATCGGATCGACGTGCTGTTCCTGCATCGTTTCGATGCGGTGACGCCGATCGACGAGATGATGCGGGCGCTCGAAGACCTCGTGCGCGCCGGCAAGGTGATCTATCCCGCCGTCAGCAACTGGTCGGCGTGGCAGACGCAGCGCGCCGTCGACATCCAGGAACGGCACAACTGGGCGCGTCTGCAGGTCGTGCAGCCGATGTACAATCTCGTGAAGCGCCAGGCCGAAGTCGAGATCCTGCCGATGGCGGCGGCCAATGGCATCGGTGTCATTCCCTACAGCCCGGCTGCGGCGGGGCTGCTTTCCGGCAAGTATCTCGGCCAGGCCTCAGGCCGGCTCAAGACCAACAAGATGTACGAAGCGCGCTACGGCGAGGCCTGGGCTTTCGAGGTCGCCGAGAAGTACGTGGCCTTCTGCAAGCAGAAGGGTCTGCATCCTGTCAGTGCGGCCATTGCCTGGGTCGGTGCGCATCGGGCCATCACCGCGCCGATCGTGGGTGCCCGCAATCTCGACCAGCTCAAGGATTCGCTGGCCTCGGTGAAGATCGACATGACGCCCGAACTGTACGGCGAGATCGCCGATCTGTCGCGAACCCCGCCACCCGCCACCGACCGGCTCGAGGAGCAGAAGGTGGCGCGAGGCTGACGCGTCAGGCCCGATCGCAGACGTCGACCCATTCGGCGTTGACCAGGGTAGCCAGGCGTTCGGGGCTGATCCGCAAGGCGGAGTTGGTGGAACCGGCTGCCGGCACGACCTCGTCGAATTCCTTGAGCGAGACGTCGCAGTAGACGGGGAGCGGCGTCGCGAGGCCGAAGGGGCAGACGCCGCCCACCGGATGTCCGGTCAACGCCACGACCTCGTCCTGGCCGAGCATCCGCGGCTTGCCGCCCAGCACGTCCTTGACCTTGCGGTTGTTCAGCCGCGCATCGCCTGCCGTCACGATCAGGAACGTGCGATCCTTGATCCTAAGCGACAGCGTCTTGGCGATCTGTGCCGGCGCAACGCCATGGCCTTTGGCGGCCATCTCGACCGTGGCGGTGCTGGCATCCAGTTCGACGATGGCGATGTCGGGTGCGTGTGCGGCGAAGAACGCACGCACGGTCTCTACACTCATGTCTGTGCAACCTTGCTATGTCGTCGTGCCCTTGAACATCGGGACGGGGCAACTTAGCGTCGCGCTCCACAAGAGGTAAGAGCCCAACAGGCGGGCAAGAGGGAAGGACGCACATGCCGACGATCGACGCTCAGGTCCATTGCTACGAACGCAATCATCCGGGGCGACCCTGGGCGGCAGTGCTGGCGGGGCCGCCCGAGGTCACCGCCCAAGACATGATCAAGGCGATGGACGAGGTGGGCGTCGACGGCGCGCTGCTGGTCTCCGTCTACACGATGTACCGCTGGGACGAGAGCTACGCTGTCGCAGTGCAGAAGGCGCATTCCGGCCGCTTTGGCGTCATCAAGCCGGTGAACGCCAACGACCCCAAGGTCGCCGACACGATCGCGGCCTGGGCGGCGATGGATGGCACCGTGGCCGTCCGCATCATGTTCACGCCGGAAATCTCGACCGACGCTGCCGATCCCGGCATCAACCGCGTGCTGGCGGCGGCGGCGAAGCACGATCTGCCGGTCAATCTGATGGCGCGCGGCCGCCTGGAGCAGGTCGCGGAGCTTGCCAAGCGCAACCCGAACACGACGCTCGTCATCGATCACCTTGGTCTCGAGCAGCCCTTTGCACCGCCGGCGCCACCCCAGCCCTGGCATGAGCTGCCGAAGCTGCTGGCGCTCGCCGCGCATCCCAATGTCGTGGTCAAGATCACGGGCGCCTGCACGCTCAGCCACGAGAAGTTCCCCTATAAGGACATCTGGGATCCGCTCGGCCGCATTTTCGATGCCTTCAGCCTCGACCGCTGCATGTGGGGCACCGACTGGACTCGCGCCGTGGCGTTGCTCACCTACAAGGAAGGCGTCGATTCCTTCCGTGTCACGGATCGTCTCTCCGACAGCGATCGTGCCGTGTTGATGGGAGGTTCCCTGCAGAAGATCTACGGCTGGTCGCCGAAGAAATGACGCTCTCCGTCTCGCGGGTGATCAAGGCGTCGCCGCGAGCGCTCTATCAAGCATTCCTCGATCCCCAGGCGGTCGCCAGGTGGCGGCCGCCAAAGGGGATGGCGGCCCGCATCTTTGCCTTCGATGCCCGCGAAGGCGGCGGCTATCGTATGGCGTTCGACTACTTGGCCGCCGATCATTCCGTTCGCGGCAAGACGTCGGAACATTCCGATGGCTTCGAAGGTCGTTTCGCGAAGCTGGACCCCGACCGTCGCATCGTCGAAGAGATCGACTTCCAGTCCGACGATCCCGCGTTCACGGGCACGATGCGGCTGACCACGACCTTCGAGCCGGTCGCCGGCGGCACGAAGGTGACCGTGCTTTGTGAGAATGCGCCCACGGGGATCAAGGACAGCGACCACCAGCTCGGCATCGAATCGAGCCTGGCAAACCTGGCGGCCTTCACGGAATAGGTAAGCTCGCATTGCCGCCGCGCAGCGGCCGCTGCATCAGCACCGAGTCGACCCAGCGTCCGAACTTGAAACCCACTCCGTCCAGCGTACCGATCTGGCGGAAGCCGTGGCTGGCATGCAGGCCGATCGAGCCGGTGTTGGCGCTGTCGCCGATGACGGCGAGCATCTGGCGCCAGGGGCCGGTCTCACAGCGCTTGATCAGCGTGGTGAGGAGCGCGTGTCCGATGCCATGGCCGGCCAGCCCGTCACGGACATAGACCGAATCCTCGACGGTATGGCGGTAGGCGGGGCGGGGGCGGTAGGTCGAGGCATAGCTGTAGCCGACGACTCGGCCATCCATCTCCGCGACCAGATAAGGCAGGCCGAGCCTCAGCACGGCGTCGCGTCGGCCGATCATCTCGGCAACGCTCGGGGCCTTCTCCTCGAAGCTCGCCAGACCGTGCAGCACATGATGGGCGTAGATCTCCTGGACGAAGGTCATGTCGGCCTCTCGTGCGTCACGGACCTCGACTGCGGTTTTCATCATCGGGCCTCCTGAAAGCACCTGCTCCCGCGTGAGGCCGATGTCGGACAGCAGGCGGTCGTCGAGGTTTCTAAGCGCCGCCCGCTGCCGGGTGCGCGACCAGGGCGAACCGCCGATGAAACGGGCGATCTCCACGATGACGTCTCCAAGTGAACAGCTACGCGACATGGCGCCAATCTGGGCCCGCTGGTCTCATAAGGGAAATCTTGTCATGTTATGAAATCCATAAGGATTTCTTTGAATGCGCGGTCTCAATCTCGACCATGTCAGGGCTTTCACCGAAGTGGCCCGGCTCGGTACCTTTTCGGCCGCGGCCGAGCTACTCAACCTGACACAGCCGGCGATCAGCCAGCAGATCGCCCAGCTCGAGAAGCGGCTGGGGGTGAGCCTGCTGGAGCGCTTGGGCCGGCGGGCCACGCCGACAGCAGCAGGACTGGAACTGCTCGACCATGCGGCGCGGATCGACGGTGCCGTCGCCGCCGCTCTGGAGCGGCTATCCCACCATCGCCGCGGCGAGATTGGGCGTGTCCGGCTGGGAACCGGGGCGACAGCGGCGATCTATCGGTTGCCGCCCATGCTGCGCCGACTGCGCCAGCGTTTGCCCTCGCTCGAAATCACCATCGCGACGGGCAATACGTCGGATGTCGTCAAGGCGGTACAGGACAACGCGCTCGACGTGGCACTTGTTACCTTGCCGGCAGGAGGTCGCAATCTCGACGTGACGCCGCTGCTCGACGACGAGTTCGTTGCGGTGACCGCGCGCGACGGCCTCAAGTTGCCGGCGCGCGTGACGCCGGAGGTGATGGCGCGTCTGCCGATGATCATGTTCGAGCCGGGTGGGCAGACGCGCCTGGTGACCGACCAATGGTTCTTCCAGGGCGGAGTGGAACTCAAGCCCAACATGGCCTTGGGCAGTGTCGAGGCCATCAAACGCCTGGTGGACGTAGGACTGGGCTGCGCCATCCTGCCGGCAGTGGCGCTACAGGAGCCCGGCGATCGTGGTCGGCTCGTCGTGCGCCGACTGTCACCGCGTCTCTACCGCAAGCTCGCGATCGTCGTACGCCGCGACAAGGTTCTCCAGCGCGGGCTGCGTGAGACGGTTCGGGCTCTTCACGAATTGGCCGATTGAGGTTGGCCAGGCAGTTCAGCCTTCATTTTCACTGCACGATGTTGGCAATGACTGTGCACTCTGTCGTGCGATATGGAATGGTCCGTTTTGCAGCGTAGGTGAGTCGTCATGGCCAATGTCGTTATTTCCAATTCGACGTTTCTCGACATGACGAGCTACGGGATGACGACGGCGACCAGCGTGGCGGAAGCCTATGGCATTACGGGCGCGCCGGTCCCGACCAACGCCACGATCAATGTCGCGCTCGTCCTGAATCGTGCCAGCGATCCGACGGCACTTCTCAGCAGCGACTGGGGTACGCGGCAGAAAGAGCTCACGCAGCTCAACAACGACAGCGCCCTGTGGTCGACCTACGGCGCGACGACCGAGAACTACACCGCTGTCACGAATGCGTTGAACGAGATGGGCATTCCGATCGTGGGCGATGCCAGCGGCACAGGCGGCTACACCACGTCGCAGGACTCCCGCACGATCTGGGTCTCGCTGACGCCTGAGAATTTCCAGACCCTGTTCGGTACGACGCCCTACCAGACGGCGTCGCTGGAGCAGGGGGGTATGTTCTATTGGGAGGGCCATCTCTCGCTGCCCGAAGGGATGAACGTCGCAGGCCTGTGGTTCGATGCGCCGCCGGTCTGGGGCACGGAGCCAGGCACGTCGAACCTCGCGGGCAATGCATCGGTCTCACCGCCGAAGGGCGCCCTCAGCATCGGCAACTCGCTCTCGAACGATCCGTCGACGCTGTACCCCAACCAGATCGCGGAGAATCTCTATAATTTCCCGTTGACGGGGAAGAACGTGCCCACCGCGACCGTGGGGCTGGTCGAGCCGGGTATCGGCGGGGCACTGCCGCCCGGGTCCGATTACACCCTGCAGGAGGGTCTGAATTCGTACCTCAAGAGCGCCGGCATCGATACGAACGGCGAGTTCTATGTCGTTGCAAAGAACGGCGAGAAGTACAGCTGGGGTAACCCCGACGTTTCCAACCCCGGCGAGCGGTCGCTCGACCTCGGCGTCGTGGGCGCCATAAATCCCTATGGCAAGGTCGGCCTCTATGCCGGATCGGGCTTCGCGCCCGAGGGCGGCGCCTACGCGAATTCCTACACGGCCTATCAGTCGTCGTTCTGGGATCAAGCCAACAACCCGGCGGCCGTGTCGTCGTCCTTCAGCATGATTTCGCAGTCGGCGCCGGATTCGCCCTTTGCGTTTGCGGCGCGGGAGCTTTTCGTCGACGCGGCCTTGCGCAACATCTCGACCTTCATCGCCAACAACGACTGGGGGTCGAGCTACAGCTTCGCCAACGGGCTGGCCAACCAGAATACCAATCTGAGTTCACCTTACGCGGTCCTGGTGGGAGGCACGTCGATCACCACGGTGGCGGCGGCGCCGAAGGATCCCACGGTCGCGCACGAACCTTCTCCGTCGCAGTCGGTCTACGGCCTGGCGATGGCCGGCCAGATGTCGATGTTGTGGCGACTGGTCGAAGGCGGGTTGACCAAACTGCCGAGTGGCGTTTCCGGAACCGACGCAACGCAGACGACCCTGCTCGAGTCGGTATGGAACAGCTACGTCATTGGTGAGAACAACGTCATTCCCGGCGGCCTGGGAAATGCGGCTGGAAGCGACGGCGGCGTGGACACGACACAGCCGACGCCATGGTACCAAACGGCGTTCGGGTTGACGCCGACCTCGGTCAATCCAGGCGGTGGTACCGGCCGAGGCGCTCCCGACGTGGCAGCCAATGCCGGCGGCAACATGTTCTATCTGGCCCCGGGTGACACGATGGCGCCCGGCGATATCTGGGAGGATCTCGGCACGAGTGCCGCGACGCCGCTCTGGGCCTCGCTGGCGGCACAGATCTCCACCATTTTTGCCGACCAGCACCTGCCGAATCTCGGCTTCATGAACGACCTTCTCTATACGGCCGCGGCGATTGCGCCGGCCTCGTTCAACGACGTCACCTTCGGAAACAACACGACATCGTACTACTACAACAGCGACGGCCAGTATTCGAGCGACGGCTGGCAGGTCACACTCACCGGCTTGGGCTACTCGGCGGCGCCAGGCTACGACCTGACGACGGGGCTCGGCACGCCGAACGGCACCTTGCTGGCCCGCGCCCTCACGACCATCGCGCACGAGCAATACACCTACGCCTCGACGCCCGACGTGCTCGACAGCGACGGCGCCGGTGGCTGGACGACGCCCATCAGCGAATCGTTGTTGGTGCAGGCGATGTCGAGCAAAGCGGCGTCGATCGACGTCTCCGCAGGGGAACACAGCCTCACCCTCGGCAGCGGCACATCGGCCGCCTTCGCCTGGACGAGCCAGTTCGCTCAGCAGTCGCTGCAGGCCGACTTCGACCCGCAGCTCGTGCGCTTGTTCGACAAGCAGGCGCATGGCGTAGTGGGACAGTCCTCGGCATCTGCTGACGGCAGCTTCACTGTCGAAATCAACGGCGCGGCGACCACGGCACCGCGCGGAACGCTGACCAACGACTTCGGCTTCGTCGACTTCGTCGGCAACGACGGCAATACCGTTGTCCGGGTGGCTTCGCCGGTGGCGGTCGCCGAGACGGTGAACGGCGCCAACGACCAGCAGGCCGTGGTGCGCCTGCGGCAGAACGGCGAGGACTCGCTGTCGGTGACGTTCTATCGCGTCGACGACCACAACGGCACGGTCGGCAGCCTTCGGCCGGGCGAGACGGGCTATGCCGAGGCCGCTGCCGGGCGGGCCTACACGACGAGCACCGGAGGGACTTCAATCGCAGGGCCGGGCTACGGCAACTACGGCCAGGCGATGCTGACGAATGTCGATGCGGGCAACATCATCGCCATGCAGCTCACGAACAACACGTCGGGAGAGACGTTCTGGGCTTTCTCGCAAGCCAACGAGGCCAACGCCAATGGCGGCCATGTCGGCCATCTCTGGAACTACGGCGTGAATACCTGGGGCTGGGAAGACACCTATGGCGGCGGCGACCGCGACTACAACGACCTGGTGGTTCAGCTCGACTTCACCAGCGCCTCGGGCCACGGCTGGCTGGTCTGACGGCAAGCACGATCGTTCCCGCCTCCCCATTCAAATGGGGAGGCGACGTCGGATGACGCCGTCGACGCCGCTCAGAGCGCTTCAAGGGCCTCGCGCACCTCGTCGACATGGCCCTTGACCTTCACCTTGTGCCAGATCTTGCGGACCACGCCGTCCTTGTCGATCAGGAAGGTGGCGCGGTCGATGCCCATGTACTTGCGGCCGTAGAGGCTCTTCTCGATCCAGGTTCCGTACTTTTCGCAGATCTTGCCGTCCTCGTCCGAGACGAGGGGGAAGTTGAGGTCGTACTTGGCCTTGAACTTGTCGTGGCGGGCGACGCTGTCCTTCGAGACGCCGACGATCTGCGCCTTGAGCTTCTTGAAATCGGGAGCAGCGTCGCGAAAGCCGCAGGCCTCGGTGGTGCAGCCCGGCGTGTCGTCCTTGGGATAGAAGTAGAGGACGACCGGCTTGCCGCGCAGCTCGGAGAGCTTCAGCTTTTTGCCGCCGTCGGTGGGCGCACTGAAATCCGGAGCCTTCTTGCCTTCTTCGACGCTCATCGTTCGCTTCCTTTGCCTTCCTTGCGCGATACCCAGCCGGCCGCCCGGGCAGGTGCTTCGACGATACGCTCGTATATAGCACGCACCGCGTCGGTCTCGCGGCCGATCCGCATCTGCAGGTCGCCTAGATCGCGGGATCCTTCGGTCGCGGCAATCAGGCGGCGTTGGCCTTCTGGGGCCTTGCTCTCGTCGAAAGCAGCCTCGTCCCCGTTCAAGGTCAGCCGCAGCAGGCTCTGAACGTCCGACAGCAAGGTCCGGGCGGCGCTGAGTCGCTCGGCATCTTCGCGGCCGATCAGGTCGGCCGCAGCCATACGATGCAACATTTCGGCCGGGTGCGGATCGAGAATGTCGGGCCGGTCGGCGGCATGTAGCAGGGCGAGATATTGCGCAACGAAGTCGATATCGAACAGGCCGCCGCGCAAATGCTTGAAGTCCCAGGCGCTCTTCGGCGGAGCGTGCTGGGCGATCCGGTCGCGCATGTCGGCGACGTCGCGCACGAGCGTCGCCGGATCGCGTGGACGGCAGAGCGTCGCCCTCACGATCTCGGTCAGCCGCTCGGCGAGCGCGGCGGGACCGTGGATCACCCGCATGCGTGTCAGCGCCATGTGCTCCCAGGTCCAGGCCGACTGTGCGTGATAATTCTCGAAACCCTCGAGGGAGTTGGCCAGCGGGCCGGCACGTCCCGAGGGGCGCAGCCGCATGTCGACCTCGTAGAGGGTGCCTTCGTTGGTGAGCGCCGTCAGGGCATTCACGATCTTCTGGCTGAGGCGGGTGTAGTATTGGATGGGCGAGAGGGGCGACGGGCCGTCCGACTCCTCCATGCCGGCGGGGATGTCGTAGACGAAGATCAGGTCGAGGTCGGAGGTGGCCGACATTTCGCGGCTGCCGAGCTTGCCGAGACCCAGGACGGCGAGGCGCTGCCCCTGGAAGCCGCCGTGCGTTTCGGCGAAGTGCCGTTCGACCCGGTCGCACAGGGCCGTGATCGCCGCAGCGGCGATATCTGAATAGGCAAGGCCCGCATCGGCTGGTCGAACGATGTGCTTGAGCTGCTGCACGCCGACCTGGAAGCGCCGGTCGTTGTTCCAGCGGCGGGCGAGGTCGAGGATGTCCTGCTCGTGGTCGACCTGGGACAGCGCGGCGATCAGGTCAGCCGTCATCTCGGCGGCCGGGGGCAGCGGCCTGTAGAAGTCGGGGGACAGCACCGAATCGAGAAGGAGGGTGCGGCGGGCGAGATGGGCGGCGAGGCCGGGAGCGCTGCCCATGATGGTGGCCAGCAGTTCCAGCAGCGCCGGATTGGATTTGAACAGGGAGAAGAGCTGCACGCCCGCCGGCAGGTTGCCGAGGAAGAGATCGAAATTCAGCAGGGCCTGGTCGGGGGAGGCCGTCTCACCCAGTGCCTTGAGAATACCCGGCATCAGTTCGGTGAGCAGTTCGCGCGCCCGCGCTGTCGCGGTGGCGCGGTAACGGCCGTGATGCCAGCGGCGCACGATGGCAGCGGCCGACGAGGTGTCGCGGAAACCCAGGGCCTTCAGGGTTTCGAGGGTGCCTGGATCGTCGTCGGTACCGGTGAAGACCAGGTTGCCGCCCGGACCGGCAAGGCTCGGCGCTTCCTCGAACAGGTGGGCATAGTGGCTTTCGACACAACGCAGCGTGTCCAGGAGTTCGGCCTGGAACGTCATCGGGTCGTCGTATCCCAGGAAGGTCGCGACCGCGGCGACGCCGGCTTCGTCGGACGGCAGTGAATGGGTCTGCCGATCGTCGATCATCTGCAGGCGATGCTCTACCCGCCGCAGGAAGCCGTAGGCCGAGACCAGTTCTTCGGCGGTATGCGACGTGACGTGGCCGGCGTCCGCCAGCGCACGCAAAGTCTCGCAGGTGCCGCGCAGCCTCAGCGCCGGATTGCGTCCCCCGAAGATGAGCTGCTGGGTCTGGGCGAAGAACTCGATTTCACGGATACCACCGCGGCCCAGCTTCACATTGTGATCGAGGACTTTGATCGTGCTGCCGCCGCGATGGGCGTTGATCTGGCGCTTGATCGAGTGGATGTCGTGGATGGCCGCGAAGTCGAGGTGCTTGCGCCAGATGTACGGCGTCATGTCCTTGAGGAAACCCGCACCAACGGCGCGGTTACCGGCGACCGGATGCGCCTTGATCATGGCGGCACGTTCCCAGTTCTGCCCGACACTCTCGTAGTAGAGTTCCGCCGCCTGCACCGACATGGCGAGTGGGGTCGAGCCCGGATCGGGGCGCAGCCGGAGATCCGTGCGGAAGATGTAGCCGTCGGCCGACGCTTCGGACATGAGCTGGACCAGGAGCCGGGCGCCACGGACGAAATGGCGGGAAAGCTGCTCGTTGTCGGCCAGCGCGGGCGCGTCCCGGTCGTAGAGCAGGATCAGGTCGATATCGCTGGAATAATTGAGTTCGCCGGCACCGAGTTTCCCCATGCCGAGTACGGTGAAAGCAGCGGCCTGCGGGTCGCCGCCGATGCCGAGCTGCCCGTCGCGCGAAAGTTGCAGCAGGATCGAGTCCGTAAGCGTGGCGAGGCAGCCCGATGCAAAGGAGCTGAGCGCACCGGTGATACGGTCGAGGGGCCAGGCTTCGGCAATGTCGGCAACGCCGACCGTGAGAGCGGCACGCCGTTTGAGGCGCCGAAGGGTCACCGCGATAGCTTCCGGTCTAGCGCCGGACAGAGCCTCGCTATGGGCCGTCGACAGTTGCGCCATCAAGTCGCCGAAGACAACGTCCGGCCCTTGGCGCCATAGATCTGTCATAAAATCGGGGTTCTGTAGCGCCGTCTCGGTCAAGTACGGGCTGTTGCCGAACAGTGCGTCGAGAAGAGCCACCCCGGCGCCGTCCTTGGGCACCACGGTACGCTCTTTCCAGCGCGTCCAGGCCACGCTCTGCCGTTCGGTGTCGTAGGGTCGGGGCAGGCGGGAAGTCGAAAGCCAAGACATTCAATTCGTCGAAGGTTAGATTGCACTTGTCCGTTGGCACGCTCGCTCATGCGAGTCGCCATCGTCAAGAACCGGAAAGAGTCGGGTTTGGTCAAGCGAACCTATCGGATCTGTGTCCGAGCCGTGGCCGGCATCGTGCTGGGCCTTGCCGCCCTGATCATCGTGGCGGCGATTCGCCTGTCGGCCGGGCCGGTCAGTCTGGAATTCCTGAAGCCGCAGATCGCCCGTCTGCTCGATGCGCCGGGAAACGACGTGAAGCCCGAATTCGACAGCATCGCCTTCGAATGGACCGGGCTCGGCCAGCCCATACGGCTGATGTTCCACGGGCTGCGTTTCGCAAACGGCCAGGGTCAGCTCATCGCGTCGGCGCCGGGCGCATCCCTGACCTTCGATCCGCGATCGGTCATCCACGGGATATTCCTGCCGACCTCGGTGGAGATGGAGAGGCCGGTCATCGAAGCCGACATCGCCCGGGACGGCGGGATCTTTCAACGCATTTTCACGTCGCAGGAAGGAGGCGCGCAGGGTGAGGCGGTCGCCATCCTGATCGACCAGCTGCTGGCGGAGCCGAACTACGATTCGCTGATCGGCCAGCTCGATTCGGTGAAGGTGACGCAAGCCAAGGTGACGCTGCGCGACCTGAAGTCGGGCCTGATCTGGGTCGCACCGTCGGCAAATGCGGAACTGAAACGCGACACCGCGGGCGTGTCGATCAAGGCTGCCGCCCGGTTCACGGGGCATGGCGATCCGGTCGATACCTCGCTCTCCGGCGTCTATACGCGCGACCGCAGCCGCATCTCCGTCGAAGCGCGGATCGACGGCTTCAAGCCATGGGTGTTTGCCGACATGTCGCCCGATCTCGTGCTGCTGCGCGGGGTCGATGTAGCGCTGTCCGGCCGGCTGCAGATCGACGCGAACGGCAAGGGCGAAATTCGCACGGTCGGCGTCGACATCACCGGTGGCAAGGGCAGCGTCACTCTGCCAGGCGTGCTGCCGGTCGCGCACGAGGTGCGGGGCATGAACGCCCGCTTTTTCGTCGACGCGACCAAGCACACGGCGGGCATCGACAAGGTCGAGATGGATTTTGGCGCTGCTAAGATCCTGGTGACAGGCAATGGCGAGCGTACCGACGACCGCCGTACTTTCTCGGGCCGCGCCGAAATCCACCAGATCCCGATCGACAAGCTCGGCGAGTACTGGCCACTCGACTTCGCCCAAGGCGGCCGAGAATGGGCTCTGGCCAACCTCAGCAAGGGCGCCCTTGATGTCGCCGCCGAATTCTCCCTGAGCTCTCCGGTCGACGATATCTCGGACATGAAGGTCGATCGTCTGGTCGGCCTGCTCGACTATGGCGGCATGACCGTCCGCTACATGCCGAACATGCCGGAGCTGCAGGACGTGTCGGGCAAGGCACGCTACGAGAAAGGCAGCCTGCGTTTCGATGTCCAGCGCGGCAATGCTGTCGGTCTGAAGGTTACCGACGGCGTCATAGAGCTCCTGGCGATCGACCTGCCGCCGCCGCAGATGGCCACGATGCGCCTGCCGATCTCGGGTTCGGCCCAGGATGTCCTGCGTTTCCTCGCTCAGCCGAAACTCGGGCTGCCCAAGGAGGTGGTCTACGATCCCAAACGGATCGCCGGCAACGTCGCGATCGACCTGTCCCTGGCCTTTCCGCTGATCAATGCCCTGAGCGTCTCCGATATCGAGATCAAGGCCGACGCCAATCTCACCTCCTTCTCTCTTCAGAACGCACTAGGCGAGGTCGACCTCACGGATGCCACGGCACGCCTGAAATATGGTGCTTCGGAACTCAGCGTCACAGGACAGGGCAAACTCGACGGCAATGCCGTGGACATCACTTGGCGGGAGCTCTTTGCCGCCAAGGCGCCGTTCCGCAGGCGTTACGACGTCAAGGGGACCGTCAATGCCGCAATCGTGGAGAAGGCGGGGTTTCCGTCAGTCGATTCCTTTGTCACCGGCCCTGTCGGAACCACCTTGTCCTACCAGGTTGCGACCAATGGAACGAGCGAAGTCGTGGGCCGATTCGACCTCAAGGGGGCGAAAGTCTTCATCGAGCCGATGGGGCTGACGAAGGAGGCGGGGGCCGAGGGACTCGCCAACCTCACCTTGAAGCTTGGGCAGGGCGGCAAGCTCTCGTCGGCCGAATTCGAAGGGCGCGGCGCAGGGCTGCAGGCAAAGGGACTGGCGCGCTTTGCCACCGATAACGTGCTGCAGCAGGTGACCATGCAGCAGGTCAAGATCGGACGGACCGACCTATCGTTCGATTGGAAGCGCCAGCCCAGCGGTGTCGAGCTCTCGATCAAGGGGCAGTCGCTGGAATTGGCCCGCGTCCGGGAGATGATACGGATCCGTGACACGGTGGCGGCGCGCGAGCCCAAGGGGCCGGCGGCCGATGCGCGACACAGCACCAAGATGGACATCCAGGTCCAGGACGTCATCCTGAAGCGCGGCTCGCTGGGGTACCTCAACGGCCGCTTCGACATGATGGGAGAGCGCGTCACCTTCGCCGACCTGGGGATAGGGGGCGGGAAGGGCTCGACGTTCCGCATCACGCCGGCACAGTCGGGACGCACGCTCTTCCTCTACGTCGCTGATTTCGGACAGCTCCTGTCGGAGGCCGGATGGATGGACGGCCTGGTCAACGGCTATCTCCACATCGAAGGCAAGTTCAACGACCTGTGGGCCGATCCGCCGCTCGAGGGGACGCTGAAGGTAGGACCTTATCGCTTGCAGAAGGTGAGCCCGCGCCCCGACGTCGGCACATTGAATGCGGCCATCGACGGGTTGAACAGCGCCGGCAACGCCCTGCAGCAGTTCGACAGCCTCACCGCCAGTCTCGTCAAGGCCGGCGAGAGCATCCAGGTCCGCAACGGGCGGACCAGCGGCCCGTCGATCGGACTCACGACGCAAGGCATCGTCGATATCGGCAAGGAGACGGCACAGCTCTATGGCGTGATCGTGCCGGCGTTCGCGCTGAACAACCTGTTGTCGAATGTGCCGCTGCTGGGGCCGTTGCTGACCGGCGGCAAGGACGGCGGCCTGTTCGCGATCTCCTATCGGCTGCACGGCCCGTTCGACGACCTGAAGAACGACATCAACATGATGTCTGCCGTCACGCCCGGTGCCTTGCGCGAGATCTTTACCGCGCCGCCGCCGCCGATGCCCAACACGACGCAGGCACCCCCGCCAGCGACCAGGTAGCTAGCCCAAAGTTACCGCGAGCGCGGCGCCCGCGGTTCAGACGGCGCGGACCAGAACGTGCCGCTTGCGGCCGGCCGAGAGCTTCAACGTGCCGGAGGCGTCGAGATCGCCTTCGCCGACCGGGGCGGTATCGTTGACGATGGGCTTGTCGTTGAGGCGTGCGCCGCCGCCCTTGATCAGCTTGCGGGCTTCGTTTCGGCTCTCCACCAGGCCGGCATCGTGCAGCAATTCGAAGGCGGGGACCCCAGCCCTGAGCTTCGCCCGCGCCATGTCGATGGTCGGCAAGGTGTCGGCCTTGGCGCCTTCTTCGAAGGTGCGCCGCGCCGTATCGGCGGCGGTTTCAGCTGATTGCCGACCGTGCGCCAGGGTGGTGACCTCGGTGGCGAGGATCTTCTTGGCTTCGTTGATTTCCTGGCCCTTCAGGGCCTCGAGCCTGGCGACTTCGTCGAGCGGCATGTCGGTGAACAACCGAAGGAAGCGGCCGACATCGGCATCTTCGGTGTTGCGCCAGTATTGCCAGAAGTCGTAGGGCGAGAGGCGGTCGGGATTGAGCCACACGGCGCCGGCGGCCGTTTTGCCCATCTTGGCGCCCGAGGCGGTGGCCAGCAGAGGCGAGGTCAGGGCGAACAGCTCTGCCCCCTGCATGCGGCGACCGAGATCGGCACCCATGACGATGTTGCCCCACTGGTCGGAGCCGCCCATCTGCGCGATGCAGTTGTAGCGCTTGTGCAGTTCCACGAAGTCGTAGGACTGCAGGATCATGTAGTTGAATTCGAGGAAGGACAGCGGCTGGTCGCGGTCGAGGCGGAGTTTCACCGAATCCATGGTGAGCATCCGGTTGACGGAGAAGTGCCGGCCGACGTCGCGCAGCAGGGGAATGTAGAGCAGGCCGTCGAGCCAGTCGGCATTGTTCGCCATGACGGCATCGGTCGAGCCGTCACCGAAAGTGAGGTAGTTCGAGAAGCTCCGCTTGATGGTCGCCATGTTGGCGTCGATCTGGGCGGTCGTCAGGAGCTGACGGGTCTCGTCGCGTCCCGAGGGATCGCCGACTTTGGTCGTGCCGCCGCCCATCAGGGCGATCGGGCGATGGCCGCTCTTCTGCCACCAGCGCAGCAGCATGATCTGCAGCAAGTGGCCGACATGCAGCGAGTCGGCGGTGCAGTCGAAGCCGATATAGGCCGTGCGGACGCCGCTCCCGAGAAGCTCGTCGAGGCGCTGGGTGTCGCTGCACTGATGCACCATTCCGCGCTCGTGCACGATCCGCATGAAGTCCGACTTGAAACCCGACATGTCGCCGCCTGCTGCCCTTGGCTCGTTTGTTCAGGAAGGGCCGTCGATGTAACATGCGGGGATAAGTGCCTCAACGGTTCGCCCTTCACCGATTCGCGCCCCACCGGTCTCGTTATGTCGACACTCGCCAAGCTTGCTGAAGAACGACCTCTGCGGGTTCTCGGCCTGATGAGCGGCACCTCGGTCGATGGCGTCGACGTTGCCCTGATCGAAACCGACGGCGAGCGGATCGCCTCTTATGGGGCGGGATTCACCGTTCCCTATAGTGACGACGTGCGCCGCACGATCCGTGCGGCCTTTGGGGCCGAAGAGCCTTCAGAGACGACACGGGCGGCCGAGCGGGCGGTCACCGAGGCACATGCCGATGCCGTGCAGCGCTGGTCGCGCGAGCAGGGGGTGTCGCTGGCCGCTATCGATCTCGTGGGCTTCCACGGGCAGACCATTACGCATCGCCCGGAGCGGCGCTTCACCTGGCAGATCGGCGATGGTGCGGCCCTTGCGCGAGCGCTCGGTGTACGTGTCGTCAACGACCTGCGCATGGCTGATGTGGCCGCGGGCGGGCAGGGGGCTCCCCTGGTGCCGGCCTACCACGCCGCGCTGGTGCGGGATCTGCCGCGACCGCTCGCCGTGGTGAATGTCGGAGGAGTGGCCAACGTCACCTGGGTCGGTGAGGATTCCTCGTTGCTGGCGTTCGACACCGGTCCGGGCAACGGTCCAATCGACGACTGGTGCGCGCGGCGCGCCGGGCAGCGCTACGACCAGGACGGCACCTTGGCGGCCTCCGGAAAGGTCGACCGCCCGCGACTGGAGCGTTTCGGCGAGCATCGCTACTTCGCGCGCAAGCCGCCGAAGTCGCTCGACCGCGGCGATTTCAGCGACGCCTGGGCGGAGGGCCTCGGCGTGGCCGATGGTGCGGCGACGCTGACGCAGGGCACTGCCCGCGCCATTGCCTTGGCCGCTCGGCATTTCCCGGCGCCGGTCCGGCAGTGGATCGTGTGTGGCGGGGGCGCGCGCAACCCGACCCTGCTGAAGGCGATCGCCGAAGAAACACGCGGCAAGGTCGCAACGGCCGCCGATCTCGGCTGGGACGGCGATGCCATCGAAGCCCAGGCGTTCGCTTTTCTCGCTGTCCGCTCGCTGCGCGGTCTGCCGCTCACCTATCCGACGACGACCGGCGCGCCGCGCCCATTGACGGGTGGTCGGTTGAATGAGCCGTAGGGCCGGTTGAACGAACCTTGAGGCCCAAGCCTCAAGGTTCCTTGTTGCTCGTCGCCCGGCCCGGCGGGTTGAGCAGGCTCTTGGCGACATACTTGTCGACGTCGACGGCAAGCTTATCGAGCGAGTCGTGGAAGAAGTGGTTGGCGCCCTTGATGGTACGCGATTCCACGGTGATGCCCTTCTGCAGCGACAAGCGGGCGACCAGCTTCTGGATATCAGCCAGCGGCACCACCTCGTCCCGCTCGGCGCCGACGATCAGGCCGGACGACGGGCAGGGCGCCAGGAAGGCGAAGTCGTAGGAGTTGGCCGGCGGCGCTACCGACACGAAGCAGTCGATCTCGGGGCGGCGCATCAGGAGCTGCATGCCGATCCAGGCGCCGAACGAGTAGCCGGCGATCCAGCACGACTTGGCGTCGGCGTTCATGCCCTGCAGCCAGTCCAGCGCAGCCGCCGCATCGGAGAGTTCCCCCATGCCGTTGTCGAAGCGCCCCTGGCTGCGGCCGACGCCGCGCGTGTTGAAGCGCAGCACCGAGAACCCGCGATTCACGAAAACGTGGAACAGCGAGAACACGACCTTGTGGTTCATCGTCCCGCCATATTGCGGGTGCGGGTGCAAGATCAGCGCGATTGGCGCGCGTTCTTCCTTGCTCTGGTGATAGCGGCCTTCGAGACGACCCTCGGGGCCAGTGAACATCACGTCAGGCATGGAATCTCCGGTTCTTCACCCTCTTGACCTCCGGTCGTAACCGATTTGGGCAGCAAAATGGGGGGATTTTGATACTTGACCGACCCACTCGGTTTATTTAAATCCGAGCGACGCAGTTGGTTTTTCCCCCGCCCCTGCACTTGGGGGGCTGGAATATCGTAGTAACGCCTTGGTTTTCAAGACCTTTAGGCGTTCGGGAACGCAAGGCCGGGCGATCCGGCCATGAGGAGGATGCTGTGAAGCTCAGCACCAAGGGTCGTTATGCCGTCATGGCGATGGTCGATCTGGCCCGCCATGCTCAGGCAAAGCCGGTTTCCTTGTCGGATATCGCCGCTCGTCAGGAAATCTCGCTCTCCTACCTTGAACAGCTCTTTGCCCGGCTACGGCGGGCCGGCCTCGTGAAGAGCGTGCGCGGCCCGGGCGGTGGCTACCGCCTGGCGCGCCTCTCGATGGAGACCCGGGTCTCCGAGATCATTCTCGCCGTCGATGAACCGATCAGCGCCACGCGCTGCACTGAAATGGGCGCCACGGGCTGCCGCGCCGACCGCAGCAAGTGCCTCACCCACGATCTCTGGGAGGAACTGGGCAACCAGATCCACCTGTTCCTGAGCTCTGTCACCCTGCATGACGTGCTGGAGCGCAAGCTCACCACACGCATTACCGAGGCGCCGGGCGTTCCCGGCCCAGGATCGTCGATGGCCGCGGCCAGCTAGGGAGCCGCCCGGATCATGTCCGTCTCCGCGTACCTCGACCACAACGCCACGAGCCCGCTGCGGCCGGAGGCGTTCGAGTCGATGGTCGAGGCGTTGCGCGCCGGCGGCAACCCGTCATCGGTTCATGCGGCCGGACGCAAGGCGCGGGGCTTCGTCGAGGCAGCGCGGCGTCAGGTGGCGGGCCTGGTGGGAGCATTGCCGGGAGAGGTCGTCTTTACGTCGGGCGGGACGGAGGCCAACAGCCTTGCGCTGTCCGGTGCAGGGCGCCGCCGCGTGCTGATCTCGGCGGTCGAGCATGACAGCGTCTCTCGGACCGTTCCTGATGCAGAAATTATCCCGGTAGACGGCAATGGGGTGGTCGACCTGGCCGTCCTCGAGCAGGTGCTCACGACGACCCGTGAGCCGGCTCTGGTGTCGGTCATGTCGGCCAACAACGAAACCGGCGTGCTGCAGCCGATCGGCGAGGTCGTCCGTCTGGCGCGCGCCGCAGGCGCTCTGGTCCATTGCGACGCTGTCCAGGCTGCCGGCAAGGTGCCGGTCGATATCCATGGGCTAGGTGTCGACTATCTCAGCCTGTCGGCACACAAGCTAGGCGGCCCGGCCGGCGTCGGTGCGCTGATCGTGAGAAGCGGTGCCCCCTTCGAAACCGATCGCCGAGGCGGTGGGCAGGAGTCCAATCGCCGGGCCGGGACGGAGAACGTTGCCGGCATCGCCGGCTTTGGCGTCGCAGCGCGAGGCGCGAGCCAGAGTGCCGACTTCGGTTCTCTTCGTGACAGACTTGAAATTGCTCTTGTCCAGATTGTGCCGAAGGCCCGTATCTTCGGCTCGGCCGCAAGGCGCGTTGGCAATACGACGTGCGTTTCCATGCCGGGCGTTTCGGCGGAAACGCAAGTCATGGCCCTCGATCTTGCCGGTGTCTGTGTCAGCGCCGGTGCAGCCTGTTCTTCGGGCAAAGTGCAGCGTTCGGCGGTTCTTGCCGCCATGGGCGTGGCCCCCAATGAGGCCACAACCGCCATCAGAATCAGCCTGGGCTGGAATACCGTACCTGCCGATATCGATCGCTTGATCGCGGCATGGCGGGACCTATATATCCGAGTAACACAGTCGGATATCCCTCGGGCTGCAGCAGCGTAGGAGTTTCAAGGGGTTAGCATGACAGCCATTACCCAAATCCGGCGCAATGACCAGCCGATCTACCTGGATTATCAGGCCACCACGCCGATGGATCCGCGCGTCCTCGAAGTGATGATGCCGTACTTTACCCACAAGTTCGGCAACCCCGGCTCGCGCAGCCATGCCTACGGCTGGGAAGCTGAGGAGGCGGTAGAGAAGGCGCGCGGCCAGATCGCCAAGCTGATCGGGGCGGACGAGAAGGAGGTCATCTACACCTCCGGCGCCACCGAATCGAATAACCTCGCCATCCGCGGCGTGGCCGAGTTCTACAAGGACCGGAAGAACCACATCATCACCACGGTGACGGAGCACAAGTGTGTGCTCGACACCTGCCGCCATCTTGAGCAGCAGGGCTTCGAGGTGACCTACCTGCCGGTCCAGCAGAATGGCCTGCTCGATCTCGACGTGCTGCGCGCGGCGATCACCGACAAGACGGTGCTGGTCTCCGTGATGGCAGTGAACAACGAGATCGGCGTCATCCAGCCGCTGGCCGAGATCGGCAAGATCTGCCGCGAGCACAAGGTCTTCTTCCATACCGACGCCGCCCAGGCGGCCGGCAAGATCCCGCTCGATGTCGAGGCGATGAACATCGACCTCATGAGCATCTCGGGTCACAAGATCTACGGCCCCAAGGGCATCGGTGCGCTCTATGTCCGCCGCAAGCCGCGCGTGCGGCTGGTGGCGATGATCTATGGCGGTGGCCAGGAGCGCGGTTTCCGTTCGGGCACGCTGCCGACGCCGCTTTGCGTCGGGTTGGGCGAGGCCTGCGAGATCGCGACGAAGGAGATGGGCGCCGAGGCCAAGCGCCTGGCCAAGCTCCAGGAGCGCATGTTGAAGGGGCTGCGGGCCAAGCTGACCGATATCGTCGTCAACGGCGACCTGGAGCAGCGCATCCCCGGCAACCTCAACATCAGCTTCGCCTATGTCGAAGGCGAGTCGCTGATGATGGGCATCAAGAACCTGTCGGTGTCGTCCGGCTCGGCCTGCACGTCGGCATCACTCGAACCCAGCTACGTGCTGCGGGCGCTCGGCGTCGAAGAGGAGATGGCACACACTTCGCTTCGTATCGGCCTTGGCCGCTTCACGACCGAGCACGAGGTCGACACGGCGGTCGACGAGCTGGTGCGCCATGTCACCAAGCTGCGGGCAATGAGCCCGCTCTGGGAGATGGCCCAGGAGGGGATCGATCTGAAGTCCATTGAATGGGCGGCTCACTAATCTGACCACCGACGCGCGGCCTTTGGGGCACTGCGCCGAGATTTGAGGAGAATGTCATGGCTTACAGCGAAAAGCTGATCGATCACTACGAGAACCCGCGCAACATCGGGTCGCTCGACAAGAACGCCGAGGATGTCGGCACCGGCCTGGTCGGCGCGCCGGCCTGCGGCGACGTGATGAAGCTGCAGATCAAGGTCGGCCCCGACGGGCTGATCGAGGACGCGAAGTTCAAGACCTTCGGCTGCGGCTCGGCCATCGCCTCGAGCTCGCTCGTCACCGAATGGGTGAAGGGCAAGACGGTCGACGAAGCCGAGACGATCAAGAACACCGACATCGCGCGCCATCTGGCGCTGCCGCCGGTGAAGATCCACTGCTCGGTGCTGGCCGAGGACGCGATCAAGGCGGCGATCGCCGACTATCGCGCCAAGGCCAAGAAGGAAGAGCCGAAAGAAGCGGCCGAGTAGCAGTCGGAGCATTGCAGTCATGAGCACGACCACGGATACGGCAAAGCCTGCCGCACCTCCCGCCGCCCCGAGGCCGCGTCGTCCGCGCCCGCAGGTGATGACGGTGACGCCGCTGGCGGCCGAGCGCGTCAAGGCGCTGATCGACGGCCGCGGCAAGCCGACGGCCGGCATCCGTATCGGCGTGCGCACCAAGGGCTGCTCGGGGCTGAGCTATACGCTCGAGTTCGCCGACAAGCAGGAGCTGATGGATGAAGTGGTCGAGGCGGGCGGCATCAAGCTGCTGATCGACCCCAAGGCCTCGCTGTTCCTGATCGGCACCGAGATGGACTACGAGGAAGAGAAGCTGAAGTCGGGCTTCGTGTTCAAGAACCCGAACGAGAAGGGACGCTGCGGCTGTGGCGAGTCCTTTCACGTCTGAAGTCGGATCATGGATCATTTCGCGCGGCTGGGATTGCCGGCGGCGCTGGACATCGAGACGGCCGCACTAGATCGGGCCTACTTCGCCCTCCAGCGGCAGTGGCATCCAGACCGCTTCGTGGCCAAGCCCCCCGAGGAGCGCGCCCGCGCCTCGGTCGAGGCCGCGGCCCTCAACGACGCTTACCGCACGTTGAAGGATCCGCTGAGCCGGGCCGTCTATTTCGCCGGAATCAAGGGTGTAGAGCTCCCGGGTGACGGCAAGACGATCGACGATCCGGAGCTGCTGATGGAAGCGATGGAAGCGCGCGAGGAACTGCACGAGGCGGCGAGCGTCGATGCAGTCGAGGCGCTGGCGACCAAGGCCCGCGACGAGGCGCGGAAGGCAATGGCCGGGCTCGACGGTTTGTTCTTGGCAAACGACAAGCCCGCCATCAGAACAGCGCTCCTTCGCCTCCGCTACCTCGACAAGTTCGCCGAGGAGGCACGTGCGCGACGCATGAACATTGAACGGTCCAAAGCATGACGTTGCTGGAGATCCACGAACCGGGTGAAACGCCGTTGCCGCATGCCGGTGAGGGCTCGCTGGCGGTCGGCATCGATCTCGGCACGACCAATTCAGTGGTGGCCATCGCCCGCGAGGGTAAGCCGGCCGCTTTGCATGACGAGTCGGGCAAGGCTCTGGTGCCGTCGGTCGTTGCCTATCCGGCGGTGGGCGGCATTCTGGTCGGTGAGGAGGCGCGCCTGCTCGGCGCCTGCGAGCCGAAGAACGTCGTGGCGTCGATCAAGCGGCTGATGGGCCGCGGTGCCGACGACGTCCATGCCGTGGCTGGCGTCCTGCCCTACGAGATTGAACCGGGCAGCGGCCAGACCGACATGGTGAAGCTGCGCATCGGCGGCAAGGCGCGGTCACCGGTCGAGATTTCCGCCGAGATCCTGAAGGCGCTGCGCGAGCGCGCCGAGGAGGCGCTGGAGAAGCCGGTCGAGCGGGCGGTCATTACCGTGCCGGCCTATTTCGACGACGCGGCACGGACGGCGACGCGCGATGCCGCCCGCGTGGCTGGCCTCGAAGTATTGCGCTTGGTGAACGAGCCGACGGCGGCGGCCTTGGCCTACGGCCTCGATAAGGGCGCCGAAGGGCTCTATGCCGTCTACGACCTGGGCGGCGGCACCTTCGACTTCTCGTTGCTGCGGCTGGAGAAGGGGGTGTTTCAGGTGCTGGCGACCGGCGGCGATACGGCGCTGGGCGGCGACGATTTCGATCGGGCCATTGCCGAACGCCTGCTGGCCGAGCGCAAAGGCGACGGCCTCGACGATCGGATCGACGAGACGGCCGTCAAGGCGGCCCTCGCGCTGGCCCGCCACATGAAGGAACAGCTCTCGGATCGTGAGCAGACCTCGGGTCGGCTGGAGATTGCCGGCAAGCCGTCCTTCCACGCCCTGACCAGGGCCGAATTCGATGCAATGATCACCAGCGCCATCGGGCGGACGATCGATATCGCCGGCCACGTCTTGGCCGATGCCGGCATGACCGCGACGGAGATCCACGGCGTGGTGCTGGTCGGTGGTTCGACGCGCGTGCCATTGGTCCGCACCAAAGTGGCCGAGATGGTCGGCAAGCCGCCTCTGACCGATATCGACCCCGACGAGGTCGTGGCGCTGGGCGCCGCGCTGCAGGCCGAAGCGCTGACCGGCGGCGGCGACACGCTCCTGCTCGACGTGACGCCATTGTCCCTGGGGCTGGAGACGATGGGCGGCATCGTCGAAAAGATCGTGCCGCGCAACACGCCGATCCCGGTGCAGCTGGCGCAGGATTTCACGACCTATCAGGACGGCCAGAGCGCCATGGCGATCCATGTCGTACAGGGCGAGCGTGAAATGGTCGCCGACTGCCGCAGCCTCGCCCGGTTCGAGCTTCTTGGCATTCCGCCGATGACGGCGGGTGCCGCCCGCATTCGCGTGACCTTCGCGGTCGATGCCGACGGCCTGCTGACCGTTTCGGCCGAGGAGCGCACGACCGGTGTCGCACAACGCGTCGAGGTGAAGCCGTCCTATGGTCTCAGCCACGAGGACATGGCGGACATGCTCTATGACAGCATGGACAATGCCGAGGCCGACATGGCCCTGCGCCTGCTGACCGAGGCGCGCGTCGAGGCGAGGCGCAGCCTGCTGGCACTGGACGCGGCCCTGACCAAGGACGGGACGCTGCTGTCGACCGAAGAGCGGGCGGCGATCGATGCCGTGCGGGCCTCGCTGGAGGCTGCCATCGAGGGCGAGAGCCGCGACGAGATCAATGCCGCTGCCGAGGCGCTCGAGACCTTGTCGAAGCCCTTTGCCGAGCGCCGCATGGATCGCGGCATTCGCGAAGCGCTGTCGGGCCTGTCGGTCGGCGAACTGGAAAATCGGGTCGGCGAGTAGGGGAGCAAGAGAGACTGAGATGCCGAAGATGACGTTCATTTTGAAAGACGGGTCGCGCAAGGAAGTGGAAGCGCCGCTCGGTCTCAGCGTGCTCGAGATCGCCCATCGCAATCACATCGATATCGAAGGGGCCTGCGAGGGCTCGCTGGCCTGCTCGACCTGCCACGTCGTGGTGGAGAAGGGCTGGTTCGACAAGCTGGCGCCGGCGAGCGACGACGAGGAAGATATGCTCGACCTCGCCTTCGGCCTCACGCACACGTCCCGGCTGGGCTGCCAGATCCGTATGACCGAGGCACTGGACGGGCTGGAAGTGCGTCTGCCGGCGGCGACCCGCAACATGATGGTCGACAAGTAAGGGGGCCGGCGATGGCCAAGAAGCTGCGCTGGACCGACGTCCACGATATTGCGATCGAGCTCGAGGAACGGCACCCTGATGTGGACAACGTAAATTTACGGTTCACCGACCTTCATCGCTGGGTGATGGAGTTGCCTGATTTCGAGGACGAGCCCAACCGCTCCAACGAAAAGATCCTGGAGGCCATCCAGGCGGCCTGGATCGAGGAGCGCGACTAAGCTGCTTTCTGGGCTGCTTTCTGGACGCTGGCCTGACGCCGCAAATTAGTCGAAAATAGTGACGATCCTGTGCGGTCCCCGGAGGCCGTCGATGACAGTGATGAAGGTGCGTTCGCTGGTGCTGCCGCTGATCATGGCGGCAGGCGTCGGGGCTTGCGCGTCCAACGCCGTCCAACCTGGCATTGTCAACACGTCGGCGGCGGGGCAGTCCGTCACTGTACCGTCGAGCGTGCCGCCGCCGGCGTCGCAACAGGCCAGTACCACCTCCTATGGCAACCCGGTCGGCGGATCGGGCCGTGTCGTGTCCGTTCGCGAGATCGCCATGCAGGGCGGCGGTGGCGGCTATCAGAGCAATGGACAGGGGGCCATGACCGGCGGCTTCCTGGGCGCCGCGACGGGGGCTGTGATCGGCGGCGCCATCAGCCAGACGGTGGGGGGCAGCCTGGTTGGCCTGCTCCTGGGCGCGGTCGGCGGGGCGATCGCCGGCACCATTATCGAAGGCCAGCACGGCACTGGCCGTGGCATCGAAGTCGTCGTGCAGCGTGATGACGGCCAGAGCGTGACCATTGCCCAGCGCGATGACGGGGATGTCCAACTGGGCGACCGCGTCCAGATCGTTCAGGACGGCCGCGGCGTTGCCCGGGCCGTGCGAGACACCTCCCGCGCCCCCGACTGAATGCGCTATACATTCAGCTTGATCGAGACAGGGAAAGGTCGTCATCGGATGTTCGGCAATCGGATCGGCAAACAGGCGTTGGTCCTCCTGGTTCCAGCCGCCCTCGCGGTCAGCCTGGGGGCCTGCAACGGCAGCAGCGGCGCCGTCCAGCCGGGCGTGGTCAATACCTCGGCGCAGGGCGCCAGCTACCGCGGCGAGGCTGGCCGGGTGGTCTCCATTCGCGAGGTCCGGGTGCGCGGCCAGCGCGGCAGCGTGAATGACGGCACGATGATCGGCGGCACGGTGGGGGCCATCGGCGGCGCGGCGGCCGGCGGCGCGATCACCAATTCGGTGGGCGGCGCAGTGGTCGGCGGCGTTCTGGGCGCCGTCGGCGGCGCCATTGCCGGTACTGCCATCGACCAGGAATCTACACGCCGCGGTATCGAAATCACGGTCCAGCGCGACGACGGCCAGCGGGTCACCGTCGCCCAATACGACGACGGCGACATCCAGATGGGCGACCGGGTGGCGATCGTCTACGACCGCAACGGCGTTGCCCGCGTCGTGCGCGATACCAGCCGCCGGCGCGACTACTGATTTAGGTCCTGATCCTGGCCGGCTGCCCGAGGTGGCCGTCGGCAGGAGGGGGGCCTATATAGGCCCCACCATGGCCCGCAACTCCCTCGATATCGACAAGGCGCCCGGCGACACCCGCGTAGTCGTCGCGATGTCGGGGGGTGTCGATTCGTCTGTCACGGCCGCGCTCCTGAAGGATCAGGGCTACGATGTCGTCGGCGTCACCCTGCAGCTCTACGACCATGGGGTGGCGGTCGGGAAGGCCGGCGCCTGCTGCGCCGGCCAGGACATCCAGGATGCGCGCCAGGTCGCCGATCGGCTGGGCATCCCGCACTATGTGCTCGACTACGAAAGCCGCTTTCGCAGCGAGGTGATGGACTCCTTCGCCGACGCCTATGTGCGCGGTGAGACGCCGGTCCCCTGCATCGCCTGCAATCGCACGGTGAAGTTCCGTGACCTGCTGCGGACCGCCCGGGAACTCGGCGCCGAGGCGCTGGCAACGGGACACTATGTGCGCAGGGTGACGGGCGAAGCCGGGCCGGAACTGCATCGCGGCGCCGATCCGGCGCGTGACCAGAGCTACTTCCTGTTCGGCACAACGCGTGAGCAGCTCGACTTCCTCCGTTTTCCCCTGGGCGACCTGCCCAAGAGCGAGACCCGGGCGCTCGCCGAACGTTTCGAGCTGGCCGTTGCAGATAAGCCCGACAGCCAGGACATCTGCTTCGTTCCCAACGGCGACTATGCCTCGGTCGTCCAGAAGCTCCGTCCGGAGGCCGTCGAACCCGGCGACATCGTCGACATGGCGGGCAACGTCGTCGGCCGGCATCAGGGTATCGTCCGCTACACAGTAGGCCAGCGGCGCGGCCTGGCATTGGGCGGCCGGGAGGGCACCGACAACGATCCGCTTTACGTCGTGCGGCTGGATCCCGGGGCACGTCGCGTCGTGGTCGGCCCCCGGAGTGCGCTCGGCCGAACCGAAATTGCTCTCTACGATGTGAATTGGATCGGACCCGAAACGGCCGGTACGTTCCCGGTCCAGGTCCGCGTCCGCTCCAGTCAGGCCTTGCGGCCGGCCGAGGTCGAACTCGCGGAGAAGGGCGTGGTGGTGCGCTTTGCCGAGCCCGAGATCGGCGTCTCACCCGGGCAGGCCTGTGTGGTCTACGATGCCGACACAGGCAGCCGCGTGCTGGGTGGAGGCTTCATCAGGCGTTTTGAACGATGATGAAGTTCGATCACCTCAATCTGCCGGTAAGCAATCTCGACCGCTCGCGCGACTGGTACCTCTCGACGCTCGGCCTCAAGGTCGAGTTCGAGATTCCCGCTCGGCGGACCGTTGCCCTGCAGGACGGCGAAGGCTTCGCGATCTTCCTGCAGGAAAGCAAGACGGCTGTTGTCACCGGCGGCACCGCCCTTTGGTTCCAGGTCGACGATGTCGACGCCACCCATGGCGAATGGTCCAGGCGTGGCGTCGTATTCGTACATGGACCGCAGAAGGCCTTCTGGGGCTATGGCGCGGAACTGCACGATCCGGACGGCTATATCGTGCGACTCTGGGACGAACGGTCGATGAAGGAAAAGTAGGCGCAGGCCGCTGCTGTCATTGCCGCGTCACGGGCC
The DNA here is from genome assembly GCA_001897995.1 of Alphaproteobacteria bacterium 65-37. GTDB lineage: Bacteria > Pseudomonadota > Alphaproteobacteria > Reyranellales > Reyranellaceae > Reyranella. Next base: position 7,649 of record MKRV01000265.1, on the reverse strand, counting down.
AGCCCGATAAGGCGCGGATGCTCGACCATCGCTCCGCCTTTCTTCTGTCCCGACGTGCGTCGCTCCGTGCCGCCGCGCTGGCCCTTGCGTCAGGTTCCTTGCCGCGCTTCGCGAACGCCGAGCCGGCAGCCTATCCAGCCAAGCCGATCAAGCTGGTCATCCCTTATCCACCCGGCGGCGGCACGGACATCACCGGCCGCGCCATGGCGCAGAAGCTCTCGGAGCTGCTCGGCCAGTCCGTCGTCATCGAGAACCGGCCCGGTGCCACCGGCATGATCGGGGCGGCCAGCGTCGCCAAGAGCCCGCCGGACGGCTACACGGTGCTGTTCGGGGCGGCGAGCGAAATGGCGATCAACGCCAGCCTGTTCAAGAACATGGCCTATGATCCGCGGACGGACTTCGAGCCCGTCAGCCTGCTCGCCACCTTTCCTCTGATCTTCGTCGCGCCCGCGGCGACCTCGCGATCTCTTGAGGAGCTCGTTGCAGCAGCCAAGATCAAGCCCGACTCCATCAGCTACGGTTCGATCGGCAGCGGCAGTCCACAGCATCTCGCCGCCGAGCTCCTGTCGAGCATGGCCAAGGCGAGGTTCCTCCACGTGCCCTACAAGGGATCGGGGCCGCTCGTGCAGGACGCCGTAGGCGGGCATATCGACATGGCCGTGAGCAGCGTACCGCCAGCCGTTCCGCTCGTCAGGTCGGGCAAACTCCGCGCCCTCGCGGTGACGTCGACGAAGCGCTCTGAAGCGTTGCCCGACGTCCCGACGATGGCGGAACTTGGTTTTGCCGGCTACGCCTTCGAGACCTGGGTCGGTGTTGCGGTGCCGAAGGGCACACCGAAGGAAATCGTCGATCGCTTGCAATCGGGACTGACCGCGGCACTGGCCAGCGGCGACGTGCAGGCTGCCCTGCGCGATCAGGGCGCCGTTCCGGCGGGATCGACGCCCGAACAGTTCCGGCAGTTCGTGCGGGCCGAAGTGGCGAAAAGCGACCGGATCGTTTCGGAAGCCGGCATCCAGCTCGAATGACGATGGTCCCGGGCGCGACATTGCCTATCATGTCGGCATGACTTCTTCGCACCGCCGCCGGGCCATGCTCGTCGTCTGCGACGGGCTCGGCGCAGAATGGATCAGCCCCGAACGTACACCGACCCTGGCGAAGCTGCAGGCCGGTCACCTCAGCGCGGCTCGTCATCAGGCCGTCTTCCCGTCGGTGACGCGTGTTTCGGCGGCATCGATCGCCACTGGGTGCCATCCAGCGCAGCACGGGCTCGAAGGCAATCAGATGGCGCTGCTCGAAGACGGCCGGCTGGTCGTGCACAATGTCGGCGCGCCGTCCTTTCGGCAGACCCTTCGGCAGGTCACCGGACAGACACTGCGCGTTCCCACGCTTGCCGAACGACTGGCGCCGATCGGCGGACAAGTCGCCTATTCCAACGTCTCGCCCGGAGCAGCGTACTTCCTTGACCCCGATCACTTCGGAACGGTGTTGCATCGCGCGGGCTCGTTCGGCCCCGGCGGCAACGCGCTCACCGGATCGGCCCATCTCGGCGTGAGCCACGACCTGGTGGGCGATATCGAGATGACCCGGCGGTTCTGCGACGAGGTCGTGCCGTCGGAGGCGGCTGCCCTCAGCATTCTGTGGCTCGCCAATCCCGACCTTACCTTGCATCACGAGCCGCTGGGATCGCCCGAGCATCTGCATGCACTGAAGATCGTCGACGGACTGGTGGGTGAAGTGCTCCACGCAGTCAAGGCGCAGGAGGAACGGTTCGATACGTTGCTGCTGGTCGGCTCCGACCATGGCCACGAGACGGTCGGCCGATCCATCCATGTGGGGAACTGGCTGCTGCAACAGGGGCTCGAGTCCGAGTTGCAACACGGACGGATCGCCGTTGCCTCGCAGGGGACCAGTGCCCTCATCTATGCGACCGAAAAGGCGAGGGCCGCGCTTGTCGAGTTGCTGCCGCGCCTGCGGCAGGAAGCCTGGGCCGGCACCGTCCTGACCGGCGAGGCTCTGGCCCGTACCGGCCTCTCGGGCCGTGAGCTATTTGCCGCGGTCGATACCGCACGCCGCGACGAGCAGAATGCCTACGGCGTCGTTGGAACGCGCTGGCTGGTCGAGGACGGCGAGGGCCCGCCGGAGATCGGCTGCGGCCACCATGGGGGCCTCGGCCCCCAGGAAACCCGGCCGTTTCTCGTGCTGATGCATCCGTCGTTGGGTTCCGGCACGATCGGGCACGCGACCAGCCTGGTCGATATCGCTCCGACGATCCTGAGTTTTCTCGGTCAGCCTGCAGATCGCCTGGATGGGCGTGCCTTGACCGCCTGACGGTTCGCCTGCTGCCTTTCTTGACAGGCTGCCGCGCTGCCGCATAAAAGCGCCCACCCATGGCTGGGTAGCTCAGCTGGTTAGAGCACGGCACTCATAATGCCGGGGTCGGCGGTTCAAGTCCGCCCCCAGCTACCAAATTCGGCCCCCGGTCCATCATAACCGGGGGCCTTTCATTTGTGCGCTGTCTGCGCCAGTTTAGGACCATGGCCAACGGACATACGCACCAGACCGACGTCGTAATCATTGGCGCGGGGCCCGTAGGCCTCTTCACCGTGTTCGAATGCGGCATGGTGCGCCTCAACTGCCACGTCATCGACGTCCTGGACGATGCGGGCGGGCAGTGCACGGCTCTCTATCCGGAGAAGCCGATCTACGACATTCCGGGCTTTCCGCGCATCGAGGCCGCCGAGCTGATCGTGCGGCTGAAGGCGCAGGCGTCGCCCTTTCGGCCGGTCTATCACCTCGGCCAGCAGGTTCAGGCGCTCGAGCCGCTGACGGGAGGCTTCTGGCGGATCACGACCTCCAAGGGAACGGTGCTGCAGGCCAAGGCCGTGATCGTTGCGGCCGGCGTCGGTGCCTTCGGCCCCAATCGGCCGCCACTGGCCGGCATCGAGGCCTACGAGGGCAAGAGCATCTTCTACTACGTGACCCAGCGCGAGACCTTCCGTGGCCGTAAGGTCGTGATCGCCGGCGGCGGCGATACGGCCGTCGACTGGGCGCTGTCGCTGGCCGAGGTGGCGAGCCGCGTGACGGTCGTGCATCGCCGGGACCGCTTCCGGGCGGCGCCGGAGAGCGAGGCGCGGCTGAAGGCGCTGGCCCAGGCCGGCAAGCTCGATCTCGTGGTGCCCTACCAGCTGCACGGCCTCGAAGGCACCGGCGGACATCTCAATTCGGTGGTCGTCTCGACCCTCGACGGTGCGACGCGGAAGATCGCGGCCGACGTGTTGCTGCCCTTCTTCGGCCTGTCGATGTCGTTGGGTCCGATCGCCGATTGGGGCCTGGCGCTGGAGCGCAACCAGATCGAGATCGATCCCTCGACCTCGGCCACCAGCAAGGCCGGCATCTTCGGCGTTGGCGACGTTGTCACCTATCCGGGCAAGCTGAAGCTGATCCTGACGGGTTTCGCGGAGGCGGCGATCGCCGCGCGCTCCGCCTATGCGCTGATCCATCCGGAAACGCCGCTGCACTTCGAATACTCGACGACCTCGGGCGTGCCGGACGCCTAGGCGGTCGCTGTCAGTGCGCGCTTGCGCAGCGCCGCCAACCGGGCCGCATAGGGCGGATCCTTCTCGGTCACCAGGGTCGGTGGTGCAATCGTTTCGGCGAAGTGACAGGCGACCTGCTGCCCCTCGCTGCCCGCCGTTCTGAGCTGCGGCTCTTCCTGACGGCAGCGATCCTGGGCGTGAACGCAGCGCGTGTGGAAACGACAACCTTTCGGCGGGTTGAGCGGGCTCGGAACGTCGCCGGTCAGTCGGATATGCGCCCGCTCGGCCGCCGGGTCGGGGATCGGCACGGCCGAGAGCAAGGCCTGCGTGTAGGGATGCCGGGGGGCGGCAAAGAGGCGGCGCTTGGGGGCCAGTTCGACGATCTTGCCGAGATACATCACGGCGACGCGGTCGGAGATGTGGCGCACCACGGCGAGATCATGTGCGATGAAGATGTAGGACAGGCCGAGCTTGCGCTTGAGATCCTGCAGCAGATTGATGACCTGGGCCTGGATCGAGACGTCGAGCGCCGAGACAGGCTCGTCGCACACGATCAGCTTGGGCTGCGAGGCAAGCGCGCGGGCAATGCCGATCCGCTGCCGCTGGCCGCCGGAAAATTCGTGTGGATAGCGGAGCGCATGCCAGGCCGACAGCCCGACCTCGCCGAGCAGCGCGTCGATGCGCTGGCGCAAGGCCGCGCCCGAGGCCAGCCTATGCAGCCGCAAGGGCTCGGCCAGGGCCTCGCCGACCGTGAGGCGCGGATTGAGCGAGGCATAGGGATCCTGAAAGATGATCTGCATGTCGCGCCGCAGGGTGCGCAGGGCGCCGCGATCGAGGCTGCGGACATCGCGTCCGGCGAAGCGAATGGAGCCCTCGGTCGCTTCGATCAGGCGCAGGATCAGCCGTCCTGTCGTCGACTTGCCACAGCCCGATTCGCCCACCAGCGCCAGGGTCTCCCCGGCAGCCACGTCGAAGGAGAGGCCGTCGACCGCACGCACGATGCCGACCGAGCTCTGGAAGACGATGCCGCGCTTCACCGGGAAATGCTTGGTGAGGCCGGCGACGGAGAGCAACGGTTCAGTCACGAGGCGGCGGCTCCGGCGACAGGGAGGCCCAGCGAAGCGTCCAGCGGGGCTTTCCAGCAGGCGACCCGGTGGGCGCCGGCGATTTCCCGCAGGGAGGGGGCGTCACTGCGGCAACGATCATCAGCCAGGGCGCAGCGCGGGCTGAAACGGCAGCCGGGCGGCAAAGCGAAGGGATTGGGCACCACGCCTTCGATGGCGGTCAGCCGTTCGTCGCCGTCGCTGCCGAGCCGCGGAATCGAGCCGAGCAGGCCGAGCGTATAGGGGTGCTGCGGGTCGGCGAACAGGACGCCGACTGGCGCTTCCTCGACGATGCGTCCGGCGTACATCACCACGACGCGATGGGCGAGTTCGGCGACGACCCCCAGATCATGGGTGATCAGCATGATGGCCGCACCGGTCCGTTCGCGCAGGTCGCGCAGCAGGTCGAGGATCTGCGCTTGGATCGTGACGTCGAGGGCCGTCGTCGGCTCGTCAGCGATCAGGATCTTGGGATCGCAGGCCAGTGCCATGGCGATCATGACACGCTGGCGCATGCCGCCCGAGAGCTGATGCGGATATTCGTCGAGCCGGGTCTCAGGCGAAGGGATCCTGACCAGGCGAAGCATTTCGAGGGCGCGGGCGCGTGCGTCGGTGGCCGTGACCGGGCGATGCAGGCGGACCGCCTCGATGATCTGCTCGCCCACTGTCTGCACCGGGTTGAGGCTGGTCATCGGTTCCTGGAAGATCATCGAGATCGCATCGCCGCGGATGGCGCGCATCTCGGTCTCCGGCAGGTCGAGGAGGTTACGCCCCTCGAACACGATCTCGCCGCCCGCGATTCGGCCCGGCGGGTGGGGTACCAGGCGCATGATCGAGAGCGACGTCACCGACTTGCCGCAGCCGGATTCGCCCACGATGCCCAATGTCTCTCCCGGCGCCAGGGCAAAGCTTACCCCGTCGACGGCTGCGAAGACACTGCCGCCGGAGCGGAACTCGGTGCGCAGGTTTTTCACTTCGAGGAGGGCCATCATCGGACCGCGGGCCTCAAAAGCGCAGGGGTTACCCCGCGCGGAGCCCGCCTCATGATCATGAGCGGGCCAGGAGGCCCGCGGTCCAGCTTGACGGCCATCAAGTCACCGGCCGCGACTGCGGCAGTCGATCGCGCGTGCCGTAGACCGGCGGAGCGAGCTGCTCGGCAGTTCGGCCGGCCCAGTCGCGCTGGCTCACCGTCTCCAATCGCTTGCGCTGGCCTTCGATCAGGCCCGCGGTTGCGGCTTCGACGTCGACCGTCAGCACCTTGCCGTCGCGGACGACCTGCGCGCCGTCGACATAGACGTGGCGGATGGCGCGGTCGCTGGCCGAGTAGATCAGGCTGCGCACCGGTTCGTGCGCCGGCTGCATGTAGGGATGGCTCATGTCGACCAGCGAGAAGTCGGCCTTGCAGCCCGGCGCCAGCCGGCCGAGGTCGGGCCGCCGCAGGATCTTGGCGCCGCCGACCGTGGCGGCTTCGAAAGCGTGCCGCGTCGTGCCCATCTTGTAGTTCATGGTGAAGACGCGGGCGAGGTAGCAGACCAGCCGGATCTCATCGAGCATGTTGTGCGGGAAGGTGTCCGTGCCGATGCCGACGGTGATGCCGGCATTCATGTAGCGGCCGATCGAGTTCATCACCATGCCGCGACGGGCGAACACGGTCGGGCAGTGGGCGACCGAGGCGCCAGAATCGCGCAGCCGCTCGAAGTCGTTGGCGTGCGGGTAGTGGATCTGCGGATGGTCGTTGAGGAAGATGCCGTGGCCGATGATGAGATCGGGACCGAGCACGCCGATCGAATCGAGCCATTCGATCGGCGTCTTGCCGTGGCGATGGACCATCTCGTGGAATTCGACGACGGCCTGGCAGGCATGGGTCTGCATCGGCAGGCCGCGGCGCCGGGCTTCCTGCAGGGCTTCCTTGAAGAAGCCTTCGCGGCAGGTGTCGATCTGCGCCGGCCCGACCATGCCCGAGATGCGGCCGCTGGGATGCTTGGCCGCTTCGTCGAGCGTCTTCATCGAGGCCTCGAAGGCTTTCTCGCCAGCCTTCTCGTCCCAGGCGTATTCGACGGTGTAGCCGTTCTTGGTGTACCAGACGCCTTGGCGCATCATCGGGCAGACAACAGCGCGGATACCGGTCGAGGCGAGGTCGTCGACCCAGCCGTCGCGTGCCATCGACAGGTCGGAGATGGTCGTGACGCCGCTCTTCAGCAGTTCGGACACCGCGACCTTCGACGAGGGACCGGCATCCTCGGGATTGAGGCCGAAGACGGTGAGGTATTCGTAGAGCGAACTCTGGCCGAGCTTGTCGCTGCCATACTCCTCGGTGAGGCCCTTGTTGGCCGGCTCCGAGAAGGGGTGACTGTGCACATTCACCAAACCGGGGATCGCCATCATCCCTTTGCCGTCGATGGTCGTGTCGACCGGGCCCGTGTAGCCCGGCCCGACATGGGCGATCTCGTTGCCTTTGAACACGAGATCGGCGTCTTCGAGGTAGACGTGTCGCTGTTCGGCCTCGTCCCACGCGACGACGTGGTCGAGGTGAGCGATCTTGGTCGTCTTCATGAACATTTCTCTCCCGTTTACTTGAACGCGATGCCCAGGCCCTTGTAGAGGCCACAGCCGTAGTTGCCGTGCGCCTTGATGGGCTTGAGCTTGGGGCCGGCCACGACGAACAGCGGCTCGTGGTACAGCGGGATCCACACCGCCGCGTCGTGCACCTTCTGCTGGACGGCGGCATAGGCGGCCGCGCGCGTGGCGTCGTCGGTCGCCGTCGAGCCCTTGTCGAGCAGCTCGTCCGTCTCCTTGTCCTTCCAGTTCATGCGGTTGGGCGTCGGCGTGTTGGCGGAGCGGAAGTAGAGGTTGAGCGCATCGCCGGCGCTGACATAGGGGAAGCTCATGCCGAAGGCGTCGAACTCCTGGGTGGCGAGCTTGCCCCACGCCACCGTCGAGTCGAACAGCTGGATCTGCAGGTCGACGCCGACCTTGCGCAGGTCGCCCTGGACCGCTTCGGCGACTTCCT
>MKRV01000264.1:6832-9187 GCA_001897995.1 Alphaproteobacteria bacterium 65-37 | reverse complement strand
CTTATCTCATCGACGGTCACAAATGGTTCTTCTCGGCGCCGCAAAGCGATCTCTTCGTCACCCTGGCCCAGACCGACCGAGGCCTTTCCTGCTTCCTCCTGCCCGGCTGGCTGCCCGACGGGACGCGCAATCGTCTGCTGATCCAGCGCCTGAAGGATAAGTGCGGCAACAAATCCAATGCCTCGAGCGAGATCGAGTATCGCGGCGCCCTCGGCTGGCTGGTCGGCGAGGAAGGCCAGGGCATCAAGGTGGCGCTCGCCATGACCCACCTGACGCGGCTCGATTTCGCCATCGGATCGGCCGGACTGATGCGCCGGGCCGTGTCGGAGGCGATCCACCACGCGACGTCCCGCCGTGCCTTTCAGAAACGCCTGATCGACCAACCCTTGATGCAGAACGTCGTCGCGGACCTGGCGCTGGAGGTCGAAGCGGCCACCCTCCTCGCCTTTCGGTTGGCGCGGGCGGTCGACGACGAGCAGGCCGGCGACGCTGCCGCCGGGCTGCTGGTCCGGATCGGCACGCCCGTCGGCAAATTCTGGAACTGCAAGCGGGCCGTCGGCGTCGTCCATGAAGCGCTGGAATGCCATGGCGGCAACGGGTTCATCGAGGAGGGACCGATGGCCCGCCTCTACCGCGAAGCGCCGCTCAACGGCATCTGGGAAGGCAGCGGCAACATCATCGCGCTCGATGTGCTGCGCGCTGCCGCGCGCTCGCCGGACAGCGTACCCGCCTTCATCGCCGAACTGCGCCAGGCCAAAGGCGGCGACAGGCGCCTCGACCGGATGGTCGAGCGTCTTCAGGACGAGCTGGGCAGCGCCCGCGAGCCAGAGGCACGGGGCCGCCGCATCGTCGAGCAAATGGCGATTGCCCTACAGGCCAGCCTGCTCATTCGTCATTCGCCGCAGGCGCTCGCCGATGCCTTCTGCGTGACGCGTCTCGGCGGTGACCAAGGCGCCGTCTACGGCTCTCTGCCGGCAGGGCTCGACCAGCGGGCGATCGTCGAGCGGGCACGCCTGACCGACGCCCAGGCGGCCCGCGATGTATGACTTCGCCGACAAGGTGGTGCTCGTCACTGGAGGGGCCACGGGCATCGGCCGTGCCAGCGCGCTGGCGTTTGGGCGCCGCGGCGCCTTCGTCGTGATCGCCGGCCGCCGCCGCGCCGAAGGACAGCAAGCGGTCGAAGCCCTTGCCGAGATCGGCGCCACGGGCCGCTTTGTCGCAACCGACCTCACCCAGCCCGCCGAGATCGAGGCCCTGCATCGCACCATCGTTTCCGATCACGGCCGGCTCGACGTCGCCTTCAATAATGCCGGCTATCAGGAGCCGCGCGCGCCGTTGGCCGAACAGGAGCCCGGCCTCTACGACCGGGTGTTCGATACCAATGTGCGCTCGGTCTATCTCTGCCTGCAGCACCAGGTCCGCCAGATGGTGGCGCAAGGCGGCGGCGCGATCGTCGTCAACGCATCGGTGAGCGGCCTGCGCAATCCCAATCCCGGCCTGGCCCTCTATTCGGCCTCCAAAGCCGCCACGATCTCGCTGACACGCTCGGCGGCCATGGAATATGCCGACAAGGGCGTGCGCATCAACGGCGTGGCGCCGGGACGCGTCGTCACCGACATGATGCTGGGCTCCAAGATCATGGACATGAGTGCGGTCGCCGCCGGCCTGCCGCTGCGCCGCATGGGCCGCCCCGAGGAAGTCGCCGAAGCCGTGGTGTGGCTCGCGTCGGATGCAGCCTCGTTCATCGTCGGGCACGTCCTGAATGCCGACGGCGGCTTCATGGCGCTATGAGCGACACAACGCACAACGGCCGGCCCCGCGGAGGGATGATGTCGATCCAGGCGCAACGAGCCCGCTACGTTCCGGTCGAGAAGGGCTTCAACATCGTCCGCCCGTCGATCGAGCCGCAATCGTTCGAGCCGCAGAAAACCCGAGTGTTCGCGGCCGATGCGCCGACCGGCCTCGTTGCGCTCGATCTCTCCGCCTCGCTCGGCACCGACTATCCCGCGACGACGCCCTTCATGCTGGCGCGCTACGTTTCGGTGCGGGCCGGCGCGCCCCTCACCTGCCGCTTCGCTGCGAGCGGCGAGATCTGGGCCGTGCTGCGCGGCAAGGGACGCCTGGACCGCGAGGGCGAAGCGATCGACTGGCGCGACGGCGACATCCTGCTGGTGCCAGGCGGTGCGACGTCGACATGGGCGGCCGACGAGGATGCCGTTCTGTGGATGGTCAGCGACGAGCCGGCACTGGCCTTTCTCGGAGTGCAGCCCGAAGCTGCCGACCGGGCGGCGATCGAGACGACGCTCTATCGCCGCGACGACGTCGCGCGCGAGCTGCAGTCGCTCTATCATCGGC
>MKRV01000264.1:0-6812 GCA_001897995.1 Alphaproteobacteria bacterium 65-37 | reverse complement strand
GGGACGTGCCTTCCCGCCATGACCCTGACCTTGAATGCCGTTCGCCCCGGCGAGGCGCAGCGCCCCCATCGCCACAACGCGGCGGCCCTCGTCCTGGCCCTGCGCGAAGCAGGCTGTACCTCGACGATCGGCGGCCGCACCTTTGCCTGGACCCGTCATTCGACCCTGCTGACGCCGGCCGGCGCACCGCACGACCATTGCAACGGGCGACAGATCACCGGCGGCGAGGTGAGCGAGGACGACATCGCGCTTGCCCTGATCGTCCAGGATGGCGGCCTCTACTACTACGGCCGCACGATGGGCTTCAGCTTTACCTGACGGTTCGCGCCTCGTCGGACCGCGGGTCTCCAGACCCGCCTCATTTTTTTGCGCGAAGACGAAGACGCTTGAGCGGGTCTGGAGACCCGCGGTCCGGTGAGCCGCTCTGCGGCGGGCCGGCTTGACAAGCTGCGTCGATCTTCGAACAATTTAGAACATAATTCCACTATTTGGAAAACGGAGGAAGCCTTGCCCGCAAGAGTGATCGGCATGATCGGGGTGGCGCCGCCCCAGGGGACGGCGCTGCATGTGATCGCCGGCGGAATCTCGCCGACCTTCCTCAAGGAATTCGCGCAGGCGCACGAGGCAGCGCACTTCGACTACGTGCTGGTCGGCTACTATTCGTCGTCCGCCGAAGGTTTCAATGTCGCCAACTACGCGGCGGCTCACACCGAGAAGCTCGCCTACCTGGTCGCTCATCGGCCGGGCGTCGTGGCCCCCACGCTCGCCGCACGCGCCGCCGCCACCGTCGACCAGCTCTCGGGCGGCCGCCTGGCGCTGCACATCATCGCCGGCAACAGCGACGCCGATCAGCAGCGCGAGGGCGACTTCTCGCCCAAGGAGGAACGCTACCAGCGCGCCTCCGAATATCTCGACGTCATGCGCAAGGTCTGGACCTCGAAGACGCCGTTCGACTACGAGGGCAAGTTCTACCGTTTCCGCGATGTCTTTTCCGAAGCGCGGCCGCTGCAGCAGCCCTATCCGCCGCTGTTCTTCGGCGGGTCCTCGCCCGGGGCGCTGGAAATGGGCGCGCGCCACTGCAATGTCTTCGCGATGTTCGGCGAGCCGCTCGCGGAAACCGCCGAACGCATGGCCGAGTTCCGGGCCATGGCGCGCCAGCACGGCCGGGAGGCCGGCTTCAACCTCTCCTTTCGTCCCATCATCGCCGAAACCGAAGGCGCGGCGTGGGACAAGGCAAAAAAGGTCCTGGACGATCTGAAGGCCGGCCCCCTGCCGGTCAAGCCCCAGGACAAGTCCGCCGAACGCCTGGTCGAGCTCGCCAAGCGCGGCGACGTGCATGACGAGCGGCTGTGGATGCCGGTGGCGGGCGCGGCGGCTGGAAAGGGCAATACCTCGTGCCTCGTCGGCACGCCGGAGCAGGTCGCGACGGCGATGCTGAAATACTACCGGCTCGGCGTGACGTCTTTCCTGATTCGCGGCTTCGACCCGCTGGGCGACGTGACCGAGTTCGGACGTGAGCTCATCCCGCGCCTGAAGGCGGGAGCGCTCGAGATCGATCGCGCGCAGCAGTCGGCCGCCTGACCGCGCTCCAACCCGCGCGACGCGACCGCAACGACAAGACAGCCAGGAGGAAACATGTTCAGAAGGCAACTCTGCGGCGCGCTGGTGGGCGCTGCAGGCCTTTCGCTCGGCCTCGGCCGCGAGGCCGCGGCGCAGTATCCCGACAAGCCCGTGAAGCTGATCGTGCCTTATCCGCCGGGCGCCACCAACGACCTGCTGGGCCGCGTGCTCGCCGAGCCCCTGGCGAAAGAGCTCGGCCAGCCGGTGATCGTGGACAACAAGGGCGGCGCCGCGACGGCCATCGGCGCGACGGCGGCCGCCAATGCGCCGGCCGACGGCTATACCTTGCTGCTCGGCACGGGCACGACTTTCTCGCTCAATCCCCTCCTTAAGAAGGGCCTTGCCTACGACACGGATCGCGACTTCAGGATGGTTTCGATCATCGCCGAGGTGCCGATCGTCTTCATCGTCAACCCGCAGTTTCCGGCCAAGACGCTCGCCGAGTTCGTGGCTTACGCCAAGGCCAATCCGGGCAAGGTGAACTTCTCGTCGTCGGGCCTCGGCTCCTCGCTGCATCTCGCGGCCGAGCTGTTCGCACAGCAGGCCGGCATCAGGATGGTCCATGTCCCCTATCCAGGCAGCGCCGGCGCCATGCGGGCGCTGCTGTCCAACGAGGTCCAGATGTTCTCGGAGGTGATCTCCGGCGCGCTGCCGCAGATCGAGCAGAAGACGGTCACGGCGCTCGCCCTCACCAGCGCCAAGCGCCTGTCCGTCACGCCGAACATCCCGACAGTGGCGGAGAGCGGCTATCCGGGCTTCGAGGCGCTGGGCTGGTACGGCCTTGCCGTGCCGAAAGCGACGCCGGCGCCCGCCGTGGCCCGGCTCGAAAAAGCCATCAACAAGATCCTCGGCAGCGGCGCGATGCAGCAGCGGTTCGAGCCGCTGGGCATCGTCATTCCCGGCCCGCAGGAAGCCGGGTTGGCCGAGGCCTACCTCGCGAAGGATCGCAAGCTGTGGGAACCGTTGATCCGTTCGTTGAATATTTCACTCGAGTAACCGACGATCGGCCGCGCCATGGACACAACCGTCCTCAAAGCCCTGTCGATCCTGGAGGCGCTGGCGCGCAGCTCGATGCCTCTCGGGATCACGGAGCTCGCCGGCACGCTCGAGCTGTCGAAAAGCAACGTGCACCGGCTCCTGCAGACCCTGGCGAGCCGGGGTTACGTCACGCCGATCGACCGGCGCTACACGGCGACGACCAAGCTCTGGGAGCTGGGCGCGCTGGTCATCGGCCGTCTCGACGTCTCGCGCATCGCCGCGCCGGTCATGCAGCGCCTGGTCGCCCAGGTCGATGAAACGGCCCATCTGTCGGTGCTCGACCTGGCGACCTGCGAGGTGGTCTCCATCCACAATGTCGAGAGCACGCAGCCGGTCCGCGCCTACTCCCGGATCGGCCAGCGTACGCCGGCGCACTGCGTGGCGACGGGCAAGGCCCTGCTTTCCGCCCAGGCCACCGAGACCCTGCAGAAGCTGCCCGAAGAACTGCCGCGTTTCACCAGGCACACCCTCTATCGCCGCGCCGATCTCCTGAAGGTCCTCGAGAAAGCCCGGCGCGACGGCTACGCCACCAATGTCGGCGAATGGCGAGAGCAGGTCGGAGGCGCGGCGACGGTGATCTACGACCATGTCGGTAGTCCGCTCGCCGCACTTGGCCTCACGGTGCCCGTCGAGCGGCTGAAGCCCAAGGTCATGGGCCGCTATATTCCCTTGCTGACGGCGGCGGCCGAAGAGATTTCTCGCCAGATGGGAGCGCCCCAGACCGCGCGCTGAGCCTCGGCAGGATCAGCAGCCCGGCAGGTTGACGGCCAAGCCGCCGAGGCTGGTCTCCTTGAATTTCGTGTTCATCGCCTCGCCGGTCTGCCGCATCGCCTCGATGCAGTTGTCGAGCGGCATGAAATGCGAGCCGTCGCCACGCAAAGCGAGCGAGGCTGCCGCCACGGCCTTGATGGCGCCGATGCCGTTGCGCTCGATACAGGGGACCTGGACCAGCCCCGCCACCGGATCGCAGGTCATGCCGAGATGGTGCTCGAGCGCGATCTCCGCAGCGTTCTCCACCTGCCCCGGCGATCCGCCCAGCACGGCGCAGAAGCCGGCCGCGGCCATCGCGGCGGCCGAGCCGATCTCGCCCTGGCAGCCCGCCTCGGCGCCCGAAATCGAGGCGTTGTGCTTGATCAGCCCGCCGATCGCCGCCGCCGTGAGCAGGAAGTCGGCGATCCGGTCGGGCTCCGCCCCTACGCAATGATCGAGATAGTAACGCAGCACCGCGGGCACGACGCCGGCAGCCCCGTTGGTCGGCGACGTCACCACCCGGCCGCCCGCCGCGTTCTCCTCGTTCACGGCCATGGCATAGACACTCAGCCATTCCGACGCGGCGTGAGGCTGGATGCGATTGGCATGCCGCTCCGCCATCAGCTGGCGATGGATGGGGGCGGCGCGGCGGCGCACATGCAGCCCGCCCGGCAGCTCGCCGTCCTGGGCCAGTCCGCGGTCGATGCAGCCGTTCATGACCGACCAGAGACGAGCAAGCCCGCGTTCGACCTCTTGCGGCGTCCGCAGGCGGCTCTCGTTGGCGCGCTTCATGTCGGCGATGGAAAGCCCGCTGTCGCGCGCCATGCGCAGCATCGCCGCCGCATTCACGAAGGGATAAGGCCAGGCCGTCGCTGCGGCAGAAGCAGCCGTGGCAGCAGGTGGCGCCTCACGCTCCGCGGCCGTCACGACGAAGCCCCCGCCGATCGAATAGTAGGTCTCCGATACCAACACGGCGCCGGCAGGGTCGCAGGCTGACAGAACGAGCCCGTTGGCGTGCCCCGGCAAAGGCGGCCCGTAGTCGAAGACGATGTCGAGAGCGGGATCGAACGCGAGCGGCGGCAGTCCCTCGAGGCAAAGGACATGACTGCGATGGAGATCCTCGAGCTGGCGGTCGGCCCTTTCGAAATCGAACTCGGCCGGGGTCCAGCCCAGCAAGCCCAGCGCCACGGCGCGATCGGTGGCATGGCCCTTCCCTGTAAAAGCCAGCGAGCCGTGCAGGGTCGCGCGGACGGCCGCTGCACGGGCGCCGGAGGGATGCTGCCGCAAGAGACCGAGGAACTGGCCTGCCGCCGTCATCGGTCCCATCGTGTGCGAGGACGAAGGCCCGATGCCGATCTTGAAGACGTCGAAGACGCTGAGAAACATCGAAGGCCTCTTGTCGAACGCAATCCCGGCGCGGGCGGGCGCAACGCATCATGAGCATGATCGATTTCCGCCTGTCCGCCCAGAAGACCGTCGACAGAAGGCCGTCGCCCGAAGGCTGTCGATAGACGACCTCAATTGAGGCCTGTCTTTTCTTTGCCGTAGCCGACCCGCAGCAGCAGGCCACAGAGGCCGATGAGGCCGAACGCCGCCATGCCGAGCCCGGCCGCGAGGAAGATGCCGCCGAGACCGCCGCCGGTGTGGACCACGAGCAAACCGCCACCGATCGCGATGACGGCACGGACGATGGCGCCGGCGACCGGCCACTCCATGCGGCCCGCACCCTGGCCGGCGCAGTAGAGCGCGTAGCCGAGGCCAAAGAAGCCGAAGAACGGACCGGTGGTGCGCAGGTAATCGGCGCCGATCGCCAGAGCGACCGGGTCGGTGGTGAAGGCCCCGAGCCACTGCAGCGGAAAGAGCGCGGCGGCAATCCCGATAGCCTCGGCCGCCAGCGTGCCCAGCGCAATCGCGATCCAGGCAGTCTGCAGCGCTCGGCGCGACTGGCCGGCCCCGATGCTGGTGCCGATCAGGATGGCCGCCGGCCCACCGATGCCATACGTGAGGGGAACGAGGAGGAACTCCAGCCGTGCCCCGGCGCCATAGCCGGCAACGGCGGCCACACCCTGCAGGCCGACATAGCCGGTCAGGATGGCGAGGGTGATGTTCGTGGTACTGCTCACCACCGTCGACATGCCGCCGACGCGCAGGACTTCCCAGACCGGTTGCAGGCGCGGCCGAGGCGGCGTCAGCCGCGGTGCCAGGACGCCTTTGCGCCCCCACAGATGGACGGCGAAGCAGACGCTGCCGACCGCGTGATAAGCGAGGATCGCCACGGCGCCGCCGGCAACGCCCAGACCGTCGATGCCGCCGATGCCGAAGATCAGCAGCGGCGACAGCGGAAACAGCAGCAGCGCGCCGCCGCAGACGACATAGACCGGCAGGACGAGATTGCCGGTGCCGCGGACCGTCGCCAGCAGAAGATTGAACAGCCAGATCAGGACGGCGCCGCCGAACACCAGGTTCGAGTAGGTCAGCGCCGCGTCGAGCGAGGCGTCCCGCGCGCCCATGGCGCCATAGAAAGAGGGCCCGGCGGCGACCACCAGCACCGTCGTCAGGAGGCCCAGCGGCACGGCCAGGAAGACAGCGTACCAGGCGTAGTCGGCCGCCTCGTCCGGCCGGCCACGGCCCAGCGTGCGGGCGATCGCCGAGACGAATCCGCCGCCCACCGCCCCCTGCGAGATCGCCCCGATGAGTGACAGCACGGGAAACACCTGGGACACGCCGGCCAGCGCGTCGATGCCCAGCCGGGCGATGAAATAGATCTCGATCAGGCCGATCGACGCCTGGGTTACCATGACCAGGACGTTCGGCACCGCCAGCCGCAGCAACGTGGCGAGGACAGGGGCTTCCAGCAGCCGGCGCGTCCGGCTGTCGACCCGGCGGAACGGCGCTGCAACGGCTATTGTCTGGTCCGTCATGATGGCCTCGAGCTCCCAAATGGAAACAGCTCTGTTTCCTCATATGGTGCTCTTTTAGGCTGACAAGCCCATGAGGAAACAGATATGTTTCCTCATGGTCGAGCAAGACAAACCGACGGCAACGCGAGAGCGGATCCTCGAGGCGGTGGACCGGCTGTTCTACCGCAACGGCCTGCAGGCGGTCGGCGTCGACGCCATCGTCGCGGAGCTGGGGATCAGCAAGAAGACGCTGTACCGGCACTTCCCGTCCAAGGACGACCTGATCGTCGCCTACCTGAAGGGCCGCTTCCGGCCGCTTCCCGAGCCTTCCTCCCGGCCGCCCGCCGAGCAAATCCTCAAGAACTTCGAATGGTTCGCGCGCTCGCTGTCGATGGCCGGAGACTATCGCGGCTGCGCTTACCTGAATGCGCTCGCCGAGCTGGGCGACGAGGACAGCGAAGCCAGAAGACTGGCCGTCGAATTCAAGGAGAGTCGGCGGCTGTG
>MKRV01000263.1 GCA_001897995.1 Alphaproteobacteria bacterium 65-37 | reverse complement strand
GATGCGTCAGCCGGTCTCGATCTCGCCATTGTCGGGCGGCGTCGGCTTGGCCGGCGCCCGCTTTGGCCGGCTGAGCTTCACCGCCAGGCCGCGCATGGTCACGTAGAAGACCGGCGTGAAGATCAGGCCGAAGCCGGTCACGCCCAGCATGCCGAAGAACACCGTGGTTCCCAGCGACTGACGCATCTCGGCACCGGCGCCGGCGGCGATGGCGAGCGGCACGACGCCCAGGATGAAGGCGAAGGAGGTCATCAGGATCGGCCGCAGTCGGGTGCGGGCGGCCTGGACGGCGGCGTCGAACCGGGTCGCTCCTTCGGCTTCGGCCTGGCGGGCGAACTCGACGATCAGGATCGCGTTCTTGGCGGCCAGCCCGATCAGCACCACGAAGCCGACCTGCGCCAGGATGTTGACCTCCATGCCGCGCATCAGCAGACCGCTGACGCCCGCCAGCAGGCACATGGGAACGATCAGGATGACGGCGAGCGGCAGCGACCAGCTTTCGTACTGCGCCGCCAGCAGCAGGAAGACGAAGACCACCGAGGCCACGAAAACCACGAGGCCGGTATTGCCCACCAGCTTCTCCTGATAGGCGAGCTCGGTCCATTCGAAGCCGAAGCCGTCGGGCAGGCGGTCGGCCGCGAGCTTCTCCATAGTGGCCAGCGCATAGCCGGTCGAGTAGCCGGGCAGGGTGTTGCCCTGCAGCTCGGCTGCCGGGAAGAGGTTGTAACGCGGCACGCGGTAGGCGCCGATGATGTCCTGGAAGGTGGTCACCGCACCGATCGGCACCATCCGCCCGGCATTGTTGCGCGTCTTGTAGTTGGCGATGTCGCTGACCGATTGCCGGAACGGGCCGTCGGCCTGCGCCGTGACGCGATAGGTGCGTCCGAGATAGTTGAACTCGTTGACGAAGATCGAGCCGAGATAGACTTCGAGCGCGCCGAACACGTTGTCGGCCGAGACGCCCAGGATTTCCGCCTTCACGCGGTCGATGTCGGCATAGAGCTTGGGCGTGCGTGTGTTGAACAGGGTGAAGACCCCGGTGAGGCCGGGCGTCTGGTTGGCGGCGGAGACCAGATCCGTCGTCGCCGCCTCGAGCTCGGGCAGTCCGCGGCCGCGCTTGTCCTGCACCATCATCTTGAAGCCGCCGGCATTGCCGATGCCGCGCACCGGCGGCGGCGGGATGACGATGATGAAGGCCTCCTGGACGGTGCTGAGCTTGGTGCGCAGGTTGGCCAGGACCTTGTCGGCCGACAGGCCCTTGGGAATGCGATCGTCGAAGGGGGCCAGGGTGGCGAAGATGGCGCCGGCGTTCGGCGCCGACGTGAAGGTCGCGCCGTCGAGGCCGGTGAAGGGCACGGCGTGGATGACGCCGTCGGTTTCGAGCAGGGTCTTCGTCACTTTGCGCACCACGGCATCGGTGCGATCCAGCGACGCGCCGGGCGGCAGCTGGATCACGGTGATCAGATAGCCCTGATCCTGCGACGGGATGAAGCCGGTGGGTGCCCGCACGAACTGCCAGCCGGTCAACGCGATCAGCACGGCATAGAGGCCGAGGAAGATCAGGCTGCGGCGCACGAAGCGGCCGGTCCAGCGGCCGTAGCCGTTCGAGAGCCGGTCGAAGCCGGTGTTGAAGGTGCGGAAGAAGGCGGCGATCCAGCGTGCGACGAAGAAGCGACTGGGGCCGGCATGCTGGTCGTGCGGCTTGAACAGCAGGGCGCAGAGGGCCGGGCTCAAGGTCAGCGAGACGATGCAGGAAATGATCGTGGCCGAGGCGATGGTGACGGCGAACTGGCGGAAGAACTGGCCGGTGATGCCGGTGATGAAGGCGGCGGGGATGAAGACCGCCGAGAGGACCAGGGCGATGGCGACCAGCGCCCCGCCGACCTCGTCCATGGTCTCGTGGGCGGCGGCGCGCGGCGTCAGGCCTTCGCGGATGTTGCGCTCGACATTCTCGACCACGACGATCGCGTCGTCGACCACGATGCCGATCGCCAGCACCAGGCCGAACAGCGAGAGGTTGTTCAACGAGAAGCCGGCGGCCGCCATGACCGCCAGGGTGCCGATCAGCGACACCGGGATGGCGATGATCGGGATCAGCGAGGCCCGCCAGCTCTGCAGGAACAGGATGACCACGAGGACAACCAGGATCACCGCCTCGAACATCGTCTTGTAGACCTCGTCGACCGACTGGGCGATGAACTCGGTCGGGTCGTAGACGATGTCGTACTGCAGCCCAGTGGGGAACGACGCCGACAGCTCGTGCATCGCTGCCTTCAGGCGGCCGGCTGTCGCCAGCGCATTGGAGCCCGGCCGCTGGAAGATCAGCATCGGCACGGCCGTGCGCTCGTCGAGATAGGCGTTGGAGGTGTAGTCCTGGGCGCCGAGCTCGACCCGGCCGACGTCGCGGATACGCGTCACCCGGCCGTCGGGGTCGGTGCGCACGATGATGCTGGAGAACTGCCGCGGATCGGTGAGGCGGCCGAGCGTCTCGACATTGATCGAGAAGGCCTGCGGCTTCGGCACGGGCGGCTGGTTGAGCACACCGGACGCCACCTGCACGTTCTGCGCCCTGAGTGCCGCGACGACCTCGCCGGCGGTGAGATTGCGGGCGGCGACCTTCTCCGGATCGAGCCAGATGCGCATCGAATAGTCGCGCGCGCCGCGCGTCTGCACGTCGCCGACGCCGTCGAGGCGCGCCAGCACGTCCTTCACCTGCAGGGTGACGTAGTTCGAGATGTAGAGCTGATCGCGCGAGCCGTCCGGCGAGCTGAGATGGATGACCATCATCAGGTCCGGCGAATTCTTGCGGACGGTGATGCCGAGCCGCCGCACTTCCTCGGGCAGCCGCGGCTCGGCCACGGCGGAGCGGTTCTGCACCAGCACCTGGGCGATGTCGAGGTCGGTGCCCAGCGCGAAGGTGATGGTGAGCGTCAGCTTGCCGTCGGCCGTCGCCTGCGACGTCATGTAGAGCATGTTCTCGACGCCGTTGATCTCCTGCTCGAGCGGCGTGGCGACCGTTTCGCTGACGACCTGGGCCGAGGCGCCGGGATAGGTCGCGCTGATCACGATCGTGGGTGGCGCGATCTCGGGATACTGCGCCACGGGAAGCGAAAAGTAGGAGATTCCGCCGACCAGGGTGATGAGGATCGACACGACCATCGCGAGGATCGGCCGGTCGATGAACAGGTGGGACAGCTTCATGAGGCGGCCGGGCCTAGTCGGTCTCGGGCTCGGTTTCGATGGTGCCGGGCTTGGGCGCCACCTTGGTACCGGGCCGAGCCCGCATCAGGCCGTTGATGATGATCTTGTCGCTGGCCTGCAGGCCCGAGCGCACGATGCGCAAGCCTTCGTAGCTCGGTCCAGGGCGGATGATCTTCGGCACGACGACGTTCTCGTCGTTGATCGTGAGCACGATCTTGCGCGACTGGTCGGTCACGACGGCGGCGTCAGGGATCAGGATCGCTTGATAGGGCTCAGAGCCCGGAATGCGGATCCGGCCGAACTGGCCCGGTGTGAACAGCAGGTTCGGATTGGGGAAGAGGGCGCGCACGCGGATCGTCCCCGACAGGCGATCCACCTGGTTCTCGACGAAATTCATGCGGCCCTCGTGCGGCCAGCCTTTTTCGTCGGTGAGATGGAGCGAGACGGCGACAGTATTGTCGCGCGTCGAACGCATCAGCCCCTTGGCGGTGGCGCGCTGATAGGCGAGGTAGTCGGCCTCGCTCATGTCGAAGTTGAAGTAGATCGGGTCGAGCGAGACGATCGTCGTCAGCAGGGTGGCCGCCCCGCCGTCACCGCCGCTGATCAGGTTGCCGATGCTCACCTGATGGCGGCTGATGCGACCCGTGATCGGCGCGGTGATGCGGGTGAACTCGACATTGAGCTCGGCGGTCCGGATGGCTGCCCTGGCGGCTTCGACGGCTGCGGTGGCGACCTTGAGGTCCGAGACGCGCTGGTCGTAAGCGCTGGCCGGCTCGAAGTCGCGCTTGCGCAGCTCGGCGGAGCGATTGAGCTGGGCCTGCGCCAGGCTGACCTGGGCCTCTGCCTGGCCGAGTTGCGCCCGCATCGAGGCCAGCGCCGCCTCGTAGGGGCGTGGGTCGATCACGAACAGCAGGTCGCCTTTCTTGACGGTCTGACCATCTTGAAAGTGGATTTCCGTCAGGTAACCGGCAACGCGCGCCCGGATCTCGACGAAGTCGACGGCCTGGAACTGGCCGGTGAACTGATCCCACTCGACGATTTCCTTCTGCAGCGGCGGGCTGACAGTGACCGGCGGTGCAGGCGGTGGCGTCTGCGCCATCGCTGCGCCGGCGGCGACGATCGTTGCCGCTAGAGTTGCTGTCAGTGTCGTCGTCCAGAATCGCGGCCGCCGTGCGCCGCAGGCCTCGCCAAAGTCAGGCATGGTCGCAAACTCCAACCATTGACGATGCCTGACGATACACCCCGAGGCGCCGTCGTCACCGTCTAAAGTTTTCGTGAGCGACTATCTTCATCGGCCCCGCGAAGTTGGCTTCTCGATTCGCACGTTATCTTCTTCCCCCGCACGACGTGCGCTGTCGTGTTCGGGCGCCGTTCAGACGTCCTCTCCGCCCATGGAGCGGCTTGGTACAAGCCGCGGAGTGGGGGGAGAGGAGGGGGCCCCATGCGCAGCATGGGGTAGGTGAGGTGGGTCAGAGACCTCTCAACGCGCACACCATTTCCGTGATCCACGCCCTCACCTTCCCCATGCTTCGCATGGGTCCCCTTCCTCTCCCGTTTCACGGGAGAGGACAGATGAGTGTGATGTGTGAATCCGACAGACGACGTGCGGGGGAGAATGAATCGGACGAATGAAGTGGAGCGCTACTGCGCGATCCAGAATGTATCGGGCTGGTAGAGGCCGATATATCCGCCCGGATCCCAGGCGTAGTAGCCTTCCTTGGGGACATTGCGGACCTTGGGGCCGACAACGATGGGCTGGCGGATGCCGTTCACCGTGCCGATGGAGAACACCTCGTCGGCGTTGGTCTGCAGGATCTTGTCCCAGGCCTTGCGCCGGTCGTCCGGTGTCGCGCCGGTTTCCCATTCCTTCACGTAGTCGAGCAGCTTGCAGGCCGACTCCATGTCGCACTTCTCGCCCTGTCGGCCCTTCGACTCGACGAACATGCCCCAGCGCGACCATTGCAGGCCGCCCAGCATCGTGGGCGCGAATTCCTTGGGGCTGGTGTTGACGGTCGGCACTGCCGTCACGGCGCCGGCGAACGCGGTCATCACCGCCTCGCCGGAGAAGGTGCGCAGCCGGAAGTTCTCGCGGGTCTGCGGCTTGGTCAGCATCTTGATGCCGATCTTCTTCCAGTTGTCGGCGATCAGGGAGAGCGCGTCGGAATCCTCGGTCTCTTCGCTGGCATGCTCGACGACAATGACGGCGGGCCGGCCGTCGGGCAGCAGGCGGATGCCCTGGCTATCCTTCTTGGTGAGGCCGATCTCGTCCAGGAGCTTGTTGGCGAGCTTGGGATCGTAGTTCGCCCACTTGGTCGCGTATTCCGGCTTGAACAGCTCGGAGCGCGGCATGATCGTGTTGTTGGAGGGTTTGGCGAGGCCGATATAGACGACCTGGTTCAGCTCGTCGCGATCGATGGCGAGCGACAGCGCCCGGCGGAAGCGCACGTCGCGCATCAACTTGCGCCATTCCTCGTCGTTGGCCGTGAGGTTGGGGTAGAGGGCGAGCTGCGAGCCCGATCCCGACTCCCAGAGCCGCACGTTCACGCCGGAGGTCTGCGCGCTCTTCTGCAGGAAGGTGTAGTCGCGCATGTTGAGGTAGCGCGGTTGCAGGTCGGCTTCGCCCAGGCCGGCTTTGGCGGGCACGAGGTTGGTGGCGGCGACGGTGAAGATCACGCGGTCGATATAGGGAAGCTGCTGCCCCTTCAAGTCGATGCGGTGATAGAAGGGGTTGCGCAGATAGACGAAGCGCTGTGCCGGCGAGGCGGTGGTGTTGACCCACGGGTTGAGCGTCGGCAGATCGACGTTGTCGTTGGCGTACATCACGTCGAGGCGCTTGTAGACCTGCACCCAGTTCTGCTGGCCGCCCTTCACCGCCTTCAGGATGTCCGCCTCGGGCGTGTACTTGGTGTGGAACTTCTTCAGGTAGTGCGCCGGTCGGAACAGGAAGAGCGGCGCAGCGCGTGCCTGGCTCTCGATGAAGTAGGGGTTGGGCTTTTCCCAGCTGTACTTGATCGTCAGCGGATCGATGATCTCGACCTTGGGCGGCTGGCCGTCGACGATCAGCTCGACCGAGGGGCCGGAGGGTGAAAGCTCCTTGTTGTTGGCGACGTCTTCCCAGAAGAAACGGAAATCCTCGGTGGTGAAGGGCTCGCCGTCCGACCATCTGTGGCCGGCCCGCAGCTTGAAGGTGAATTCGCGGCCGTCCTTCTCCTCGTAGCTTTCGAGGATGTCGGGCTTCAGCTTGAACTTGTCGTCGTGAATGATGAGGCGGGTGTAGCTGTAGATCGTCATCAGACGTGTATCGCGCGCGCTGGCCACCAGCATGTTGAGCTGGCCGCCCTGCTGGCCCGGCCCGTCGCCGCCGGCGAATTCCCTGACCACCCAGGGCTGCTGCGGGATGCGCTTGTCGACCGGCGGCAGGGCGCCCGACTTCACCTGGTCGGCGAACATCGGCGTTTCTCTCATTGTCGGCAGCGGATCGGCGGCCAATGCCGGGCCTGCAATCCAGCCGAACAGGAGTGCCGTCGTCAGAGTGCGTCTTTTCATCGTCAGCCTCACCTTCGCCCTTCTACAACGCGGGCTTTCCCTGCGGTTCCGCCGAGCGGATGCCACCCGACGATCAAATCGCCTGGAGCCGCTATCGTCAATGCCAACGGGCCTTCCATGGCCTCTCTTCGTGACGGCGCGTTGACGCGGACGCCGCAGATGCGCAAGAAATCGTCGAACGACGTGGAATCGGGGGAAAAATGGCGAGCGGCCTGGAGAGTGAATTCGCAACGCTGCACGAAATCGTCAAAGCGGCCAAAATCCGCCTGAATCCCAATATCTGGGACTATCTGATCGGCGGCACCGAGACCGAGACCACGCTGCGGCGCAACCGCCTGGCGCTCGATTCCATCGCTTTCAAGCCGCGCGTGATGCGCGATGTCTCGGCGATCGATCCGTCCTCCGAAATTCTCGGCCGCAAGATCCGCCTGCCGGTGATGCTGGCGCCGGTCGGTTCGCTGGAATCCTTCGAGCCCGGCGGCGGGATCACGGTGGCCAAAGGGGCGGGGGCGGCCGGTGTCCCGATGCTGATCAGCTCGGTGACGACGCTCCAGCTCGAAGACATCGTGAAGGGCGGCGACGCCCCCAAGATCTACCAGCTCTATGTCCGTGGCGACGATGCCTGGGTGGCCGACTGCGTGAAACGGGCCATGGATGCCGGCTATGACGCCTTCTGCATCACGGTCGACACACAGGTCTATAGTCGGCGCGAGCGCGACATCGCCAAGCGCTTCGTCAAGACGTGGCGCGCCGTGGCGACCGGCCAGAACCACCAGGCAGCCTTCTCCTGGAAGAACTTCGCGGCCGTGCGTGAGAAGTTCCCCGACGTGAAGTTCATGCTGAAGGGGATCGGCACGGCCGAGGATGCCGAGCTCGCCTGCCAGCAGGGCGTCTGGTCCGTTTATTGCTCGAACCATGGCGGCCGCCAGCTCGATCACGGCCGCGGTTCGGCCGAGGTGTTGCCGGAGATCATCGAGACCGTCGCCGGCCGTGCCAAGGTGGCGGTCGACGGATTGTTCTGTCGCGGCAGCGATATCGTGAAGGCGATCTGCATGGGCGCCGACTGGGTCGGCATCGGCCGTCTCTACTGCTACGGCTTGGCGGCGGCCGGCGCGGCCGGCATCGAGCGCGTGATCGAGCTGCTCGAAGAAGAGATGAAGGAAGCGATGGGCCTGCTGGGCGTCACGTCGCTGTCGCAGCTCGACAAGAGCTACATCGCCCGCAGCATGCCGACCAATCTGCCCGGCGTGCACAGTGCCTTTCCGCTGCTCAACCTCGGCGACGAAGGTTATTGATCGGCCGTTGCGAGTTAAAAACTCACAGCATCTGCGTCAGTCGCAATGAATCCGTAGCGATCGACGACTAAGGAGTCCGCCTGCGAGTGACGTAGGCGGCCGGCAATCGAAATCACCCGCTGTTCTTCACTGCCTCAGGGGCAGCGCGATGGCGCGCGCCTCAACAGCGGAGGTTTGTCCGGATGTCGACCGTCTACCATTCGTTGGCCTCAGGTCCACTCAGTCAGAATTGGTCGAACATCGGCCAGATCACCGTCAACGACAGTTGGGCCGGCGTTCCCAGCATCACCGGTTATCTCGGCGACATCGATGCGGCATCGCCGACCGGCGTCGATCCCCGCACCCTGACGGGCGCCGCGCTCGGTGCCGTCGACGTCATCGCCAACCAGGCCAACCCCAATACCCTGACCAGCGGCGGCGTTGCCGAGTTCGAGATCGCCGATCCCACGGTGGCCTTGAACGGGTCCGGCACGGCCGACGCGCCGTCCCTGGTGCTCTATCTCGATGCCAGCGGCCGGCAAGATGTCCGCGTCCAGTTCAACGTCCGCGATATCGACGGCAGCACCGACGATGCCCAGCAGCAGATCGCCGTCCAGTACCGCATCGGCTCGTCCGGCGCCTGGACCAGCCTGCCGGCCGGCTACCTGGCCGATGCGACCACCGCCAATGCTGCGACGCAGGTGACCGCCGTCGACCTCACCTTGCCGGCGTCCGCCAACAACCAAGGGCAGGTCGAGGTCCGAATCCTGACGACCAACGCCCCTGGCAACGACGAATGGGTGGGTATCGACGACATTAATGTGTCGAGCGCGGTCTTCACTGGCGGCGCCGACACGACGGCACCGACCCTGGTTTCGTCCAGCCCGGCCGACAATGCCCTGAACGTCGCCCCCTCGGCCGATATCGTCCTCGGCTTCGACGAAGCCATGAAAGCCGGCAGCGGCGATATCACCATCACCGACGGCGCGGGCGATGTCCGCGTGATCACCGTCGGCACGGCCGATCCTGACGGCACCGTCACGATCAACGGCACGCAGGTCACGATCGATCTGGCGACCAATCTTGCCGGCGACCGCACCTACGACGTGGTCGTGGCGGCTGGCGCCCTCGAGGATGCCGCCGGCAACGACTTTGCCGGCATCGCCCTCGATGCCCTCGACTTCAAGACGGCCGCCATCCTGCCGCTTACCGCGATCGGTGCCATCCAGGGCGCCGGCCATACCTCGCCGCTGGTCGGCAACACGGTGGCGACCCAGGGCGTCATCACCGCCATCGACAGCAACGGCTTCTACATCCAGGACCCCACGGGCGATGGCAATGCGGCCACATCGGACGCCATCTTCGTCTTCACCGGTGCGGCCCCCAGCGTGACGCTCGGCCATCTCGTGAAGGTGACCGGCAGGGTGAGCGAGTTCACCGACAGCGCCGCCGCACCCGGCAGCCTGTCGATTACCCAGCTCTCAGGACCGACGGTCGAGGATCTCGGGATTGGCCCGGTGATCACCGCCACCCAAATCGGCGGTTCGGCCGGTCTCAAGCCGCCGACCTCGAACCTCGACGACGACGGGCTCACGACCTTCGATCCGGTGAATGACGGCATCGATTTCTTCGAAAGCCTCGAAGGCATGCTGGTCAAGGTCAAGGCGCCGGTCGCCGTCAGCCCGACCAACAGCTTCGGCGAGATCTACACCATCGTCGACAATGACGACGATCCGACCAATGGCCTCAACACCAACAGCCTGACGGAGCGTGGCGGCGTCGGCATTTCAGGCGGTGCCTCGTCCTTCGGCAACACCAACACTGTCGGCGGCGACTTCAATCCCGAACGAATTCAAATCGATGACGACAGCGGTATCCTGGCCTTCGCCAGCCCGCAGGTCAGCGTCGGCGCCAAGCTGAGCGACGTCACCGGCGTCGTGAGCTACGGCTTCGGCAATTACGAAATCCTGCCGACCCAAGCCTACACGGTGGTGGCGCCAAGCCCGCTCACGCCCGAAGTGACGAACCTGGTCGGCACCGCCCAGCGGCTCACCATCGGCAACTACAATGTCGAGAATCTCGACCCCAGCGACGGCGCCGCCAAATTCGAGGCGCTCGCCCAGCAGATCGTCGCCAACCTCAAGGCGCCCGACATCCTCTCGCTGCAGGAAGTCCAGGACAACAACGGCGCGGTCAACGACACGGTGATCTCGGCCTCGATCACACTGCAGATGCTGGTCGACGCCATCAAGACCGCGTCGGGCGGCACGGTCCAGTACGCCTTCCAGGACAATCCCTTCATCGCCGACGACCAGAACGGCGGCGAACCCGGCGGCAACATCCGCAATGCCTTCCTCTATCGCGTCGACCGTGGCGTCGATCTGGTCGAGGCGTCGCTGCGCACCATCGACGCCAACGGGGCAGCCACCACGGCGGTCGGCGGCAATGCCGCGGCCGGCCATCCCTTCAACGGCTCCCGCCTGCCGCTGGTGGCCGACTTCACCTTCAACGGCCAGACCATCACGGTCATCGACAATCACTTCTCGTCGAAGGGCGGCAGCGGCGCCCTCATGGGCACCCAGCCGCCGATCAACGGCGCCGAGCCGGCGCGCGCCGCCCAGGCGCAGGCGGTCAATACGTTCGTCGATTCGCTGCTCGCGGCCAACGCGTCGGCGCGGGTCGTGGTCGCGGGCGACCTCAACGAGTTCGAGTTCGAGGAACCGATGCAGGTGCTCACCGGCAAGGCGACCTACCTCGACGGTCCCGACGCCGACACGGTGCCGGAATTCACGGTCGGCGGTACGGCCGTGCTGACCTCCATGTCCGACATGCTGCCGGTCAACCAGCGCTACGACTACGTGTTCGACGGCAGTTCACAGTCGCTCGACCAGATGTACGTCACCAGCGCAGCCCGCGCCGGTGCGCAATACGACATCGTCCACATCAACGCCGAGTTTGCCAATCAAGCCAGCGACCATGACGCGCTGGTGGGGAGTTTCGATATGTCTACGCCCATTTCCACCACGCCGTCCGGCGCCCTCGATATTGCCGTCAAAGGCAGCCTGACCATGGCCGGTGCGGAGATCTCCGCCTTCGATGCGGCCAGTGCGCGGCTGTTCACGACGTCCAATGCGGGCCTGCAGGTCGTCAACCTGTCGAACCCGGCGGCGCCCGCCTTGATCGCCACGGTGGACTTCAAGACGCTCGGCTTTGCGACGACCGACGTGACCAGCGTCGCGGTCAAGGACGGCATCGTCGCCGTGGCGCTTCCGGCGGGCGACAAGACCCAGCCGGGCAAGGTCGTCTTCCTCAAGGCGTCCGATCACACCCTGCTGGGATCGGTCACGGTCGGCGCGCTGCCCGACATGCTGACCTTTACGCCCGACGGCAAGAAGGTACTGGTCGCCAACGAGGGCGAGATCGACGTCTCGGGGGCCGACGCGCCGGGCACCGTCAGCATCATCGACCTGTCTGCCGGCGTGGCCGCGGCGACCGTGCAGACCGCCGCCTTCGACAGCTTCAACGGCCAGGAAGACGCTTTGCGGGCGCAAGGCGTGCGCATCTTCGCCAGCAAGTCGGTGTCGATGGACGTCGAACCTGAATACATCGCGATCTCGCCGGACGGCACCAAGGCCATGGTGACCCTGCAGGAAGCCAACGCGGTGGCGCTGCTCGACATCGCGACCGCGACCTTCACCAAGATCGTGCCGCTCGGTCTCAAGGACTGGACCGGTCTGCAGCTCGACGTCAGTGATCGTGACGGCGCCGGCGGCACCGCCGCGATCAAGCTGATTACCGACTCGCACCTCTTCGGCATGTACATGCCCGACGCCATCGCGAGCTACCAGGCCGGCGGCAAGACCTACTATGTCATGGCCAACGAAGGCGATGACCGCGACGATTTCCTGACCCCCGACGAGACGATCCGCGTCGGCTCCAGCGCCTACGATCTCGACAACGCGCTGTTCCCCAACGAAGCGGCCCTGAAGGACCAAGCGGCGCTCGGCCGGCACACCGTGTCGAATGCCCCGGGCCTGCGCGGCGATATCGACGGCGACGGCGATATCGACCAGATCCTGACCTACGGTGGGCGGTCCTTCTCGATCGTCGACGACCAGGGCAAGCAGGTGTTCGACAGCGGTGACGCCCTCGAACGCATCATCGTCGAGAAGTTCCCGGCGCTGTTCGACGACACGCGCAGCGACAACAAGGGCCCCGAGCCCGAAGGCGTCGTGATCGGCAAGGTCGGCGACAGGACCTACGCTTTCGTGGGCCTCGAGCGGTCGAATGCGACCCTGGCCTTCGATATCACCGACCCGGCCAACGTCAGCTATGCCGGTGCAGCGCAGAGGACCGGCGACCTCGCCCCCGAAGGGCTGCTGTTCATCCCCGCGGCGCAGTCGCCCAATGGCAAGGACCTGCTGGTGTCCAGCAACGAGGCCTCGAACAACATCACGGTCTTCGAGCTGAACGCGACGGCTCCCAAGCCTGCCTTCACCCTGCAGCTCCTGCATCTGTCGGACGGCGAGGCCGGCCTGCTGGCGGGCGACACGGCGCCCAACCTGGCCGCTCTCGTCGATGCCTTCGACGGCACCTATGCCAATACCCTGATCCTGTCCGGCGGCGACAATTTCCTGCCGGGTCCGTTCATCAATGCCGGCACCGATCCCTCGCTCAACGCGGTGGCCGGCATCGGCGCCACGGGCCCCGGCCGCCCCGATATCGCGATCCTGAACGCGCTGGGCGTCGACACCTCGACCATCGGCAACCACGAGTTCGATCTGGGCTCGACGGCCTTCCGCGACGCCTTCACGCCGTCCGGCGCCTGGGCTGGCGCACTCTTCCCTTATCTCTCGTCCAATCTCGACTTCTCCGGCGACAGCGCGCTCAGCGCCCGCTTCACCAACACGCTGGACGGCGGCACGGGCTCGCTGATCGCCGAGGCCAGCACGCTCAAGGGACGGATTGCGCCTGCGGCGGTGGTCACCAAGGGCGGCGAGAAGATCGGCGTCGTGGGCGCGACGACGCAGCTCATTGAATCGATCTCCTCGCCCAACGGCACCGAAGTGAAGGGCTTCCCGACCGGCCCCGGTGCCAACGGCGAGGTCGACAACATGGACCTGCTGGCCGCGCAGCTTCAGCCGATCATCAATGAGATGCTGGCGGAAGGTATCAACAAGATCGTGCTGACCTCGCACCTGCAGCAGATCCAGAACGAGCAGCTTCTCGCCACCAAGCTGAAGGGTGTCGATATCATCCTCTCGGCGGGCTCGAATACGCGGCTCGGCGATGCCGACGACAAGCCGGCGGCCTTCCCCGGTCACGAGCCGACCTTCGCCGACACCTACCCGCTCGTCACTCAGGGCGCCGACGGCAAGACGACGCTGATCGTCAACACCGACGGCGAGTACACTTATCTCGGCCGCCTCGTCGTCGACTTCGACGCCAACGGCGACATCGTGCTGGGCAGCCTGGCCGCCAATACCGCCATTAACGGCGCCTATGCCTCGACGGCGGCCAATGTCGCCAAGGCCTGGGGCGTCACGGAGGCCCAGCTCGAGACGACGGCCTTCGCCGAGGGCACCAAGGGCGACCAGGTGCGCGACATCACCCGAGCGGTCGATGCCGTTATCTCGGCCAAGGACGGCAACGTCTACGGCTTCAGCAGCGTCTACCTCGAGGGCGAGCGGGCCTTCATCCGCTCCCAGGAAACCAACCTCGGCAGCCTGTCGGCCGACACCGGCATCTACATGCTGAAGAAGGCGCTGGGTGATGCGGCAGACGGCCAGTTCATCGTCGGCCTGCGCAACGGTGGCGGCGTGCGTGCCCAGATCGGCTCGGTCGACGACCAGGGCAACAAGGTGGCGCCGACCGCCAATCCCGATGCCCACAAGCCGGCCGGCGGCGTCTCGCAGCTCGACGTCGAGAACGCGCTGCGCTTCGACAATAAGCTGATGGTCTTCGACACGACGGCCGCGGGCCTGAAGTTGATCCTCGAGCACAGTGTCGCGGCCGGCATCAACCAGGGCCGCTTTGGCCAGGTCGGTGGGCTGCGCTTTTCCTACGATCCCGACAATGCGGCGGGATCCAAGATCGTGAACGTCTCGCTGATCGACCAGAACGGCGTGGTGATCGCCAAGATCGTGGAGAACGGCACGGTCCTGGCCGATGCGCCGTCGGTCATCACGGTCTCGACCACGGCCTTCACGGCCAACGGCGGCGACGGCTATCCCATCAAGCCCAACGGCAGCAACTTCCGCTTCGTGCTGACCGACGGCACCTTGGGCCAGCCGGTCGACAAGGCGCTCGACTTCACGGTCGCGGCCAACACGCCGGCCAATGCCATGGGCGAGCAGGCGGGCTTCCAGGCCTACATGGCCGCCAAGCATGGCACGGCGGCGACGGGCTTCGACATGGCCGACACCAGCGAGGCGCTCGATGTCCGCATCGAGAACCTGAATGTCCGGTCCGACGGCGTCTTCGGCGTGTCGGGCTCGGCGACCGACGGCAACGACACGATCACCGGGACCTCGGCCGCCGAGACCTTGAGCGGCGGGGCCGGCAACGACCGGATCAGCGGCGGCGGTGGGGGCGACACGATCGACCTCGGCGCCGGTGCCGACATCCTGCGTGACAAGCTGGCCGACCTGCACGGTGACCAGATCTCGGGCTTCGGCCTCACCGACATGATCGATATCGACGGTTCGCTGGTCGGCAGGTCGAGCCTCACCGTCACCAAGGCGGCGGACGGCGCGACGCTCAGCGCCGGCGGTTCGACCTTCAAGGTGAACGGCGACTTCAGCGGCGGCGACTTCATGGCGGTGGCACGCGGCAGCGGTGTCGACGCCCATACGTCGGTGACGTTCGAGACCTTCCTGCCCACTCTGCGGGAGGGCGTGAGCGTCAATCCGGCGTCGATCAACGGCGTTGCCAACGATCCGTTCCTGACGGGCGACGGCGCGGTGCGCTTCAGCGTGGAAATGAAATCCGCCGTGTCGGCCTACGCCAATACGCTCGGCACCTACAAGGTGGCAGCCGATGGCACGATCTCCGACGTCCAGATCGTGTTCTCCAACACGCTGCGGACGGCCGCGGGCACGACGGTCGACCTCGGCACGCCGGCCAACAACCAGAAGATCGGCTTTTTCCTGATCCAGGACGGGTTCGACGTCTACGGCAACCTGCCGAACAACCTGTCGTTCGTCGCCCCGGGTACGACCACGGCGGCCGACATCGACACCGGCCTGCCGCCGGCGCTGCGCAGTGCCACGCTCGGCGAACTGAGCGGCGCCGCGATCTTCCACTCTTTCTCGACGCTGAACCCGGGCGACGCCAATCAGGTCCTGTCCGGCGTCTCGACCAACGGCCGCGAGCTCGTCATGGGCTTCGAGGATCTGGCGACGGCGACGGGCGACAACGACTTCCAGGACGTCGTGTTCAGCATCAAGGTGAACAACGACGGCCTGCTGGTGGTGTAACGAGAGACTTCATATGCCTCTCCCCCTCTGGGGGAGAGGTTAGGTGAGGGGGCTGCCGCGACCGCCTGGTCCTGTGATCTCGGCGTCCTTCGCTTCCCCCTCACCCAGCCTCTCCCCCAAGCGGGGGAGAGGAGGATGAGAGAAGGCGGCAGTACCTTCGCAGGCGCAGCGAGGTCAGCCTCTGCCGATGAACGGCATCTTGGTCGCCATCACGGTCATGAACTGCACGTTGGCGTCGAGCGGCAGGCTGTCCATGTAGACGATGGCCTGGGCCACTGCGTCGACGTCCATGCGCGGCTCGACCAGGGTGGTGCCGTTGGGCTGCGGCACGCCCTTGGTCATGCGCTCGGTCATCGGCGAGACGGCATTGCCGATGTCGATCTGGCCGCAGGCGATATCGTAGGCGCGGCCGTCGAGCGAGGTCGATTTGGTGAGGCCGGTGATGGCGTGCTTGGTCGAGGTATAGGCGACCGAGAAGGGCCGTGGCGCGTGGGCGGAGATCGAGCCGTTGTTGATGATGCGGCCGCCGCGCGGCGTCTGGTCCTTCATGATCTTGATGGCTTCCTGGGTGCACAGGAACGGGCCGGTCAGGTTGGCGGCGACGACGCTCAGCCAGGTCTCGTAGGGCAGGTCCTCCAGAGGCACGGGCGGCGCGCCGCCGCCGGCATTGTTGAAGACCAGGTCGAGCCGGCCCCAGGTCGCTTTCACCTTGGCGAACAGCGCCACGATATCGTCGCGCTTGGTGACGTCGGTCGGCACGGCCAGCGCACTGGGGGCATTGTTGCCGGCCATCGTCGCCGTTTCCTCCAGCGCGTCCTTGCGCCGGCCGGCCAGCGCCACCTTGTAGCCGTTCTTCAGCAGGGCCAGCGCCGAAGCGCGGCCGATGCCGCTGCCCGCGCCGGTGACGACTGCGATCTTTCCGCTCATGCAGTGATTCCTCCTTGGGGTGGACCCTAGCAGACCGATGCACCGCGGTTGAAGCGCGGCGTTGGCCGTCGCAGAGTTGCACCATGCGCCGACGTTCCTTCGTCGCCGGTCTCGCCGGCCTGGGCAGCCTCTGGCTGCCGACGCACGCGCGCGCCGAACCGCCGCTGGCGGCCGATCCCTTCGGGCTGGGCGTCGCCTCGGGGCGGCCGACGGCCGCTTCCGTCGTGCTGTGGACAAGGCTGATGCCAGGCGGCGAGCCTGGCGAGCCGCTCGTTGCCCCCATTCCGGTGGATTGGGCGATCGCCGAGGACGAGGCGATGCAGCGTGTGGTCGGTCGCGGCCAGGCGACGGCCGAGGCGGCCTGGGCGCACTCGGTGCATGTCGAAGCGGCCGGGCTGAAGCCGGGGCGGCCCTACTGGTATCGCTTCACGGTCCGCGGCAAGGCAAGCCCGGTCGCCCGGACCCGCACGCTGCCGGCCGCCACCGAGCGGCTGCAGGCGCTGGGCTTCGTCTTCGCGTCCTGCCAGCAGTACGAGCAGGGCTATTACTCGGCGTTCCGGCACATGGCGGCCGAGGAGGCGGCCTTCGTCCTCCATCTCGGCGACTACATCTACGAAAAGTCCTGGGGCCGCGAGCTGGTGCGCCATCACGAGGGCGGGCGCACCACGACCCTGGACGAGTATCGCGACCGCTACGCGCAGTACAAATCCGACCGCGACCTGCAGGCCGCCCATGCGGCCTTTCCCTGGATCGTCACCTGGGACGATCACGAGGTCGACGACGACTATACCGACGATCTCTCCCCGCAGGAGCCCGACCGCCGCCGCTTCCTGGCGCAGCGGGCCGCCGCCTATCAGGCCTTCTGGGAACACATGCCGTTGCCTTTGTCGTTCCGGCCGCAGGGGCCCTCGCTCAGGCTCTACGACCGCTATCGCGTCGGCGACCTTGCGGAGTTCCATGTGCTCGACGAGCGGCAGTATCGCTCGCACCATGCCTGCCGCGGCCGCCTGCCGCGCAACAA
This sequence comes from Alphaproteobacteria bacterium 65-37, assembly GCA_001897995.1. Classification (GTDB taxonomy): domain Bacteria; phylum Pseudomonadota; class Alphaproteobacteria; order Reyranellales; family Reyranellaceae; genus Reyranella. Next base: position 30,903 of record MKRV01000263.1, on the reverse strand, counting down.
GGTGATGGGCGACTGCGCCGAGCGGCTCGATCCTGCCCGCACCATGCTCGGTGCCGAGCAGGAGCGGTGGCTGGCCGAGGGCCTGGCCCGCGGCTCCACGCGCTGGAACGTGATCGCGCAGCAGACCTTGATGGCGCAGGTCGACCGCGGCGAAGGTGAGCATCGCGCCTTCTGGCACGACGGCTGGGACGGCTACGCACCGGCACGGCAGCGCCTGCTTGATGCCGTCGCAGGCTCGCCGGTGCGCAACACGCTGGTGGCGAGCGGCGACGTCCATTCCTTCTGGGCGGCGGATCTCAAACGCGACTTCGACGCCGCGAAGGCGCCGATCGTGGCGACCGAGTTCGTCGGCGGCTCGATCACGTCGCAAGGTCCGACCCAGGCGCGGGTCAAGGCCCTGCTCGGCCGCAATCCCGACCTTCGCTATGGGCTGGGGGGCCGCAACGGCTACGCCCAGGTGTCACTCACCCCGAAGGCCGCGACCGTATCGTTTCGCGTGGTCGGGAGCGTGAAGGAGCCGACCTCGGCCATCGCCACGGCGCAGCGTTTTACGGTCGAGGCGGGCCATCCGGGGGTGACCCTGTCCTGAGCCCGATGGCGGCTACTGGCCGGACTTACGGATACGGACAAGATCGTCGGAAGCATTGCCCAGCAGGGTCTGGGTGGCTCGGCGTGCGCGGTCGGGGTCGCGGGCGATGATGGCATCCATCACCTCGCGATGCTCATCGAAAGCGCGCGGGCGGTGGTCGCCCAGGGCAGCGAGCCGGAAGCTTTCGCGGAAAGTTATCTCGAAGAGCTGGGCGATCGGCCAGAAGAACTCGTTGCGGCTCGCGATGTAGAGCCGTTTGTGGAAGGCGATGTCGGCCGTGACGAAGCCTTCATTGTCGCTCGCTGTCACCATGGCTTCCCAGGCCGCCTGCAGTGCCGCTCGATCGGCGTCGGTCGCGGCCGTCGCGGCGAGGGCTGCCGCCGTCGGCTCCATCGCGTTGCGCAATTGGAAGACCTTGGCGAGGTAGGTGTCGAGGTCGGCATGCTCGATCTGCCAGCGCAGCACGTCGGCATCGAGCTGGTTCCATTCTTCCGGCGGACGCACGCGCGTGCCGCTCTTGGGCCGTGACTCCACCAGTCCCTTGCCGGTGAGGGTGCGGATCGCTTCGCGCACGACGGTTCGGCTGACCGCCAATGTCTCGCAGATCTTCACTTCGGAGGGCAGCGACTGGCCGGGGGCGACGTCGCCGCGGACGATCGAGATTCCGATCCGGTCGGCGACCTGGCTGTGAACGTTGCGTGCAATCGCGGTGCTGTCTTTGAACATCGCCGTCTTCGTATCCCAGCCATTGAAAGCCGTTGCAGGTGTTGCCAATCTAGTCATACATTATGACCAGATAAAGCGGGGCGCGAGACCCCAGCCGGAGGAAAACGCATGAAGCACCGCATGATCGGTCGTCGTTCGTTCGTCCTGACCACGACGGGGGTGCTTGCAGCGCCGGCCATCGTGGGCACGGCCCAAGCGGCGCCGATGAAGATGAAACTCTCCTCGTCGCTCGCCAACGATCCCAAATATGCCAATGGCCGCGTCTACTACGATAATCTCGTCAAGCACGTGAAAGGCGACGGGCTGGGCGACCGGATCGAGATCGCCTTCTTCCCCGACAACCAGCTCGGCCAGGAAATCGACGTCATCAATTCAGTGAAGCTGGGCGTCATCGACCTCATGGTGTCCGGCTCGTCGATCTCGGCGAACCTGGTGCCGCTGGTCGGCACGTTCGACCTCGGCTACCTCTTCACGAGCTTCGAGCAGCAGACCAAGGCGTTCGATGCCGGCGCCGCCAAGCCGATCGAAGAAGCGCTGCTCAAGGGCGCCAACATTCGGATCATCGGCTGGGCCTACAATTTCGGCTCGCGTAGCGTGCTGGCCAAAAAGCCGGTGAAGACGCCGGAAGATCTCAGCGGGCTCAAGATCCGCACCCTGCCCAATCCGGTGGTCACTGAATGCCTGCGCCTGATGGGAGCGGCTGCGACACCGCTTGCCTTCGGCGAGATATATACGGCGCTGCAGGCGGGCGTGCTCGACGGGCTGGAGCACGATCCGCCGACCATCCTCTCCAGCAAGTTCTACGAGACGTCGAAATACTATGCGCTGACGCAGCACATCTTCTCGCCGCTGTCGGTCTACTTCAGCGAGGCGACCTTCAAGCGCATGGACCCCAAGCTCAAGGAGGGCTTCCTCGATGCCGCGAAGAAGGCGGCCGCCGATACGCGCACGCACGGGCTGATGGTCGAGCAGGAAGCGCTCAAGATCCTGGCCGAGAAGGGCGTCACGATCATCGACTGCGACCGCGAGGCCTTCCGCAAGCGCGTGCTGCCGCAGACCGAGACCTTCGTGAAGGCGCGCCCGGAAGCCAAGCCGGTGGTGGACCTGATCCGGTCGGCCACGGCCTGAGGTTTCGGCGCATGTCGAGTGTCGCGAGTCCGGCCGCCGCCGATCCGGTCGTGGCGCCGGTCGCAGCGGGAGCAGTGGGGACAGCGGGGCCGCGTCCGCTCCTGCTGGCCAGCGATGCCATAGCCGCGCTGCTGCTGGCTGCGGATCTCGTGGTCGTCGTCGTGTCGGTGATCCTGCGCTCGGTCTTCCATTCGCCGGTCGAATGGGCGGATGACGTGGCGCGCGGCCTGATGGTCGGCTCGAGTTTCTTCGGGGCCGCCAGCGCCATCGCGCGCAGCGAGAATCCCGGTGTTTCCTTCTTCGTCGATCTGCTGTCGGCGACGACGCGCCGCGTGGTCGAGGCGATCGGTGCGCTGCTGGTCCTGCTGGTTTCTGCCTACGTCGCCTGGCATGCGATCGAACTCGGCTGGCTGACGACCGGACAGACCACAGGGTCCGGCCTGCCGCTCGAATGGACCTTCTATCCGATGGGCTTCGGCGCGCTCTTCATGACGGTCTTTGCGCTCGACATCTTCCGCCGCCGGACGGTGCGAGACATCGTCGTCGCCATCGTGACCGTGGCTCTCGTGGCCGGGCTGCACTCGCTGTGGGCCACCTGGTTGCCCGACACCGTGCCGTCCTCGATGGCGCTGATGCTGGTGGGCTTCTTTCTGGTCCTGGTGGGCGGCCTGCCGATCGGCTTTGCGCTGGCATTGGGAGCACTGATCTTCATCTGGGCCGAGGGGACCCTGCCGGGTGTGATCTTCGCCCAGCAGATGGCGCGCGGCATCGACAACTTCGTGTTGCTAGCCATCCCGTTCTTCATCCTGGTCGGCTATCTGATGGAGGCGAACGGCATGTCCGTCCGCCTGATCGCGCTGCTTCAGAAACTGGTCGGCCATATGCGCGGCGGGCTGAACGTCGTCATGGTCATGTCCATGGTGCTGTTCTCGGGCATCTCGGGGTCCAAGATGGCCGATGTCGCGGCCGTGGGCTCGGTGCTGATTCCCGCGGCGCGGCGCTCCAAGCAGAGTGCGGGGAGCGCCGTGGCGCTGCTGGCGGCCTCGGCGGTGATGGCCGAGACCATCCCGCCCTGCATCAACCTCATCATCCTGGGCTTTGTTGCCAACATCTCGATCGGCGGACTATTCATCGCCGGTCTGCTGCCGGCTGGACTGATGGCGCTGGCGCTGATCGCCGTCTCGATCGTGCTGGGCAAGCGGCCAGAGCGGGGTGTCGCCCTGGGGCCCGAGATGGCGGCGTCGAGCTTGTGGGGCGGCGGCATCGTCTCGCTCGGCCTGATCGCCATGATCTTCTTCGGCTTCAAGAGCGGCTTTGCGACGGCGACGGAGATTTCCGCCTTCGCGGTCGTCTATGCGCTGGTGGTGGGAGCGCTCGTCTTCCGCGAGCTGAGCTTTAAGGCGGCCGCTCAGAGCTTCGTCCATGCGGCGACGCGTTCGGGCCTGGTCCTGTTCATCGTCGCGGCGGCGCAGTCGCTCGCCTTCGTCCTCACCCTGCAACAGGTGCCGCATGCCCTGGGCGATCTGCTGGTTGGGCTGTCGGGTTCGCACGGCACCTGGCTATTCATGCTGCTGTCGATCGCCATCCTGATCGTGATGGGATCGGTGCTCGAAGGAGCGGCCGCCCTGATCATCTTCGGACCGCTCCTGATGCCGGTGGCGATCCAGCTCGGCGTCGATCCCTTGCATTTCGGGGTGGTGCTGGTCTTCGGCATGGGGCTCGGCCTGTTCGCGCCACCGCTCGGTTTAGGGCTTTACGGCGCTTGCCTGATCGGCAAGGTTCCCATCGAAGAGACAATTCGGCCGATCATGGGTTATCTCGGGCTCCTGTTCCTCTGTCTGCTGGTCATCGCATTCGTGCCCTCGATCAGCACGTGGCTGCCGCACGCTTTCGGCTACGGCAAATGAAGCTGCTGCTCACCCACGTGCCGCAGGCACGCCGGCAGTATTACGGCGCCACGGCACTTGCCCGCCTGCACGAGCTGGTGGACGTCGTCCTGCACGAAGGCGAGGCGCCGCTCGATCCGGCGGGGCTGATTGCCATGGGGCGCGGCGCCGATTTCATGATCGCCGACCGGGCGACGCCGGTGCCGGCCGAGGTCTTCGCCGGGCTGCCGGGGCTGCGCGTCGTGATGCGTAGCGCCATCGACATTCGCAATATCGACGTCGGCGCCGCCAGTGCAGCCGGTGTGCTGGTGACCCATGCGGAGGCGGGGTTCGTGAAGTCGGTGGTCGAGCTGACCATCGGCTTGCTGGTCGATCTGTCGCGTGGCGTCTCGCGCGCGGCGGCTGACTATCACGCGGGCCGCATGCCCGAAATCAGGGTCGGCCGGCAGCTCGCCGGCAGCACGGCAGGCTTGATCGGCTACGGCCGTATCGCGCGCGAGCTCGCCCAGATGCTCGCTCACCTCGGCATGAAGGTGCTGGTCGCCGATCCCTATGCCCAGGTCGACGATCCGCGTTTCCACAAGATGCCGATGGACGAGCTGCTGTCGCGTGCCGACTACGTGATCTGTCTCGCCATCGCCAACGAGGAGACCGAGAACCTGCTGGACGCCTCGGCTTTCGCCCGCATGAAGCCAGACGCCTTCTTCGTCAACATGTCGCGCGGCAATCTCGTGGACGAAACGGCTCTTGCACAAGCGTTGAAAGAGGGCCGTATCGCCGGGGCGGCCATGGATGTCGGCCGGGCGCCCGATCAGATGCCGTCGCCCGCCCTGGCCCGTCTGCCCAACGTTATCGCCACGCCGCATGTCGGCGGCCTCACGCCGCCGGCCAGCGAAAGCCAGGCGATGGACACGGTGCACCAGGTCGAGGCGCTGGTGAAAGGGGAAGTGCCACCGGGCGCCGTCAACCTCGCGAGCTGGTCGCGGCGCCTCTAAGGCATCGCGCCTTCGACTGGCCCGAGTGGAAGGGACGGCCGCGTCCTTCCGGCTGTGGCTCCAGCCTTCATCGCCTGCTGGAAGGCATGCTCGCGCAGGACGTCTTCCATCATGTCCGATTTTGACGACCAACCGTTGAAAGCGGCCAGCTCGTCGGCGCCGGATTGGGACATTCCCACTCTGTCCCGGTACCACGCCAGCGCATCCGAGGGGTCGCTCTGGCTGGCAGTCCGCTCATTTGTCGCCGCGTCCAGCCACGTTCGTTTGAGGCGGGAGCGCTCGGCCAGCGATTCGGCGCGGCCGTCGAGCTGCAGAAGTTCGCGCGCGACGGCGCGGACGTCGTGTAACCAGTATGACCGCGCCCGCATCAACAAGACTTCGCGCGACACGATGGCGACCAGATGTTCGTCGCTCCAGCCTGCCGCCGCCGCCCAGCTCATCAGAGAACTCAGGTCCGGCAGGCCCAGCCGGAGGCAGAGCCGCGCAAGTTGGTCGATGTATTCCCGCTCCGTTACCGGCCCGCCATCGACCGAGGGGCCGGCCGTTGCCAGGCGCGCGATTGCCATCGCTTCGAGTGCGGGCCAGCCTCCCTCGAGCTGCAATTCGACCAGGACCGCGTCGTTATCGATGGTCCGCGCGTCGCCATTGCCCTCTGCCGTTGCGTCAGCTTCGACGGCCGCCTCGGCCCGCACGGCATCGGCCAGTTGCGCCCAGTTGACCGTGGCCTGGAATTCGAAGCGCTGTGCCGGCGAGGTGACGGGCTCGACGGTACCCGACGCCAGCAGACGGAGCAGGCCTCGCGCATCCTCTTCCTTCACATTGCGATAGTGGTCCCGCAACCAGATCTGCAGGTCATTGCGAGCCTCGTCCGGCAAGACAGAATGCAGGTCGCCGTCCAGAGCCCGAGAGAGGTGGCGCTCAGGGAAGTGACACTGCTTGAAATGAGCCAGCAGGGAAGCCGCGACCTTCTGGGGGATCACGCCGGCATGCACGGCATCCGTCAACGTGTAGCGGATATTGACCATGGCGTCGGAGAGAGGGCGAAATCCAAGCTCCGCCACCGCGTGCATGACCGCCACTTCGTCGTCGTCTTCAAGTATGCTGGCGGCATAGTCCTCGTAGACTTGGCCGTGTCCGGTCATGCCGAAGCTGTCGAGTTCGGCGGCGCGCAGAGCGCCCATGCTGGCGGCGCCGCAGACACGAATGCCCTGGTTCAGCGCCCACAATATCTCCTTGTGCCATACCGAAGGGACCCACGAGAAATAGCCGTCGATGATGGCGATCGTCCGTGGACGGGCGAGTGCGGCGCGGTACAGAGTCCCCTGCTGCACCGGGGGCAGGTAAACGGCAGGCATGATGGCTGCGGCTTCGTCCAAAGCCAGGCTCGGCCCGAGAAAGACCACGGTGGCGCCGGGTTCAATGTGCATGGTCGGGAACCGCCAGCCCGGGGACGATGACGCGGACGACCGACAGTCCGGTTTCAGGCCTGGCCAGGTCGACCACGACGACCTCGCCAAAGCCGGCACGCTTAAGCCCCTCCAGGGCGATCTCGAGCTGGCAATCGAAGTTCTCGCTTCGATGGTCCGGCAGGCTTGCGAAGTCGACCCTTTGCGGTTCCGAAAGAAGGCGCTGATACCAGGCGATGCCGTCGCGATGGCGGCGTTTGGACTCGTAGTCCTGCCTGTCGAGATCATCGCGCGACCCTGCGATCAGAGTGAGCCGGCTCTGTGCCGCCTCGGTCAGGGCCCGGATGAACGCCGTCTCACGCCGGAAATGACAGCCGAACCCCATCGACGCACCGCGAAGAGTGTCGTCCGACGACTTCTTGTCCAGCAGGACGCAGATCACAGCTGGCAATCCGAACTCGGAAGTCATGTCCAGGGCGAGGATCTCGAATTCCGCTCGTCCGCACGCCGAGATTGCCGTGCAGGCCCCGGCATCGTCGATCGTGTCGAGTTTGACCAAGGAGCGTGCCTTGGTCTCCGGGGGACGTCGCCGCCAGCGACAGAGGGAATCCCGCTCGATCAACTCGCAAAGAGCATGCATGACGGCTTCAGGAGGAACCGAGCCCGAGGCCAGGCCGTTCGAGGTCACGATGAAGCAGCTGTCTCCCGGCGGAAACGGCGGTACGGCGCTGACATGCACCGACGCATAGGGCACGAAGACCGGCCGACGCGAGACGAGATCGACGCCGGTCGTCCATAGTAGTCTCATGTCCTCGCCGACCGTGGTGCCGGGCCTGACGGGAAGTTGGTCGACATCGACGACGCGACCCTCGCGAGCCAGCTCGTTGCGTGAGGCGAGGCGCAGGTCGAGCTGCGGACTCTCGGCGTGCCAGAGCTCGATCGCTTCCATCACTCCGGAAACCCACGCGGCGTCATGGGTGAGGCCCTTGCCTTGTGAGACGCTGAGCGAACGGGAATTGGGCCGGATTACCATCCAGACCGGAATCCCGATCCGGTCCAACCCCGTGACGTTGGCAACGCGTGTGATCCCGAATTCGCGCAAGCGCGGCTGGAGGCGGGCGCGGGTCACGCCGGGTTCCTCGCAGCGCGTGCCGCGAAGCGCGTTGGCGCGCAATCCTTCGATCCAGGGTGCGGTCACGGTCGCTTCCCGCACGACGGTGCCTCAGGCCGCCAGCAGGGAAAGCACATCCCGTTGCAAGCCGTTGATCGCATCGGTCATCTCCGAGCGGATCTTGGCCTGCCAGGGCTTCAGGCGGTCGACCAGGGAACCGCGCCTGAAACCGGCCAGCGATCTTTCGAGCATCGCACGGGCACGCTCGCGGTCGAACGGGCCACCGTCGATATGCTGAGCCCAGAACATCGCGAGGCCATACCAGACGAAAGCCGCCTGCATGAACGGTCGAACCGGCAACTCCGCGCCCGACCATGGCGACGCGATAACGCCGGCATTGGTGTAGAGCTTCTTGCCGAGCACCCAGGGCTCGATCGATTCGTGCATGTAGAGGAAGCCGTGGATCGCCTCGTGGACGATCGCGTCGGCGATCTCCTCCGTGTCGGTGTTGGGTGCGTCGGCGTTGACGATCATCACGCGGCCCACATACTGGCCGTTGGAGCCGGACCAGAAGCGACCTGACGGATCGCCTTGCGCCACGATCACCCGCGTCCAGGCCTCGACGCAGCGGGGCACCGCGGGTTCGGATGCCGATATCCCATGCCAGGCTTCGAGCAGGCGACGTGATGTCCGCTGCACTGCAGACGCCGATGGCGGCGATCGTGGTGGATCCAGGGGGGCATCGCCGCCCAGCAGATCCAGGGCGAGAGCCTGCGGACTGTGAAGATCGAGCGGAATGGCGCCCTCCAGGCTCGGCCGAACGGTGCAACGACCATCCGCGGCAACGAAGGCGCGGCCATCGGCGCTCCATCCCGTGATCGCCGTGTTCGGGAGACCGAGTATGGCGCGCTCGATCTGGCAGGCCACGCGCCAATGGTCCCGCACTTCAGCCTGCCGTCCGCGTGAGGGCCACAGCAGGTGGCGCACAGTGGACGGCGCCAGCAGGACCCGCCGATACGCCGCGTCGGGCGTGCCGTCGTCGGCGAAGGGCTGGTCGGCTTCCTGCCCAGGGGCGGCTTCCTGCCAAAGGCGCCGCAATGCCGCCCGAAGAAGCATCTCGAATTCGAGCTCGACCGCTCGGCCTGAACCCACCGTTTTCTCCGTCCAGCGGAGAACTGCCGCCGCATCGGCCATCATGCGAGTCGCTCCTCTGCCATTTCGACCAGGAGGCTGCGTCGCATCTCTGTCTCCTCGACGTCCACGTCGAGCAAGCGGCGCAGGTAGCTGAACAGCAACTGGATGTCGGTACACCAGGCCGACGGGTTGTCGAATCCGCGGGCCGCTGAATAGCGATGAGGTAGATAGCCGCCGGCGCAGGTTCGCCGCTCCGGGCAGTCCATGCATCCGCCGGGCAGTGGCAGGCCCCGGAAGATCGCCCGATCGTGGAAGTCGCTCAACTGGGCGATGGCCGAGAAATCGTTTGCCAGCACGTTGGCGCCGCAGGCCGATACGCCTTCGCCGTCGAGCCGGAGCACGTCGAGCCCTTCGATCTCGCCATCGACCTCGACGAACACGAAGCCGAGTGCCGAGTTGCCGAACATGTCCGACCGGCTTTCGCCGCCCATGATGAGGCGGCACATGTTCCGCAGGAGTGGAACTTCGGGGCCGGTGCCGCAGTCCAGGATCCAGGCGTCGATGACCGGCCGCAGGAAGTCGAAGATCGGCGCGTCGCCATGGCGTGCCCGCACCGCGGCGATATCGTCATGATTGTGGTCGGGGAAGAGGAAGTTGATCGTTCCCGGCGACATGCCGCGGAAATGACGGTAGATGGCTGCGCCGTCTGCGCCTGGCTGGATGACGCTCAGCAGGCTGAAGGCCGCGCCGTGGCGACGCAGCGTCTCGATCCCTCTGACGACATTGAGATAGCTGCCGCGGCCGGCATGATCGATACGAAACCTGTCGTTGACCGCCTGCGGTCCATCGAGGCTGACGCCGACTTCGACTGCACGTTCTGCGAAAAGACGGGCCCATTCGTCGTCGATCAGGGTGGCGTTGGTCTGAATGGCCAGCCGAACCTTGACGATGCCGTCCAGCTCAGCGGCGATCCGGTCGAGCCAGCCGCGGAACCTGCGGGGGCCGACCAGCAACGGCTCGCCGCCATGGAACATCAGTCGGACGATGCTTTGTCCCGATGCGATGCAATGCCGCCGAATACGGCCGATTGCGGCATCGAAGACGGCATCGCCCATCAAAGCCGAACGCGACTTCCAGGATTGATCGGCCTTGTTGAAGACGTAGCAGTAGGTGCAGTTCAGGTTGCAGCGGGCGCTTACCTTGAGGACGAACTGCAGGGATTGCTCGCTATGCGATGACACAGCCGGCCACCTGGCGTGTGTGATCGAAGAAAAGCCTGCCTTTGCGGGTGAATGACGCCGATGCCGTCAGCAGCGTCGACTCCGCCTCCTGCAGGAGCCGCTGCAGGTTCGCAAAGTCGGTCGGGTCGATCACGTCTTTGCCGACCGGAGAGTGATGGAGATCGGAATAGAAAGCGCAAATGAAAGCCAGCGCGTGGTAGGCGAGCAGAATGCCGCGCATTGGCCGAGCATCGCTGCGCAATGGCGAGGCGAACAACCGGCTCTCGTTCGGATCGATGAGTGGGCCGCCTGCTTCCGCAACATAGAGCAGATGGTGTGCCGTCTCGTGCACCAGCAATTCCGACAGGGCCAGTTCCGAAGTCGTATCTGCCATGACCAATCCCGGCAGGTCGGCCGAGCTGGAGCTGCGCGACAGCCGGCCCTTGCCTTCGAGGGTGATGAGAATCCTCGTCAGCATATTGAGCCAGGCCCATGCGTCGGGAAGTGTCGCGGCGATCAAGGTGAACGTTCGCAGCGCAACGACAGTGCCTTTTTGGATTCCGGCGGAACTGTTGTCGTTTGAAGATGTTGCCGCCGCCGCCCATGTATCGGCATAGGGGTAGCCCAGCACCGTGCACCATGGATCGAGCATCATGACATCCGTGGCACGGTCGGCGACCATCAGCTCGCCTACTCTGCGCAACTCGTGACGGCCGCTGTCGAGTTGCACGCCGCCGTCCGTCGACCAGCACCAGACCGGTTCGGCGAGGGTCAGGCTTCCGTTGACGCTTGCATGTGCGGCCAGCCATCCGGCGAGCGCAACGTCACGTTCGCGGCGCCCGGCGGGACAGTCATGGGTGATGGCACTCAGGCACGGATGAAACAACCAAGGGGCCGCCCGTTCTGCAGCCTCTTGCAAAGCCGACGCGAGGTCGACGTCAGGCCTCACGTCTATGGTCGGCCGCCACTTCCGTGCCTTGCTCGCGAGCTGCGCGAACCACGGACCGAAATCCGGCCGCCATTGCCACGCGTCATGCATGCTTTTCATGGCATACGCGTCCTCCAGGAAAGGAAGAGGAAACGCCGTTCAGCGTTGCGGGCCGGTGCGCGCCTTGAGTTCGGCAAGACGGGAGGCGAAACGTACAAATTCCTCGGAGCCCATCTTGCTGAGCTCGGGAAGGATTCTGGCCATTTCCTTCTCGGCGGTCGGCGTGAGGCGGCTGAAGATCCAGCCCCGCGAGAAAATATTGCCGGCGGCGGCGAGCCCGCCCGGGCCTAGCGCCGATTCGGCGACCTCTCTTTCCAAGGCATCCTTGAGCGCCTTTTCGACGCGATCGCGCGCTTCGGGACTGAGATTGGCCGGGATCTCGGTGGTTGGTTTGTCTGCCACGACACGCTCCTTCCAGTTGTAGAAGCCGGGTTACCTGTCGAAGGCAGCAAGTATCAGCTTGTCGCTACGCGCCGATTCTCTGCCTCGAGTTCTTCGACCTCCCGGTCGATGAGCTTGCGAATGACATCCCTGTTGCGGCAGCACCACATCCGGGACGGATCGTCGAACACATGAAACTCGCTGGAGTTGTCGGCGTGAACGACAAGTATCCAGTTCTCGGTCGGAACGTGGCCATGAGACCGCGCATAGTCGTCCATCAGACGGTCTTCGAGCGCGCGATCATTGGCCAAGTCTTCTGCCGTGTGCCCGAACCGGGCCGCAAACGGCACAAGTCAGCGATCGACTGGTGAGAAAAAATGTTTGTGTTGCATGACGCCCCACTTCAGTGAGTGGAATGGTACTCGGCGCTACGCTGAGTGCGACGCTATTGAGTCCGGTGCGCGTGAGCAACGAACAATATTGAATATCTGATCGATGAAAATCACGCCTTAGCAGAGTCATTGCGATAGGAAAGTGACGTCCAACTGTCATGGACAAGTGGAGCGGTGGGCCGGTCGAGTCTCAGTCGCGCAGTCCTATCGGCGCGCCCTTGCCGACGATTCGGATGGCGTGAATGGAGAATGCGGGGCGAACAGTGAATGCGAGACCCATCGCCGGACGTCGACGGGCCGATGTGACATCGAGATAGGCGACATCGAGACAGGGTAGGAGGCGGAAGGATTGGTCAGCACTGCGAACTGGTCTGGAGGCACTCGTAGAGAGGACTTGAAAAGCCCTGCCGAAGGATCATCGTTCCTTCATGCCCACGCCCAAGGATCTAATCGCTGTTCATGTGCCGACGTCCGATCTGGGCGACTACAACATCACCCAGACAGGCTGGTATGCCGTCGACGACGGCGACCGCGTCGTCCTCGGCCCGTTCGACAGCCTGGCGCAGTGCGATCGGGCCATCCGGGACCGATTGGAGGCGACCCGGAACTTGCCGCCCCGGGGCTAGTTGCCGGGGCCGCGTTCCATCGAGAAGGGCTGCCAGCGCTGCAGGCTCGACTTCTCCAGCACCGTGGGATTGACGCAGGCGCGGGGCCACTTGCCGCTCAGCACCAGCGACAGCTCGGCGCCGACGCGGCGCTTGCGGGCGGGGTCGAAGCGGTTCGAGGCCGAGGCGACATGCGCCGTCAGGATGACGTTTTCCATGCCCAGCAGCGGATTGTTGTGGCCGACCGGCTCGGTTTCGAGCACGTCGAGGCCGGCGCCGGCAATCCAGCCTTCCTGCAACGCCTTGATCAGGGCGGCCTCGTCCACGGTCGAGCCGCGGCCGGTGTTCACGAACAGCGCCGTCTTCTTCATGAGACGGAACTGTCGCTCCTTCATCATGTGGTGCGCGTCCTTGGTGCCGGGCGCATGCATGCTGACGATGTCGGCGCGCTGCAGCAGCTCGTCATAGCCGACCGGCTGCACGCCGTACTCGGACATGACCAGCTCTTCGATATAGGGATCGTAGGCCAGCATCTGGAAGCCGAAGGGCGCGGCGCGCTTGGCGACGGCACGCGCGACATGGCCGAACGAGATGAATCCCAAGGTCATGCCCATGAGACGCGGGAACTCGTACAGCATGGGACGGCCCTTGGCCCAGTCGCCCTTGCGCACCATCTGGTCCTGCACGACGAGCCGCCGCCAACTCGCCAGGATCAGGGTCATGGCATGGTCGGCCACTTCCTCGATGAAGGTATCGGGCACGTTGGTCACCGGGATGCCGAGCCTGGTCGCGGCATCGACATCGACGGAGTCGACGCCGACGCTGCCCAGCGACACGACCTTCAGCTTCTTGCCGGCTTCGATCACCTTGGCGGTGATGCGCGGGCGCCCCTTGCCGTAGATGGCGTCGGCATCGGCGGCCGCCTTGGCGAGGTCGTCCTCGCTGCCCGACACCTCGACGATCTCCGCGCCGAGCCCGGCCAGGGCCTCCATTTCCAGGGAATGGTCCGTGCTGCCCGGCCCGGTCGTCACGATCTTGAAACGCGCCACGTGTTGTCTCCTCCGCGAATTTGACGGCACTCTAGCGCAATCACGCGCCCTTCCAACCTCGGTGATCTCGAAATGCCTGCGCCCAAGAACGTTCTGCTTATCGTCGTCGACCAATGGCGCGGGCTGATGCTGCCCAAGCTGGGCGCGGACTATCTGAAGTTGCCTAACCTCGACCGGCTGTGTGCCGAGGGCGTGACCTTCCGCAACCATTTCACCCAGGCCGTGCCCTGCGGGCCGGCGCGCGCCAGCCTGCTGACCGGCCAGTATCTGATGAACCATCGCGCAGTGCAGAACACCATTCCGCTGTCGCTGCGCTTCACCAACCTGGCCCACGAACTGCGCCGTGGCGGCTACGATCCGGCGCTGGTCGGCTACACCACGACGACACCCGACCCGCGCCACACCGCTCCCAACGATCCGCGCTTCTTCGTGCTGGGCGACATCATGGACGGCTTCCGCTCGGTCGGCGCCTTCGAGAATCGCGACGCCTATTTCGGCTGGGTGGAAGGGCAGGGCTTCAAGCTGCCCAAGAACCGCGACGATATCTGGCTGCCGCAAGGCGAGCGTGGCGACGAGGCCGGCGCCGGCGCCACCGGCCGGCCGGCCGTGATCCCCAAGGAGCTGTCGGATACGGCCTGGTTCACCGAGCGCGGCCTCAGCTACCTGCGCGGGCGCGGCGGCAAGCCGTGGTTCCTGCATCTCGGCTACTACCGGCCGCATCCGCCGTTCATTGCGCCCGCGCCCTACAATGCGATGTACCGGCCCGAGGACATGCCCAAGGTCGTGCGCGCTGCCTCGCCGGCCGAGGAAGCCAAGCAGAACGCGCTGCTCGCCTACTATGTGAACAACATCAACCAGGCGAGCTTCTTCCAGGACGGCAAGGCGCCGGCCTCGGCGATGAGCGACGCCGAGGTGGCACAGCTGCGCGCGACCTATTGCGGGCTGATGAGCGAGATCGACGATCATCTCGGCCGCGTGTTCGACTACCTGAAGCAGACCGGCCAGTGGGACGACACGCTGATCGTCTTTACTTGCGATCATGGCGAGCAGCTGGGCGACCACCATCTGCTGGGCAAGATCGGCTATTTCGACGAGTCCTACCGCATCCCGATGGTCATCCGCGATCCGCGGGCCGAGGCCAACGGGGCACGCGGCAGCATCGTCGAGCGCTTTACCGAGACCGTCGACACCATGCCGACCATCCTCGAATGGCTCGGCCTGCCGGTGCCGCGCCAGTGCGACGGCCATTCGCTGCTGCCCTTCTGCCAGGGCGACACGCCGGCCGACTGGCGCACCGAGGCGCACTACGAGTTCGACTTCCGCGACCTGCACTATTCCAAGCCAGAGTCGGCGCTCGGCGTACCGATGGACAAGTGTGCGCTGGCCGTCGTGCAGGACGACGCCTTCAAGTACGTGCATTTCGCAGCCCTGCCGCCGCTGCTGTTCGACCTGAAGAAGGATCCCGGCCAGTTCGTGAACTGCGCGACCGATCCTGCCTATGCGGCCGTGGTCGCGGACTATGCGCGCAAGATGCTGGACTGGCGGCTGGGCTATGCCGAACGCACCCTGACGGGTTACCGCGCCACGCCCAAGGGCCTGGAGGTGCGGGCGGCCTAGGCGACCCAGAGGGCGGGCTGTAGAGTGGACGGATGAACGAGGAAACCTATCGCCGGCCCGCGCCGGGCCGGGATCATCCGTCCAACGATTCGCCCGGCTACAAGTCGACGGCGCGGCGGGCGCCCAGCCGGCCGGCCGTGATGCTGCCGCACAGCCTCTCCGAGGTCACCGGCCCGTCGCTGCGCGCCACGCGGCTGGACTCGGCAGAGAACGACCTGACGCGTCAGCGCATGGCTGAGCCGCTCGGTGAGCGCATCATCGTGCAGGGCCGCGTGCTCGATCAGGACGGCAAGCCGGTGCCCGAGGCGCTGGTCGAGATCTGGCAATGCAATGCCGCTGGCCGCTACCACCATCCCGGCGATCAGCACGACGCGCCGCTCGATCCCAATTTCTTCGGCGGCGGCCGCGCCCGTGCCGATGCCGAGGGCAACTACAAGTTCATCACCATCAAGCCCGGCGCCTATCCCTGGAAGAACCATCACAATGCCTGGCGGCCGGCGCATATCCACTTCTCGCTGTTCGGGCCGGCCTTCGCGACGCGCCTGATCACGCAGATGTATTTCCCCAACGATCCGCTGCTTGCTTACGACCCGATCTACAATTCGGTGCCCGAGGGTGCGCGGGCCCGCATGCAGGCGGCTTTCGACATGGACTCGACCCAGCCCGAATGGGCGCTGGCCTATCGCTTCGACATCGTGTTGCGCGGCCGCGATGCCACGCCGATGGAGAACGCATGAGCCGCGCATTGACGCCGTCCCAGACGGTCGGTCCGTTCTATTTCGGCACCCTCGCGCGGTCCTATCACGACGATCTCGCGCCGGCCGGAGTCGCGGGGGACCGGGTGGAGATCGAGCTCAGCCTGGTCGACGCTGACGGCGCGATCGTGCCCGATGGGCTGTTCGAGCTCTGGCAGGCCAACAGCCATGGCCGCTACGACCATCCGGAGGATCGCCGCAACCTGCCACTCGATCCGGGCTTCCATGGCTTCGGCCGTGCCTCGACCGACACGGCGGGGCGCGCGGTCTTTCGCACCATTCGGCCCGGCCGGGTGCCGTGGCCGGCGGGTGGCCTGCAGGCACCGCATATCAACGTCTCGGTGTTCGCGCGCGGTCTCCTCAATCGGCTGGCAACGCGGCTCTATTTCGACGGCGATCCGGCACTGGCCGAAGACCCCGTGCTGAAGCTGGTTGAGCCGGCGCGTCGGTCGACCTTGATCGCCAAGCGCGATGCGGCGGGTGTCTGGCGGCTGCCGATTTGCCTCGGCGGCTCCGACGAAACCGTCTTCTTCGACTGCTGAGCGCATGGCCGGCCGGCTGGTCAATGCACTCGGCGCGTCAGCGGCGACGGTGGAGGCTTTCTCCGATGCCGCCACCTTGCGTCAGATGCTGCGCTTCGAGGCGGCCCTCGCAGAGGCGACGGCCGCCGCCGGGCTGATCCCCAAGCGTGCGGCCTCGATCATTGCCAAAGCCTGTGAGGCCGAGCTCTACGATCCGGCGGCGCTTGCTGCCGCGGCACGGCGCAGCGCGACCCTGACAGTGCCGCTGGTCAAGGCGTTGACGGAACAGGTCGCCAAACGCGACGCTGCTGCGGTTGGCTTCGTGCACTGGGGCGCCACCAGCCAAGACGTGATCGACACGGCGATGGTGCTGCAGCTCGGCGAGGCCCTGCCGCCGCTGCTCGAGATGACGAAGGGCATTGTTGCAGGCTTTGCCCGGCTCGCCCGCAAGCACCGCACCACGCCCATGCTGGGGCGTACCTTGCTGCAGCCCGCCACGCCGCTGGCGCTGGGCCAGAAGATCGCCGGCTGGGCCTCGGACATCGATCGCGCGCAGCGCCGGCTGACCGACAGTTTTGAGGAAACGCAGATCCTGCAGTTCGGCGGCGCCTCGGGCAGCCTCACGGCGTTGGGGCGTGAGGCCGAACCCGTCATGCGAGCCCTGGCCAAGAAGCTCGGACTCGCCTTGCCGCCCGGCCCCTGGTTCACGCAGCGCGTACGGATCGCGGCTCTGGCGCAGGATACGGCACTCCTGGTCGGGGCCCTCGCCAAGGCGGCGCGCGACATCTCGCTGATGATGCAGCTCGAAGTGGGCGAGGCGGCGGAGCCTTCGGGCGCCGGCCGCGGTGGCTCCTCGACCATGCCACACAAGCGCAATCCCGTCGGCGCGGCACTGGTGCTGTCGGCTGCGGCGCGGGCGCCGATGCTGGCCGCGACTATTGTTGCCGCCCTGCCGCAGGAGCATGAACGTGCCCTCGGTGGTTGGCAGGCCGAATGGCCGACGCTCGCCGCGCTCGTCGAGTGCCTGGGATCGGCGATCGAAGCGATGGCCGAGGTGGCGGCAGGCCTCACCGTCGAGCCCGACGCCCTGCAGGCCAACATGGGTGCTGCTGAAGCCGCCGTGTTCGCCGAGCGCGCGACGTTTCTCCTCGCCCGCAAGATGGGCAAGCAAAAGGCGGGCGCGCTGGTCGAGAAGGCGCTGGCGCAAGGCGGCTCGTTCGTCGCCGCCCTCGGCCAGCTCGAGAAGGAGCTGGCCGATGAGGCGGCCTTGCTCGGCTACTCGCCCAAGTTCGTCGACCGCCTGTTGGCAGATCTGACGCGGAAGCGATAAGGTTCGGTCGGCCGACAAGGCGGCCACCTGTCCGCGGAAAGGGCCGAGCCCACCTGAACATCTCCGATTGGTCGTTCGACCTTTCCTGCCTGTGAGCGGACGCCAGGCATCGGGAAAGGGAGAAATATGTCGGCCCCTAAGACCATCCGCGCGCTGCCGGCGCGCCCTTCCAAGGATCATCTGCGCAAGCAGGCCAAGCAATTGGCAAAAGACACGTCGCTGGGCCTCGCCGCGGCGCAGCGTCGCCTTGCCCACGAATACGGTGTCGCCACCTGGGCGGAACTGATGCGCAAGGTCGACGACGCAATACCGCTCTCGCCGCTCGGCGCCGCAGCGCGCGCGGGCGATCTTGCCGCCGTGCGGCGGCTGCTGGATGAAGGAAATGCCGTCGACGGTGAGGCCGGCGATCGGGGGCCGCCGCTTTGGCAGGCCTGTGCGAGCAGGGCGCCGGATGACGCACGCCTCGCGATCGTCGATCTGCTGCTCGAGGCCGGCGCCAATCCGCGTCATGACGGTGCCCCCGGCGGCGAGACGGCACTGCATGTCGCAGCATCGCGCGGGCCGCTCGCTCTCGTCGAGCGGCTGATCGTCGGCAATGCGCTGGAATGGCAGCGCGATGCCAAGGGCCGGATGCCATTGTCGGCGGCCCGGCGCGGCACCTCGGATGACAAGGCGGCCATCGTGGCCTTGCTCGATCGCGACCGCATTACCGACCCATCGTTCCGGGCAGCGGTGAAGGCTCTTCGGAAGGGTGACGTCGCCGAGCTTGCCCGCCGCCTCGACGCCGAACCGCGCCTGCTGCGGGAGCGCATCCTCGGTCCCGAAGCCTATCGCAGCGCCAGCCGGTTCCAGTATTTCCGCGATCCCAAGCTCTTCTGGTTCATCGCCAACAATCCGACCGGGATAAAGCGCATGCCGACCAACATGGTCGAGGTGGCCGAAACGATGATCGTTCGCGGCGTCGACCAGGCCGATCTCGACTATGCGCTGGAGCTGGTGATGACCAGCGCGCCGGCCCGCGAGCAGGGCTTGCAGCAACCCTTGATCGACTGCCTGATACGTGGCGGTGCGGTGCCGTCACCGCGTGCCATCGACGTGACCCTGGCGCATTGGGAACTGGCGCCCGTCCTTGCCCTGCTCGATGCCGGCCTGCCGATGACGGCGCCGATCGCGGCGGCGCTCGGCCGGACCGATCGCTTGCCGGCGCTGCTGCAGGGCGCGTCGGGCGACGATGTTCAGCGCGCCCTGGGACTCGCGGTGATCAACCGCCAGGTCGAGACGGCCCGGATGGCACTCGATGCCGGGGCCGATCCCAACGTCTTCCTGCCGGTGCATGCGCACAGCCTGCCGCTGCATCAGGCCGCCGTCGACGACAACCTGCCGATGCTGGAACTCCTGCTGGCCCGTGGCGCGCGCCGTGACATTCCCGACACACTATGGGGCGCAACGCCCCTCGACTGGGCAATCCATAACGGCAAGACAGGCGCCCGCGCCGTGCTGGAGAAGGTCGCGACGGCGGAACCCTAGAGCAAGTTCCGTTCGACTGGGCTCAGTCGAACGGAAGGTCGTGCTCTAGATTCTATCGATTCTAGAGCAGCTTATGCCCGGGAAGAGGGAGCCGCATGCGGCTCCCTCTTCCCGGGCGCTGCTCTAGCCGGCGGTCGACGGGGCGGCTGGCCGTCAGCCGGGGGCTGCTCCCTGCGTGCCGACATAGAGCGCGTAGAGCGACTGGCTGGCGGCCATGAACAGGCGATTGCGCTTGGGCCCGCCGAAGGTGATGTTGCCGCATACTTCGGGCAGGCGGATGCGGCCGAGCAGCTTGCCCTCCGGCGACCAGACGGTGGCGCCGCTGTAGCCCAGCGCGCGGCCGGCATTGCTGGAGCACCAGAGATTGCCGTCGACATCGGTGCGCAGTCCGTCCGGCCCGCACTTGATGCCGTCGACCATGCACTCGGTGAAGACTTTGCCGTTGCTCACCTTGTTGTCGGTGCCGACATCGAAGACGAAGACCACACCCTTGCCGCCCGGCCCGGTGTCGCCCGGTCCCTTGCCGGTGCTGGCGACGTAGAGCTTCTTGTGGTCCGGCGAGAAGCAGAGCCCGTTGGGATCGGGGACTTGCTCTTCGGTGATCACGAGATCAATCCGGCCGCTGGGATCGATGCGATAGCAATTGGTCGGCAACTCGCGCTTGAAAGTGCCGATGCCCGGCGGCTGGCCGAGGGTCGACTTTAGCCTGCCCGACGCATTGCTCGGGCCGCCGGCGGCGTCCGGTGCGCCCTCGTAGAGCTGACCGCCATAAGGCGGGTCGGTGAACCAGTAGCTGCCGTCGGGATGTGGGACGATGTCGTTCGGCGAGTTGAGTCGCTTGCCTTGATAGCTTTCCGCCAGAACTGTCGCCGAGCCGTCGAGCTCGTAGCGCACGACCCGCCGGGTCAGGTGCTCGCAGGAAAGCTGCCGGCCCTGGAAGTCGAAGCTGTTGCCATTGCTGTTGTTGGAGGGCAGGCGGAACACGCTGACATGGCCGTCGTCCTCGAGCCAGCGAAGCTGCCGGTTGTTGGGGATGTCGCTCCACAGGAGATAGCGGCCCTGGGCATTCCAGGCCGGCCCTTCCGCCCACAAGGCGCCGGTCCAGAGCCGCTTGATGGGCGTGTTCGGCTGGGCGAGGGCGTTGAAAGCCGGATCGACCGTCAGCACGTCGGGATCGGTGAAATAGGTGGTGGGGGCGCCGCGCGGACTGAAGTCGCGCGGCGGGTTGGTGATGGTGGTCGCGGGCGCCGCCGGCGTGGGGGCGGGCAGGGATGCCGGGGCCTGGGCCAAGGCGAAGCCGGGCGCCAACGCGGTGGCGCCGATGCTGGTGACGGTTGCTGTCTTGAGGAGCGTACGGCGCGACAGATCGCTCGCACCTTGGTGATGCGTCATGGGCGTATTCCTCCTGGTCTTTTTTTGTGCGCGGTTCGACAGATACGCTACGCAAGACCAAGGCTAGGCCCGGTGGCCGGAGCTCACAACGTGCGCCGGTGCAGGTCTAAGGGCTCAAAAAGGTCGGCGTCTCAAATGTAGGTGACCTTGACGATCTCGATCTCTTCCTCGCCGCCCGGCGTGCGCATGCGTACGAGGTCGCCCTCGAAGGCGCGCATCAATGCCCGGGCGATGGGCGAGATCCAGCTGACATGGCCCTGGCCCGGATCGACCTCGTCGACGCCGACGATCTTCACCGTGCGCTCCTCGTTGCGCTCATTGGCGTAGGTCACGGTGGCCCCGAAGAACACCTGGTCGGTCTTGGGCCGCTTGGCCGGATCGACGACCTCCGACCGCTCCAGCCGCTTGCTGAGGAAGCGGATGCGACGGTCGATCTCGCGCAGCCGCTTCTTGCCGTAGAGATAGTCGCCGTTCTCCGAGCGGTCGCCGTTGGCCGCCGCCCAGGACACGACCTGCACGACCTCGGGCCGCTCCTTGCGCATGAGGTTCATCAGCTCCTCGCGCATGCGGGCGAAGCCCTGCGGGGTCATGTAGTTCTTGGCGCCAGCCGGCAGACCGCCGATATCGTCGGGCAGGTCGTCTTCGTCGTCGCCGTCGCTTTCCTTGGTGAAGGCCTTGCTCATTTCGGTCCTTAATCTATCAAAGCGGGGCGGATGAAAACCAGCACCTCCCGTCCCGGTACGTCGCCTCCCCCTCCCTCACGCGCCCGCCTGCAGCGTGCATCAGGCGAAAGTCGCGTGGTCTTCGCCTTTCGCGACGGCCGCACGCGGCTGGCCGACCTCTATCAACGCGATCCCTGCCGGGTCTTGTTCCCCGAGCCGGAGCCGGACGAACCGCCGCAGGCCGTGCTGATCACCACCTCGGGCGGCGTGACCGACGGCGATACGCTCACGATGGCCGTGGAGGTCGGCGCCGACGCCCGGGCGGTCGCTACGACCCAGGCGGCGGAGAAGATCTATCGCGCGGCCAAGGGCGGCGGCCACTGCATCATCGATGTCCGGCTGGAGGTCGCTGCAGGGGCCGCGCTCGATTGGCTGCCGCAGGAGACCATCGTCTTCGAAGGTGCCCGCCTCAAGCGCCGCACGGTGGCTGAGGTTGCCGGCGGTGGAGCGCTGCTGGCTTGCGAAATGGTGGTGCTGGGCCGCGCCGCCTCGGGCGAGCGCTACGTGTCGGGCCTGCTGCTCGACGCCTGGTCGGTGCGCCGGTCGGGGCGTCTGGTCTGGACGGACACTCTGCGCGTCGAGGGCGAGACGCCGGACGGGGCGGGCTTTGGTACCGCCAATGCGCTGGCCACGGTGATCGGCGTCTGGGACGAACCACAGTCGCGTTTCGACGAAGCACGGGCGTTGCTCGAGGCCGCGGAGAAGGTGCGGGCCGGCGTCACCCTGGTGAACGGCGTGATGGTCGCGCGTCTCCTGGGCGAGGCGACGGCGGTCCGCGCCGCGACGATCGGGTTCCTCACTGAATTCCGCGGGTCCCGTTTGCCGCGCGTTTGGCACGTTTAATGCTCTGGCATGTTTAATGCATGAGGCGGCCGCCTGCAGAAACGAGATGCAGACGACAAGGAAAACGTGATCATTTCTTCTCCCCCGCAGGGGGAAGAGTTCATGACGGGAGCGGGGGAAGCGGTCGATGAATCTGACGCCACGTGAGAAAGACAAGCTTCTGGTGGCCATGGCGGCAGTGGTGGCGCGCCGCCGTCTCGAACGCGGTGTGAAGCTCAACTATCCCGAGGCAGTGGCCCTGATCAGCGATTTCGTGGTCGAGGGAGCGCGCGACGGCCGCTCGGTGGCCGACCTGATGCGCGATGGTGCGCATGTGATCGGCCGCGCCCAGGTCATGGACGGCGTTGCCGACATGCTGGCGGAGATCCAGGTCGAAGCCACGTTCCCCGACGGCACCAAGCTCGTCACCGTCCACGCTCCGATCCGCTGAGGAGAGACGCCATGATCCCCGGTGAAATCCTCGCGGCCAAGGGCGAGCTCGAACTCAACAAGGGGCGCAACCCCATCACGCTCGAGGTCGCCAACACCGGCGACCGGCCGATCCAGGTGGGCAGCCACTATCATTTCTTCGAGACCAACGATGCGCTGAAGTTCGATCGCAAGCGCGCCAAGGGCATGCGCCTCGACATCGCGGCCGGCACGGCGGTGCGCTTCGAGCCGGGTCAGTCGCGCACCGTGCGGCTCACACCCTATTTGGGCGGCCGCGAGAGCCACGGTTTCCAAGGCAAGGTCGGCGGCAAGCTGGGCCCCGTTGCCAAGGTCGGGCCGTCGAACGAAGGGCCGGCACGCATCTCGCGGTCGGCTTACGTGCATATGTTCGGCCCGACGGTCGGCGACAAGGTGCGGCTGGCCGACACCGATCTCTTCATCGAGGTCGAGAAGGACCACACGACCTACGGCGAGGAAGTGAAGTTCGGCGGCGGCAAGGTGATCCGCGACGGCATGGGCCAGAGCCAGCGCACGCGGGCGCAGGGCGCCGTCGACACGGTGATCACCAATGCCCTGATCCTCGATCATTGGGGGATCGTGAAAGCCGATATCGGCCTCAAGGGCGGCTTGATCGTCGCGATCGGCAAGGCCGGCAATCCCGACGTGCAGCCCGGCGTCGACATCGTGATCGGGCCCGGCACGGAGGCCATAGCGGGCGAGGGCAAGATCGTCACCGCCGGCGGCATCGACTGCCATATCCATTTCATCTGCCCGCAGCAGGTCGACGATGCGCTCTACAGCGGCGTCACCACCATGATGGGCGGCGGCACCGGCCCGGCGCACGGCACGCTCGCCACGACGGTGACGCCCGGCCCGTGGCATATGGGGCGCATGCTGCAGGCCGCCGAAGGCCTGCCGATGAATCTCGGCTTCTTCGGCAAAGGCAACACGTCGAAGCCGGCCGGCATCAAGGAGCAGGTCGAGGCCGGTGCCTGCGGGCTTAAGCTGCACGAGGATTGGGGCACGACGCCGGCTGCCATCGACAACTGCCTGACCGTCGCCGACCGCATGGACGTGCAGGTGGCGATCCATACCGACACCTTGAACGAGTCGGGCTTCGTGGAGACGACGCGCGCGGCCTTCAAGGGCCGCACCATCGCCACCTTCCATACCGAAGGCGCCGGCGGCGGCCATGCGCCCGACATCATCCGCCTGGCCGGCGAGAAGAACGTGCTGCCGTCCTCGACCAACCCGACGATGCCCTACACGGTGAACACCGTAGACGAGCATCTCGACATGCTGATGGTCTGCCATCACCTCGATGCCGCGATCCCCGAGGACGTGGCCTTCGCCGAAAGCCGCATCCGCAAGGAGACCATCGCCGCCGAGGACATCCTCCACGACCTGGGCGCCTTCTCCATGATGTCGTCGGACAGCCAGGCGATGGGCCGCGTCGGCGAGGTGGTGATCCGCACCTGGCAGACCGCCGACAAGATGAAGAAGCAGCGCGGACGCCTGAAGGAGGAGAGCGGCGACAACGACAATGTCCGCGCCAAGCGCTACATCGCCAAATACACGATCAATCCCGCCATTACGCACGGCATCTCAAAGCATGTCGGCTCGATCGAGGTCGGCAAGCGCGCCGACCTCGTGATCTGGTCGCCGGCCTTCTTCGGCGCCAAGCCCGACATGGTGCTGATCGGCGGATCGATCGTCGCGGCGCCGATGGGCGATCCCAATGCCTCGATCCCGACGCCGCAGCCCGTCCACTACCGGCCGATGTTCGGCGCCTTCGGCCGCAGCCTGATCACCAGCCCGGCGCTGTTCGTATCGCAAGCCGCGATCGCCAAAGGCGTCGCCAAGAAATGGGGCCTGAGCCGTCCCGTGCTCGCCGTCAAAGGCACCCGCAAGATCGGCAAGAAGCACATGATTCACAATTCGGCCTGCCCGAAGATCGAGGTCGATCCCGAAACCTACGAGGTGCGGGCCGATGGTGAGCTGCTGACCTGCGAACCCGCGACGTCGCTGCCGTTGGCGCAGCGCTACTTTCTGTTCTGACCATGAAACGCGCCATCGACGTCGTGCGGGCCGGCCAGTGGGCATCGGCCGAGCGCATCGATACCGTCACCCTGCTGTTCGACGATCGCTACCGTCGGCGCCTGCGCATGCTGGGCGATGGTGGGCTCGATTTCCTGCTCGATCTGGTCGAGCCGGTGGTGCTGCATGGCGGTGACGGGCTCAAGCTGGAGGAGGGCGGCTTCGTCGAGGTGAGGGCCGCCGAGGAGGATCTCGTCGAGGTGCGCGGCCGCGATGCCGCGTCGTTCGCACGGCTGGCCTGGCATCTCGGCAACCGGCATCTGCCGACCCAGATCGACCATGACCGCCTGCTGATCCGCGACGATCATGTCATCGTCGACATGTTGAAGGGCCTGGGGGCGGATGTCCGCAAGGTCCGCGTTCCCTTCGATCCCGAAGGCGGGGCCTACGGCCAGCACAACCACGATACCGGCCATCGCCACGGTGAACTGCATCCTGAGCGCCATGGCTAGGAGGTCGTCCGAAACTCGGCGGCTCATCGGACCGCGGACCTCCAGGTCCGCTCATGAAGGCGGGCCTGGAGGCCCGCGGTCCAAGAAGGAGACCGGCTCCGGAGGCTCGCTCTATCGGCTGCTGGCCTGGCTGTCGCCGGCCTATCCGATCGGCGCCTTCAGCTACAGCCATGGCGTCGAGACCGCAGTCGAAGAAGGCCTGATCCGAAACAGGGACTCTCTGGTCGCCTGGTTGCGCAGCGTCCTGGCGAACGGCACCGGCCGGGTCGACGGCGCGCTGTTCGCGTCCGCCTGGCGTGCAGCCGCGGCGGGCGATTGGCCCGCGTTCGACGCGATTGCCGAACGGGCGGCAGCCTGGCGGGGAACCTCGGAAATGGCCCTGGAGTCGCGCCAGCAGGGCGGTTCCTTCCTGTCGATCACCCGCACCGCCTGGCCGCATCCTGCGCTCGATGCGGCGCATCAGCGGCTTGCCGGTGAACTCTCCCTGCCGGTCGCGGTGGCCCTCGCAGCCGCCGCGCACGGTGTGCCGCTGGACGCGGCCCTCAACGGCTATCTGCACGCCTTCGTCGCCAACCTGATTTCGGCCGCTGTGCGGGCCGTGCCGCTCGGCCAAAGCGATGGCCAAAGGACGTTGGCGGCCCTAGAAGACACCGTGACTGAAACGGCGATGGCGGCCATCGCCGTGGAGTCCCTGGACGAGGTCGGCACGGCGACACCGCTGCTCGACTGGTGCTCGCTCAGGCACGAGACGCAGTACACGAGGCTGTTCCGCTCATGACGGTGTTGCTGGCGCTGCTGCTGACCTTCGGTGTCGGCGCGGTCGCGGTCATCCACGCAATGTGGGGTTTTGGAAGCCATTGGCCTGAGGCCAATGAAGAGGCGCTGGCGCGCAGCGTTGTGGGCGACGGCCGCCGTCGCATGCCGCCGGCCTGGCAGTCCTTTGCCGTGGCCGCGGTCCTCGCCGTGATGGCGCTCTGGCCCTGGTATGCGCTCGGCCGCATGACGGATCCGCGCGTCCTGTCCGGGACCTACGTGATCGCCGGTATTTTCGTGGCGCGCTGTGTGGCGGGCTACAGCTATCGCTGGAAAGCCCATTTCACGATGGAACCCTTCGTGACCCGCAACAGGAAATATTACTCGCCCTTTTGCCTGCTGATGGGCGTAGGCTACGTCGCCCTCGCGGCCGGAGAACTCGATCTATGAGCGTGCGTGGTCCCTTGCGAGTTGGCGTCGGCGGTCCGGTCGGCTCGGGCAAGACGGCGCTGGTCGAGCGCCTGTGCAAACGCATGCGCGGCACCTACGACATCGCCGTCGTCACCAACGACATCTACACCAAGGAAGACGCCGAGTTCCTGACCCGGGCCGGTGCATTGGCACCCGAGCGCATCGTCGGTGTCGAGACCGGCGGCTGCCCGCATACCGCGATCCGAGAGGATGCCTCGATCAACCTGGCGGCGGTGTCCGACATCGTCCGCAAGTGGCCCAAGCTCGAGATCGTCTTCGTCGAATCGGGCGGCGACAATCTCGCCGCCACCTTCTCGCCCGAGCTGGCCGATATCACGATCTACGTGATCGACGTCGCGGCCGGCGAGAAGATTCCACGCAAGGGCGGACCGGGCATCACCCGGTCGGATCTGCTGGTGATCAACAAGATCGACCTGGCGCCGCTGGTCGGCGCCAATCTCGAGGTGATGGACCGCGATGCCCGCAAGATGCGCGGGCAGCGGCCGTTCCTGTTCTCCAACCTCAAGGAGAACAAGGGAGTCGACGATATCGCCGCCTTCGTCGTACGACAGGGTGGGCTGCCCGTCCGCGCCATCCCTTGAGTCCCGACCCTTTCATTGAACCTGTTCCCTCCGTTGAAGTGATGTTCCCCATGACCAGGATCGTTTCTCTCATTGTCCTCCTGTGCGCTGCGGCCGGCCCGGCGCTGGCCCATCCCGGTCACGACACGTCGGGTTTCGCCCATCCCTTCACGGGCGTGGACCATCTCCTGGCCATGGTGGGCGTCGGTCTGTGGGCCTCATTGCTGTCGGCCAAGCGTCCCGCCGCGGCCTATCTGGTGCCGTCGGCCTTCGTGGTCATGATGCTTTTGGGGGCGGCTGCCGGATTCGCAGGCATGAAACTGCCTCTTGTCGAGGCGGGGATTGCCGTTTCGGTGCTGGTGCTGGGCGCGCTGGTCGTCGGTGCAGTTCGTGTGCCAGTGGCCGCCGCCATGGCGGTGGTCGGGCTGTTCGCGGTCTTCCACGGCTACGCCCACGCCCTGGAGGCGCCGGCCGTCGGCACTGGCGGCTTCATCCTGGGCTTCACGGCCGCGACCATCCTGCTCCATGCGGTCGGCCTGGGACTCGGCTGGGTTGCGCGCCGCGCGGTCGGCGACCTGGGATTGCGTGCCTTGGGCGGCGCCGTCATGGCCGGCGGGGCGCTCGTCCTGATCGCCAATTAAGCCCACCCACAGGGGCTTTCTCGGGTTTGGCACGGCTTTCGCATTCTTGATCTTCGGCGGGGAGAGTCCGTCGGGAAGATCAAGGAGAGCGGGATGAACTTGGGAACGATCATGCGGACGGGCCTGGTTGCCGCTGGCCTGCTGGCCAGCGCCGCGACCGGTGCGCTCGCGCAAGGGGCACCGCCGATCAAGGTCGGCATTCTGCATTCACTGTCAGGCACCATGGCGATCAGCGAGACGACCTTGAAGGACGTCATGCTGATGCTGATCGAAGAGCAGAACAAGAAAGGCGGCGTTCTCGGCCGCAAGCTCGAGCCGGTGGTCGTCGATCCGGCATCGAACTGGCCACTGTTCGCCGAGAAGGCGCGTGAACTCCTGCAGAAGGACAAGGTGGCCGCGGTGTTCGGCTGCTGGACCTCGGTCAGCCGTAAGTCGGTGCTGCCGGTGTTCGAGGAGCTGAACGGCATCCTCTTCTATCCGGTGCAGTACGAAGGCGAGGAAAGCTCGCGCAACGTCTTCTACACCGGCGCCGCCCCCAACCAGCAGGCGATCCCGGCCGTCGACTACCTGATGGCCAATGAGAAAGTGCAGCGCTGGGTGCTGGCCGGTACGGACTACGTCTATCCGCGCACGACCAACAAGATCCTCGAAGCCTATCTCAAGTCCAAGGGCGTGGCG
This sequence comes from Alphaproteobacteria bacterium 65-37, assembly GCA_001897995.1. GTDB lineage: Bacteria > Pseudomonadota > Alphaproteobacteria > Reyranellales > Reyranellaceae > Reyranella. The sequence goes on along the minus strand of MKRV01000263.1, from coordinate 2,484 downwards.
CAGGAAGACATCCTGATCAACTACACGCCGTTCGGTCACTCCGACTGGCAGTCGATCGTTGCCGACATCAAGAAGTTCGGCTCGGCCGGCAAGAAGACCGCCGTGGTCTCGACCATCAACGGCGACGCCAACGTCCCGTTCTACAAGGAACTGGGCAATCAGGGCATCAAGGCCAAGGACATCCCGGTCGTCGCCTTCTCGGTCGGCGAAGAGGAACTGGCCGGTATCGACACCAAGCCGCTGGTCGGCCATCTCGCCGCCTGGAACTACTTCCAGTCGGTGAAGAACCCCACCAACGAGTCCTTCATCAAGACCTGGCAAACCTTCACCAAGAATCCGAAGCGGGTGACCAACGATCCGATGGAAGCCCATGTGATCGGCTTCAACATGTGGATCGAGGCGGTGAAGAAGGCCGGCACAACCGACTCCGATGCCGTCATCGACGCGATGATCGGCGTCTCGGTGCCGAACCTCACGGGCGGCTACTCGGCCATGCTGCCCAACCATCACATCACCAAGCCGGTGCTGATCGGCGAGATCCAGGGCAACGGCCAGTTCGACGTCGTGTCCCAGACCAATGGTCTCGTGCTGGGCGACGAGTGGTCCGACTATCTGCCGGACTCCAAGGACCTGATCTCCGATTGGCGCAAGCCGATGAACTGCGGCAACTTCAACGTTGCCACGGGCAAGTGCGGCGGCAAGGGCAAGTAAGCTCTCGCGACGCCTGATCAACGAAGCGGGCTATCAACAAAGCGGGGCGGCCGGGTTGGGGTGACTTGGGGGCCGTCCCGCTCTTTTTTCCGAGCGAGTTTTCGACACATGTTCTTCTCGCGTTTGCTCGCGGTGCTGCTCTCCGCGCTGGCCTCGGTGGCGTTTGCCGCCGTGGCGCTCGCCGCCGATCTGCAGACGCTCGTGGCCAATCTCACGACCGGCAGCTTCGGCGATCGCGAGACGGCGATCACCGCCCTGGCGGCCTCGGGCGATAGCCGCGCCGCTCCCATCCTGCAGGCGCTGGGGGCGGGTCAGCTCTATGTGCGCAGCGCCGACAAGTCGGTGGTGATCGGCAAGCCTGCCGGCAAGGAACTCGCGCTCGCCGATGCGATTTCGGGCAAGGACGTCGGCACCGCCAGCGAAGCGGAACTCGAGAGGGTCAGGGTCAACAACCGCCTGCGCGGCGTCATCGACGCGGCGGTGGGCTCGCTCACCCTCATGAGCCCCGATATCCGCGTGCGGCGTAGCGCGGCGGCCGAGCTCTTCAAGCGCCCCGATCCCGCCGCCTTGACCGCGCTCGATGCCGCACTCGCCGCCGAAAAGGATCCGCGTGTGAAGCAGGCGCTCGGCGAGGCCCGGGCGGCGACCTTGTTGGCGGCGGATGCGCCGGCCCAGCAGAAGGTCGATGCCATCGCCGTGGTGCGTGATCGCGGCGGCCGCGAGGCCTTGAGCCTCCTGCAGGGCGCCGCGAGCAACGCGTCCGACCCAGAGGTGAAGGCCGCGGCCGCGGTCGCGGCCGAATCGGTGCGCCAGACGCTCGCCGCCTGGGAGGCCGCTCAGAACGTCTGGTATGGCATCTCCCTGGGCTCGGTGCTGCTGCTGGCCGCGATCGGGCTTGCCATCACCTTCGGCACCATGGGCGTGATCAACATGGCGCATGGCGAGATGGTGATGCTGGGGGCCTACACCACCTTCGTCGTCCAGGAGGTGATCCGCACCTCGGCGCCGCATCTCTTCGATGCTTCGCTGCTGATCGCCCTGCCGCTCGCCTTCCTGGTGGCCGGCGGCGTCGGCGTGCTGATCGAACGCGGCATCATCCGTTTCCTCTACGGCCGCCCACTCGACACCCTGCTCGCGACCTGGGGCCTCTCGCTGGTGCTGCAGCAGGCCATCCGGTCGATCTTCGGGTCGAGCAACCGCGAAGTCGGCGCCCCGTCCTGGATGTCGGGTGCCTTCCAGGTCGGCCAGATCGATGTGACCTACAGCCGGCTCTGGATCGTCCTGTTCGCGCTCGCCGTGTTCGCGGCGCTGATCCTGCTGCTGCGCAAGACGCCCATGGGCCTCTATATGCGGGCGGTTACGCAGAACCGGCCGATGGCCTCGGCCGTGGGCATCCGCACGCCGCGGGTCGATGCGCTCACCTTCGGCCTGGGCTCGGGCATCGCGGGCCTTGCCGGCGTGGCGCTGAGCCAGATCGACAATGTCAGCCCCAATCTCGGCCAGGGCTACATCATCGATTCCTTCATGGTCGTGGTGTTCGGCGGCGTCGGCAATCTGTTCGGCACGCTGATCGGCGCGCTGACGCTCGGCGTCGTCAACAAGTTCCTCGAACCCTATGCCGGCGCCGTGCTGGGCAAGATCCTGGTGCTGGTCTTCATCATCCTGTTCATCCAGCGCCGCCCACGCGGCCTGTTCGCGCTGAAGGGGCGCTCCGTCGAATGATGGCCGTCGAATGATCACGCGCTTCCTCTGGCAGGGCATGGGACCGGGCCT
>MKRV01000262.1 GCA_001897995.1 Alphaproteobacteria bacterium 65-37 | reverse complement strand
GCCCTGGCCCGCCAGCACCTGGACGCTGCCGCCGTTGATCGTGGCGGTGCCGGCCGCGACGATCCTGTCGGACTGGCCATTGGCAGTGACCTCGACCTGGTAGATCGAGCCCGCCTGGAAGGTGATGTTGCCCACGGCCAAGGTGCCGATCGAATTGCCCGGCGCGATCGTGCCGACAACGATCACATCACCGACTGTGCCGATGCCCTGCAGCTGGCCGCCCGCCAACACCGTCAGCGTGCCGCCCAGCTTTCCGTTGACCGAGAGCACGCCGGCCTCGACCTGCGTCGCGCCGGTGAAGCCCGAGGCGTCGCCGGTCAACGACGTGACGCCGCTGCCGATCTGGCGGATCAGGCCGTTGCCGCTGATCACGCCGCCATAGGCGAGAGCACCTGCACCGTTGAAGGCGAAGGTGCCGGCATTGGCGACATCGCTTGTCATCGACCCCACACCGCCGCCATTGCCCAACTGCAGGGTGGCACCGGCCGCGATGGTGGTCGCGCCGGTGTAGCTGCTGTTGCCCGTGAGAATGAGTGACCCGGACTGGACCTGCAGGCCGCCGCTGCCCGAGATCGCGCCGGCCATCGTGGCGGCATCGCTGCGCGCGAAGCGCAGCGTGCCGTTGTTCACGACATCGCCCGCAATGAGGCCCGATGCGCCGCCGTTGCCGAGCTGCAGGGTCGCGCCCGTGCCGATGGTGGTCCCGCCGCTATAGGTGCTGTCGGCCGTCAGGATCAGCACGCCCGATCGTGTCTCGACCGCGCCGCTGCCTAGGATCACGCCGGCGAAGGTCGCGGCGTCGCTGCGGGCAAAGCGCAGCAGGCCGTTGTTCGTCACGTCACCCAGGATCGACCCCGACATGCCACCGTTGCCGATCTGCAAGGCCCCGGCCGCGATGGTCGTGCCGCCGCCGTAGCTGTTGGCGCCGATCAGCACCAGAGTGCCGAGATCGGTCTTGGTCAAACCGCCCGTGCCGCCCAGCACCGACGCAATCGTCGCCGTGTATCCTGCCCCCGCCGCGGAACCGTCGCCGACGCGAATGACGGATGTGCCGTCACTTCCGGTCAGGCTCATCGGGCCGCCCTGCAGGCTGTAACCGTCGACCGCGAATTGCATTCCCGTTGCCGCGACGCCGGCACCATCGACTGTCACGACGCCCGATGCGCCTTGGAACACCGCGAACTTGCCACCCCAGGCCGACGCGCTGGTGCCGTTGGCGTCGGTCCAGTTGGTCGTCGCCCCGGACGACCAGGTGCCCGCGCCGCCCTTCACCGAGCCGGTCGACGTGGTCGTGCTGCCGTTCCAGAACTGGAGGACAGGATCGACCGGTCCTCCGCCACCATTCACGACAAGATTGACCTGATTGGCGATCGCGGTCTGCACGACACCGGCCATGCCCGCAGGCATCGCCCCGACGACCAGGCCGTTGTCGGTGAAGGTGCCACCATAGTCGAAGATCCGGTAGACGCCCTGGCCGAAGCTGCCGGCGTCCGTCACGTTCAAGGTGCCGTCGAGCGTGAGATTTCCCACCACGTTGAACAGACGCGTCGCCGACGGCGCTCCCAGCGCAACGTTGACGTTCGATGCCTGATCCAGCGCCAGCGATCCCACGGTCATGACCTGCCCGGCCGCGCCTCTCAAGGTGCCACCGGCGAGGTTGAGCGCGCCGCCGATCGTCCCCTGGCCGCCGAGCGTACCGCCCATCCGAACATTGACCGCCGTGTTGGCGAGCGTCGCGCCATTCAGAACGAGCGTGCTGGGGATGGCGGTCGTGCCGCTGATTTCCGTCGCCCCCGTGTAGTCGTGCGCACCGGACAAAACGACTTCGCCGGACTGCACCGAGACGGCCAGGTTGCCGGTGAGTTTCGGCGCAAACGGGTTGGACGACCGGACGCCGTATCTGAAGACCATTTCCCCACCGCCGACACCGCCGGCGATCTCGGAGGCGATGACCTGGCCGTTTGCGCCCAGGTTCCCTTCAACGGTCAGGGTTCCGAAGCCACCGGTATCACGCCCCAGGATCACGCGGCCGGCGGTGATCTTTCCGGACGTCGAGACTTCGCTGCCGGTCACGGAAAGCGCGCCTCGGCCGGCGCCACCGACCACGAGATCTGCGGCTCCGAGAGCCCAGCTTCCCCCACCCCACACCGTCGCTCCCGCGACCTCGCCGGTCCGAGAGGCGATGAGACCGCCCGTGCTGCTCGTCTCGCCGCCGGAGACTTCGAGAGAGCCTTCCCTGATGTCGATCGTGCCGGCGATTCGATTCGCGGGCTGAAGCCCGGTGTAGCCAAGCAGGCGTACCGCTCCCTTTCCCGTTTTGACGAGATCGCCTTCGCCGATGATCGTCGTCTGCAAAGTGATCGTCTGAGCGCGCGTCGTTTCGACGGCAGAGACGATCGCGCCGGGCGACAGGGTGATCTGGCTGCCGAAGAGCGAATAGCCACCGGTTTGGAAGTCGAGACCCGACGCCCGCACCTGATCGGCGATCGTCACGTTGTAAAGCGTGCTGCCGGTCGGCGTCGGCCCGGCAAAGACCGCCTTCTGGCTGGCCCAGGGCGCATTGATGGTGCCGGCCTGGTTGGTCCAGTTGGAGCTGGCGACGTTCCAGGTGCCGCTGCCGCCGCGGCCGTTGGGAACACCGCCCGGAGTCGTGTTCGACCCGTCCCAATACTGCTCGCCGGCACCGGCCTGCGGCACGACGAGGTTCACCTGGCCGGTGGTACCGGTATCGATCGACCAGTCGCCCGGGTTGAAGCCGGTCGGCAGCGAGGCGATCACCAGCCCGTTGTTCGTCAACGTCCCACCATAGTCGAACAGGCGGTAGCTGCCCTGGGCAAAGCCGCCGCCGTCTGTGACGTTCAACTGGCCATTCAAGGCCAGTCCGCTGGTGACCTTGAACAGAGCGCTGCTGCTCGGCGCCCCGAGCGTCACGTTGACCTTGCTGGTCTCGTTGAGCGCCAACCCGCCCATGGTCAACACCTGGCCGGTTCGGCCGCGCAGCTCTGCGCCATCTCGCACCGTCACGCCCCGCGCGATCGTGCCCGATCCCGTGAGGACGCCCTTTTGCACGTCGACATCGGTGCGCGACAGGGTCGCGCCATCGAGGATCAGCGATCCGTTCTTGATCGTCGTCGTTCCCGTGTAGTCGTGCAGGCCGCGCAGGCGCACGTCGCCGTTGAGCAGCGACACCGACAGGTTGCTCTGCAATGCCGGCGCCAGATCGTAGGGCACCGTGCCGCCGCGCAGGTCGAATTCCACCACACCGCCGCCGGCGCCGCCGGTCACCGACGCGGCCGTGATCAGGGTCGCCGCCCCGTTGTCGCTCCAGATCTCGAGCTTGCCGCTGCCGCCGGACGAAGCGCCCAGCACGATGCGGCCGGCCTTGATCTCGGTCGTTCCACCGGGCGTGCCGTAGACGTTCAACAGGCCCTTGCCGGCGCCGCCGACCACCACATCGCCGGCGCCGGCGTCCCACAAGCCACCGCGTTGAACATAGAAACTGCCGGCCGTTCCCCCCGTCGCGCCGGCCGAACCGCCCTGGCTGGTGAGCCGCGCGCCGGTTTGCACCATCAACCGCGCGAGATAAGTGTCCGTACCGGCAATCGCCGCCGTCACCGTCGCGCCATTGGTCGTCAGCCGGGCATTGGCGCCGGTCATCTGCACGATGCCGGCCTGGACGGCCACCGTTCCGGCGATGTTGGTGTCGCCGGACAGGGTGAGGCGGCCGTTGCCGGTCTTGGTCAGGTCACCCAGGACCCGCAGGTTGGAGTCGAAGCTGATGAAGTTGGCGACGTTCTGCGTCGACTGCAGCACGTCGACGACAGCGCCACTGCCCAGGGTCATCGGTCCACCCTTGAAGACCACTTGGCATTCCAGGCAGTGCAGCCCCTGGCTGGTGACGCCTCCGGCATCGATGGTCACCGTCGCGGTGCCGCCGCGGCTGCCGAACACGGCAATGCCGCCGGCCCAGGGCAAGTTGATGGTGCCGGTCTGGTTGGTCCAGTTGGTGTTGGTGGCGTTCCAGGTGCCGCTGCCGCCGCGGCCGTTTGCGACACCGCCCGGCGTCATGTTGGGGCCGTCCCAGTATTGCTGGCCGGCGGCGCCCGAGGCGAGCAACGGCAGGACACCTGCCAACGCCGTCATCACACTGGTCGTCAGCCTGCGGCGGCGGCGATGATCTTCTCGCAAAATCAGTGCGATATTTGGTTCGTTCGACTTCACCTGGCCTGGCCGGGGCCGCTTTCCTGCACTGCTGTTGGACCGCCGATCTCCCTGGGTACGCGTCATGGCCTCTGTTCCGGTAGGCATAAACTCTTCGCGAAAAGCCTATCGAGTGCGTCGTTTCCCGGTACCTGACCGAACAGGGAGGTTGCGCGGAGCCGCCACATGAGCAGGTCCGCAGAGAGACTTGATCGCCACGGCACCTTCGTTTGATGGGCACAACTATAAGTAGCATCTCGCCTGAGCGGCGACGTTCGATATGCCCAAGACACAGGGCCGCGTAGTTGCCGTCTTCATTCAATTTTTCTGAATCTTCTTGGGGATTGAAATTTGTCCCTGTACAACCCTGCCGTGGGGTAGGTGAGCGGTGGGGCCCGAATGGCGATCGCCAAGGCGTTTGATCTGCTGGCCAGCTGTGCGTTCGATGCCGGCTCGCAAGCGTTCGGGGCGTCCTACCTCGACGCGTTGCGGCCGCTGGGCGCCACCAGCCTGTGGGCGCGGTCGTTCTACCGCGTTCCCGACTGGACCGATCCGGTGGTCAGCACCACCAGGCTGCAGCTCGAGGACCATGCCCTGATCCGTCGCGACGACTGGTGGGGCAGCGCCGCGCAGAAATATACCGACTCCATCAATCCGCTGGCCGCGGGCGCCGACAGGCTGCATCGATCCTTTTTCGTGACCGAGGTCGCGCCGCCGGACAGCCGCCCCTACGCCGACTATTGGGCGGCGCTCTCGGAATTCGACATACGCGACGTCTTCGTCGTGCCCTACTTCGGGCCGGACGGCAGTGCGACGGGGATCACCCTGTGGTTCAACGGCACGGACCTGTCGCCGGTGGAACTCAAGGCGATCAGGCTGTCGTCGCTGATCGCGCTCGACACGATTCGCCCGGCGCTGCCCAGACGCCCGCGCGAGGGGCGAAGACTGCTGACGCGGCGCGAACGCGATTGCCTCGCCTTCGTGGCCGAAGGCAAGTCGGACTGGGAAATCTCGATGATCCTCGCCCTCTCGCAATCCACCGCGAAGTTCCATATCGACAATGCCCGGCGCAAGCTGCGCGCCACGACACGGGCGCAGGCCGTTGCCCGCGCCCTGACATCGGGCGAGCTCTCCTCGTTGTGGCCGGGCGTCACGTCGAAAAGGCGCGAGTAGAGCCGCATGAGCCTGGTGAAAGCCTTCGACCTCCTGGCCAACTGCTCCTGGGACGGCAGCCTGCAAGCGTTCGGCGAGGCCTACCTCGACGCACTACGGCCGTTCGGGGCAAAGAGCCTGTGGTCGCGCTCTTTCCAGCTGACGCGCAACTGGCACGATCCCGAGGTCAGCGGCCGCTACAAGACCGACGACCATGCCCGCATCCGGCAGGCCGACTGGCTGGGCAGCGCCGCCCAGCGTTATGCCGACAGGCACTGTCCGCTCGCGATGGGCGCGACGAAATTCCAGCGGCCGTTCTTCGCCAGCGAAATCGCACCGCACGAGTCGCGCGCCTACGCCGACTACTGGGCGGCAATGGCCGAGTTCGGCGTGCGCGACACGTTCGCCGCCAGCCACTTCGGGCCGCGGCGGACCGCAACGGCGCTAAGTATCTGGTTCACCGGCACCGACTTCTCGCCGGCGGAACTCCAGGCGATCCGGCTCTCGACCGTGATCGCGATCGACCATCTGCGCGCGCCCGAGCCGGAAGACGAAGGAACGCCGTCGCTGACACCGCGCGAGCGCGACTGTCTCGCCTTCGTGGCGGAGGGCAAATCCGATTGGGAGATCTCGGTGATCCTCGCCGTCTCGCAGTCGACCGTGAAGTTCCATGTCGACAATGCGCGGCGCAAGCTCGGCGCCGTGAACCGCGCGCATGCCGTGGCGCGGTTCGTGACAGCAGGATTGATCGGCGTTCGGCCCGACTAGAGCACGTCCCACTCGACTGGACTCAGTCGAGCGGAAGGTTGTGCTCTAGATTCTATCGATCCTAGAGCAGCGCCTCAGAACATCGTCGCCAGGACGCGGTCCGGCGGCTTGTGGCCGTCGGCGAAGGTCTTGATGTTGATCAGCACCTTCTCGCCCATATCGATGCGGCCCTCGAGCGTAGCCGACCCCATGTGCGGCAGCAGCACGACGCGGTCGAGTTCCAGCAGCTTCGGGTTGACCTGCGGCTCGTGCTCGTAGACGTCGAGACCGGCACCCGACAGCTCGCCCGCCTTCAGCATGCGCACCATGGCGTTCTCGTCGATCACCTCGCCGCGCGCGGTGTTCACGATGATGGCCGAGGGCTTCATCAGCTTGAGCCGGCGCGCCGACAGGAGATGGAAGGTGGCGGGCGTATGCGGGCAGTTCACCGACACGATGTCCATGCGCGCCAGCATCTGGTCGAGGCTCTCCCAGTAGGTCGCCTCGAGCTCGCGCTCGATCTCACCGTGGACGCGCTTGCGGTTGTGATAGTGGATGGCGAGCCCGAAGCCGCGCGCGCGGCGGGCCAGCGCCTGGCCGATGCGGCCCATGCCGACGATGCCCATGCGCTTGCCCTGGAGCCGTGCGCCCAGCATCGAGGTCGGGCTCCAGCCCAACCACTTGCCCTCGCGCACCAGCCGCTCGCCCTCGCCCATGCGGCGCGCCGTGGCGAGGACCAGCGCCATCGACATGTCGGCCGTGTCCTCGGTCAGCACGCCCGGCGTGTTGGTCACGGTGATGCCGCGCTGGCGGGCGGTATCGAGGTCGATATGGTCGACGCCGGTGCCGAAGGAAGCGATCAGCTTCAGCTTCGGTCCGGCCTGGGACAGGACGCGGCTGTCGATCCGGTCGGTGACTGTCGGCACCAGAACATCGGCCGCCTTGACCGCCTCGATGAGCTGGGAAGCCGAGAGCGGCTTGTCGTCAGCGTTCAGGCGCGTCTCGAACAGCTCCATCAGCCGGGTCTCGATGGCGTCAGGCAGCTTGCGGGTGACGATCACCAGCGGCTTCTTCTTGGGGATAGACGTCATAGGCAGATCGGCACCGAGACTTGCACGGGAGAAGACACTGCCCGATTAGCAAGTCCGCGCGCGTTTTGTCCAGCCAGCGCGCTTCTCGGTGTGCGCGGCTGAAAAGCGCGGTTTTTCAGGTACTTGTCGCCCGATGTGAAGAATTGAGGTATACAGACCGTGATGGGAAGTCGATTGCCGCGCCTGCTTTGCCTGCTGTTCGCCGTCATGGCGGGGCTCGGCACCTCCATTCTTCCCCTGTCGCCTGCGTCGGCGCAGGCCGCCGACAAGCCCCTCGCCCTGCAGCGCAAGGGGTCCGGCCTGCCGCTTCCACGCTTTGCCTCGCTGCGCTCCGACGAGGTCAACGTCCGCACCGGCCCGGGCTCGCGCTATCCCGTCGATTGGGTTTTCAAGCGCAAAGGCATGCCGGTCGAGATCGTCGCCGAATTCGAGAATTTTCGGAAAATCCGCGACTGGCAGGGCGCCAGCGGCTGGGTCCATCAGAGCCTGCTGACCGGCAAGCGCGGCTTCATCATCTCGAGCAAGGCCGCCAACCTGCACAAGACCCCCGCCAAGTCGGCGGAGGTGACCGCCAAGCTGGAACCCGAGGTCATCGGCGAAATCCGCTCCTGCGCTGGCGATTGGTGCCGCGTCAAAGTGCCCAGTGGGGTCAGTGGCTGGATCGAACGCACCAGCATGTGGGGTGTCTACAAGTCGGAACCCATCAACTAGCCTGCCGCGCCGCTGCAACGACGCTGGCGGCCGGGCCGGTCGGCCCCTAGAACGAGCATCGCCGTGGCCCACGACGTAAGCTTCACCCGCGCCCACCACTTCGACCGCATGCCGCCGTCGGCTATCCTGCTGACGACGACGCTGCATATCGTGGTGGCCGCGGCGTTCTTGTGGATCTCGCCGCTCAAGCCGACCGACCCCTTCGAGGACGCCATCGAGGTCACGATGGACACGCCACCCGCGGCGCCCGAAGCCAAGCCCGAGCCGGCGCCGATGCCGGCACCACCACCCGTCGCGCCACCGACGACCACGATTCCGACAGCCGCCGTGCAGCCACCGCCCCCGCAGGCCAGGCCGCCGACGCAACGGCTAGGCCTGCCGCCGGTCGGCACTACCACCGACCCCAAGGCCAAGCCGGGGACTGAAGCGCCCGCGGAGAAGCCGACGGACAGGCCGGCCGAGCGGCCGGCCGAGGCGTCGACGCCGCCCCAGGAAGAGCGACCTCCGGAACCACAAAACGAGCCACCCAAGGAACAGGCCGCGAAACCCGAGCCGGTCCAGCCGCCTCCGCCTGCCGCCACCCCCGAACCTGCCAAGCCGGCGGAAGCGCCCCAGCCCCCGGAAGCGCCCAGGCCGGCGGAAGCCCCCAAGCCCCCCGAGGTTCAGCAGGCCGCCGCCCAGCCGCGCCCCGAACCGCAGCCTTCGCCGCCGCCTCCCGCGCCACCACCGCCCACGCTCGAAGCCGCCCTGCCGCCGCTCGAGGCACCGCCGCCGCCCGTCACCGACCGCGAGATCCCGCGCCCCGCTGCCCTGCCACCCGCCCCCCTGCCGCCCATCCGGCCACCGGCCCCGCCGCCACCGCAGGCCAACCGCCCGGCGCCACCGCCCGCGGCACCACCACCCCCGCCGCAACAGCAGGCGCCACAACCGCATCCGCCTCAGCAGCAGCAGGGGTTAAAGCCCTCGCCGCTCAATCCGGTGCCGCAGCGCCCCTCGACCGACCGCCAGGCCGCTGCAACGGCGGCGCCGGCAGCGCCGACGTTCCGCAATCCGGCCGACGCCTATGGCAGCAAGCACGCGCAGGAACAGTATCTCTGGGCGGTGATGCGCCGCGTCGCACAGTTTCCCTATGTTCCGAAGAACACCAACACGATCCGCGAAGAAGGCACGGTGCTGACGCGCGTCACCATCGCGCGCGACGGTCGCCTGCTCGACGTGGCGATGGTGCGGTCGAGCGGCCTGCCCTCGCTCGACACCGGCGTGATGGACACGATCCGCCGCGCCTCGCCCTATCCGCCGTTGCCGGGTGACATCAGCGGAAACAGCCATACATTCCTGTTGCCGGTCAGCTTCAAGTACAACGAGCAGCGTTGACGGCGCTGCATTGACGGCGCTGCAAGTCGCCGCTCTGGCCCGCCGTCGACCCTGATCGTAGAACATCGGATGCCGTGACTCAGGACAGCCTCCTTTCCACGCCGAGCGGTGTCTCGCAGTCGGGACGCATGTCGTCGGGCGCGCTTGCGCTGGCGATCGGCCTGCATCTCGCAGTGGCCGGGGCGTTGTGGTGGATCTCGCCATTGCGCACGCACGACCAGGCCGAAACACCGATCATGGTCACGGTCGAACCAGAACCGCTGGGTGCCACCGCGGCAGGTGGCGGCGGAGGAGGAGGTGCGCCGGCCGCCGAGATCCCGGCGCCACCAACCGAAGCCGCAACGGCCGCGCCCGAGCCACCGCAGCCGACGCCTTCCGAACCGTCGCAGCCACCGCAACAGGCTATGGCGGCGGCGGAACCCTCGCCGCCCGTCCCGGCCGACTCGCCGAGCGACGCCAAGACGCCGGCGGATCCGCAGACGACCTGGCAGACCGATGCCTCGGCGTGGAAGCCGCAGGTGACTTTCGAGCAGGCCCTGCCTGCGCCGGACCCGCCGCCGCCGCCGACATCGCGCGACATTCCCAAGCCGCAGCGCGCCGCCCCGCCGCCGCGGCCGGTGCAGCGTGCCCAGACGGCAGTTCCCCCCCGTCCTGCGCCGCCGCCGGCAGCCGCGCCCTCGCCCGCGCCCGGCAACCAGCAGGCCGCCGCCGGCCCCTCGCTCTCGCCCAATCCCGGCCCGTCGAGTGCCGATCTGGCGGCGGGCCAGGGCGGCATGCGCAACGACTATCTGTCGCGCGTGTTCCGCCACATCGAACCGCATCGCGTCTATCCCGCCGTCGCGCGCGAGAACCGGCAATCGGGCCGGGTGGTGACCCGCGTCACCATCAATCGCGACGGCTATCTCGTCGATGTGCGGATCGACCGGTCGAGCGGCTGGCCGGCCATCGACGCCGCCGAAATCGCCGCCATCCGTCGCGCCATGCCGTTGCCGCCGGTGCCGAACGGCATGCCGGGCGATCCGATCGTGCTGATCCTGCCGATGAACTACGGCGTGCGCTGAGCTCGCGAGATCCGTTGCCGCAGGATCAGGCGAAGTCTGCCGCCAGGGCCTGGCGGACAGCCGCAGGCATCACGGCCATGTGCCCATAGTTGGGATGATCGAAGCCGACCACGGCGTCGCCCTCGCCGCCTCGAAAGGCGGCAATCTCCGCGGCGGTGAAGGGAAAGCGGATGAACTGCACGGACGAGGCCTTGCCGTCGTCGCGCGACCGTTCCTGGTCGTCTTCGGGCACGCCGCGGACCACAGCGCTGCCGACGCGGATGAAGGCGCGATGCTCGACGCCGCCCAGCGTCGCCAGCACGCGCGCTCGGCGGATGGGGTCGTCGATCTCGAACATCACGGTCGCGACCAGCTCGGTCCCCTGCGGGATCAGCGGATTGTAGGCCGCCAGCTCGTCGACCAGCTGCTCGGCGCCGCCCTTCTCGATGAAGAGCATCTCGTGCACCTGATGCAGCATGGTGTCGTAGGATTCGAAATAGAATGTCGCGAACGGCCCGACCTCGAGCCGGCGGTTCTTCTTGATCTCGGTGATGCGCTTGCGACGCTCGGCACGCTGGCCGGTATATTCGGCCAGCGGCACGATCATCGAGGCGTCGATCTTGCGCGGAGTCACGATTCCTGTCTCCCGATTCCGTAGGCGCGCGCGAACAGCTCGATCGGATGATCGGCGCGCGAGGGCTTGGGCTTCTCGTCGCCCGCCGTGATCTCCATCACCTGCATGAGGTGATCGGCGGCCAGCGGACATTCGGAAGCGACGAAACTGGTGTTGTTCTTGAGCGCAGCCTGCGCCGCAGGCTTGCCGACCTTCACCGCGGTCTCGAAATTCTCGGTGCGGGCGCCCCAGATGCCGCCATGGCCGCTGCAACGCTCGATCACCGCCACGCGCGTCTTGGGCACGAGGCGCAGCATCTCGGCAGCCTTGGCGCCCATGTTCTGTGCCCGCGCATGGCAGGCGAGATGGACACTGACGCCGCCTTCCAGCGGCTCGAGTCCCGGCGCCAGGCCTTCGGTCTTGGCGATGTCGACGACATACTCGGAGAGATCGAAAGTGGCGTTGCTCAACCGCTCGATGGCCGGATCCTTGGGGCAGATCAGCGGCCATTCGAACTTCAGCATCAGCGCGCAGGACGGCGTCAGCGCCACGATATCGTAGCCCTTGTCGACCCAGGACAGCAGCTCGGCCGACACCTTGTGCGCAGCGGCAGCGACGGATTCGATATCGCCCAGCTCGAGCTTGGGCATGCCGCAGCAGGCGGGATGCACCACTTCGGTGGCAACGCCGTTCTTGGCCAGCACCGCGCGGGCAGCGGCGCCGATGTCGGTGTTGTTGAAGTTCACGAAGCAGGTCGCATAGAGCACGGCCTTGCGCTTGCCGAAAGCAGGTGCCGCTTCGTTCAGCTCGACGCCTTCACGACGGGCGCGGATCTCGAAGGTCTCGCCGGCGTAGCGCGGCAGGCGCGCGCCGTGATGGATGCCCGCGAGCTTCTGCATGCTCTTGCGGGCCGTCGTGTTGTGCTCGTCGGTCGCCCAGTTCGCGGCCGCGGCGGCGAAGGTGCCGAGCCGGCCGGTGCGATCGGTGTCGGCGAGCTGGCGGGCGACGAAGTCGACGCCCTTCTTGCGCGCCTGTACAGCACGATGGCGCAGCATGAGATGCGGGAAATCGAGCGCCCACTCGTGCGGCGGCACATACGGGCACTTGGTCATGAAGCACATGTCGCAAAGCGTGCAGGCTTCCTCGACCTGGGCGTAGTCTTCCTTCTTCACGCCGTCGAGTTCGCCGGTCGGACCATTGTCGATCAGGTCGAACAGACGCGGGAAGGAATCGCAGAGATTGAAGCAGCGCCTGCAGCCGTGACAGATGTCGAAGACGCGCTCCATCTCCTTTTCGAGGGCCTTCTCGTCCCAGAACCAGGGGTCCTGCCAATCGAGGGCGTGACGGATCGGGGCTTCGAGGCTGCCTTCGCGCATGGTGGAGTGCTCTGCTGCCGGCGGGTCGCGGGAGGGTATCGGAACGCGGGAAGAATAAAGGGGACCCGCGTGGGGTCCCCTTTGCGAGAGATCGTCTCGAGAGTCTGCGAGGCCGAGGCCCGGTATGACCAGGCCCCCGTAGACTCAGGCCATCGTGTCGAGCGCCTTCTGGAAGCGGCCGGCGTGGCTCTTCTCGGCCTTCGCCAGGGTCTCGAACCAGTCGGCGATTTCACCGAAGCCTTCTTCGCGCGCGGTGCGCGCCATGCCCGGGTACATGTCGGTGTACTCGTGCGTCTCGCCGGCGATCGCGGCCTTGAGGTTGGCCGAGGTCTCGCCGATCGGCAGGCCGGTCGCCGGGTCGCCGCTCACCTCGAGGAACTCGAGATGGCCGTGCGCATGGCCGGTCTCACCTTCGGCGGTCGAGCGGAAAACGGCGGCAACGTCGTTGTAGCCTTCGACGTCGGCCTTTTGTGCGAAGTAGAGGTAGCGACGGTTCGCCTGGCTCTCGCCCGCGAAGGCGGCCTTCAGATTGTCTTCTGTCTTGGATCCCTTGAGGTTCGCCATGGTCTTCCTCCTATGTGATCGGCCCATCCGCCAATCTCACAGGGGATTTAGGATTTCGACGGCGACGGCGTCAAGCAGATTAGAACTATTCTAAAAGATGCAAACGATTCGCAAAGCAGCAAGGTCTGCCGTGCTTTCAGCGATGAACCCGGACGATCACATCGACCCGCGACAAGCGGGTGCCCTTGGGCGGCGACGGCAGGCCGGCGATCGTCACCTTGTCCGACGGGAAGTCGTGCAGCTCGCCATCCGGCTCGACATAGAAATGATGATGATGGCCGGTGTTGGTGTCGAAATAGGATCGGCCCGGCGCCACCACGACCTCGCGTAGCAAGCCGGCATCGCGGAACTGGTTCAGCGCGTTGTAGACGGTGGCGAGCGACACCGGCATGCGGGTCGCCTTCACTTCCGCATGAAGGCTCTCGGCCGTGACGTGGCGATGTCCGCCTTCGAACAGCACGCGCGCCAAAGCGACCCGCTGGCGCGTCGGGCGCAGGCCGGCGGCTCGCAGGCGCTCAGTGAAATCGGGGCTATTGCCAGACATCATTGCAATCATATGTAAGCAGGAGAAAAGGACAAGAAAAGGGCTGTCGTTCACGCTCGTTGCCCCCTAAGACAGAGGGGTACGGGGCGGCCTCGGCGGCCGCCCCGGGTTGTTTGCACGGGGCTCCCGGCATCCCTATTCTGCCGCCCGACGCCCGCGTGGGGTGGCCGCAGGACGGTAAAAGTGAGCGAGCAGAAGAACAGCTATACCTTCGAAGACCTGATCGAGTGCGCCAAAGGGCATCTTTTCGGCCCGGGCAATGCGCAGCTGCCGCTGCCGCCGATGCTGATGTTCGACCGGATCGTGAAGATTTCGGATACCGGCGGGAAGTACGGCAAGGGTGAGATCGTGGCCGAACTCGACGTGAAGCCCGACCTCTGGTTCTTCGCCTGCCACTTCAAGGGCGACCCGGTGATGCCGGGCTGCCTGGGTCTCGACGCCCTGTGGCAGATGCTGGGTTTCTTCCTCGGCTGGATGAAGGCCCCGGGCCGCGGCCGGGCGCTGGGCGTCGGCGAGGTCAAGTTCACCGGCATGATCCTGCCGACCGTTCGCAAACTTACATACCATGTGC
The DNA here is from genome assembly GCA_001897995.1 of Alphaproteobacteria bacterium 65-37. Lineage (GTDB taxonomy): Bacteria > Pseudomonadota > Alphaproteobacteria > Reyranellales > Reyranellaceae > Reyranella. Next base: position 48,325 of record MKRV01000262.1, on the reverse strand, counting down.
ACCTCAAGCGCGTGATCCTGCGCAAGCTGGTCCTGGGTATCGGCGACGGTTTCGTCCATGCCGACGGCCAGCAGGTCTTCGAGGTCGACGGCCTGAAGGTCGGCCTGTTCCAGGACGCGGCGCCGGCCGCCGCGGCGGGCTGATGAAGCGGGTCGTCGTCACTGGCCTCGGCATCGTCTCCCCGATCGGCAACAACGCCGCCCAGGTCACTCAATCACTGAAGGACGGTACGTCAGGCATCGAGTTCGTCCCGCAGTACAAGGAGCTGGGCTTCCGCAGCCAGGTCGCCGGCACGCTCAAGCTCAATGCCGAGGAGCTGGTCGACCGCCGCCTCATGCGCTTCATGGGCAACGGCGCCGCCTATGCCTACCTCGCCATGAAGGAAGCGATCGCCGATGCCGGCCTCGGCGAGGCCGAAATCTCCAACGATCGCACCGGCCTGGTGGCGGGTTCGGGCGGTCCGACGACCGGCGCCATCGTGCAGTCGGCCATCGTCGCCAAGGAAAAGGGCCCCAAGCGGGTCGGCCCCTTCCAGGTGCCGCGTGCCATGTCGAGCACCGTCTCGGCCAATCTCGCGACCGCCTACAAGATCAAGGGGCTGAGCTATTCGATCAGCTCCGCCTGCTCGACCTCGGCGCACTGCATCGGCAATGCCGTCGAGTGCATCCAGCTCGGCAAGGCCGACCGCATGTTCGCGGGCGGCGGCGAGGAGCTCGACTGGACCTTGTCGGTGCTGTTCGACGCCATGGGCGCCATGTCGTCCAAGTACAACGACACGCCGACGCGCGCGAGCCGGGCCTACGACAAGGACCGCGACGGCTTCGTGATCGCCGGCGGCGGCGGCATTCTGGTGCTCGAGGAGCTGGAGGTCGCCAAGGCGCGCGGCGCCAAGATCTACGCCGAGGTGATCGGCTACGGCGCCACTTCGGACGGCGCCGACATGGTCGCGCCCTCGGGCGAAGGCGCGATCCGCTGCATGCGGCTGGCGCTCGACGGTTTCTCGGGCGCCGCCCGACGCAACCTGCCGGTCGACTACATCAACACCCACGGCACCTCGACGCCGGTCGGCGACATCACCGAGCTCGACGCCATCCGCACCGTGTTCGGCGACAAGCAGTCCCCCAACAAGCTGCCGACGGTCAGCTCGACCAAGTCGCTGACCGGGCACAGCCAGGGCGCCACCGGCGCCCACGAGGCGATCTATTCGCTGCTGATGATGCAGGGCGACTTCGTCGCCGCCTCGGCCAACATCGAAAATCTCGACCCCGGTGCCGAGGGGTACCCGATCGCCCGCCAGCGCATCGACAATGCCGGCCTGCAGACCGTCATGTCGAACAGCTTCGGCTTCGGCGGCACCAACGCCTGCCTGCTTTTCTCCCGCTACGATCACTGAGAAGGATCGATGTCCAACGAAAGGACCCTCTCCGCCGCGCCCGACGCCTCGGGCAGCGGTGCGGCAGCGACTCCCGCCGGCAAATCTCCTGCCGCCAAGTCGGCGCCTGCGGCCCTGCCCGACATTCCCAAGCTGATGGCCGGCAAGCGCGGCCTGGTGATGGGCGTCGCCAACGACCGCTCGATCGCCTGGGGCATTGCGCAGGCGCTGCATGGCGCCGGCGCGGAACTCGCCTTCACTTACCAGGGCGCCGCCTTCGGCAAGCGCGTGCTGCCCATGGTGCAGAAGCTCGGCGCCAAGGTGGTGGTCGAGGCCGATGTCGAGGATGAAGCGAGCCTCGACCGGCTGTTCGACACCCTGAAGAAGGAATGGGGCCGGCTCGACTTCGTGGTCCATGCCATCGCCTTCTCCGACAAGGAGGAGCTGAAGGGCCGCTACGTCGACACGACCAAGGCCAACTTCCAGCGCAGCCTCACCATCTCCTGCTACTCCTTCACCGAGATCGCCCGGCGCGCCCTGCCGCTGATGAGCGAGGGCGGCAGCCTGATCACGCTGACCTATGAAGGCGCCACCCGCGTGATGCCGTCCTACAACGTGATGGGCGTCGCCAAGGCCGCCCTCGAGGCCAGCGTCCGCTATCTCGCGGCCGATCTCGGCCCGCAGGGCGTGCGGGTGAATGCGATCTCGGCTGGCCCGATGCGCACCCTGGCGGGCGCAGTGATCGGCGGCGCGCGCTACGTCTACCGCGTTTCGCGCGAGGCCTCGCCGCTGCGCCGCAATGTCGAGCTCACCGACGTCGGCGGCGCGGCCCTCTATTTCCTGTCGGATCTCAGTGCCGGCGTCACCGGCACGGTGCATTTCGTCGATGCCGGCTACCACGTGATCGGCCTGCCGCACGACGGCAGCGTAACGGCGGGCGGCGAGTAATCTCCCGAACCATGCTATGATCGGGCCATGCTGCGATCGAGCATGCGCCCGATCTTCCCGAGCCTTCTTGCCGGCGCCCTGGCCTGCGCCGCCATCTGCGCCACCTTGCCGGCGACCGCCGCGGCCGAACCGCTGACGCCCATCAGCTTCCAGGCGGCCCTCGCGGCGGCCAAGGACTATGCCGCGGACCGCACGCTGGTTTTCTACTGCCTGCGTAGGAATGCCGAGATGCTGCCCTTCACCTACATGATCGTGCATTTCGAGCTTCAGGATGCGCTGGTCAAGTTGAAGGGCGCCGGCAGCAACGCCCAGCAGAACGCCCAGCTGGCGCAGGCAGTCCTCGGCAATGTGCGGTTCTTCCCGACAGCTACCGACGAGCCGCGCCTGGAAGCGGACTGCAAGGCGCGCGACGTCGAACAGAATTACTACAGGTTCCAGGGCAGCTTCAGCGTGCCACTGGCCTTGCGTCCACCCTTCAAGGAGCTCACGCCCTGAGGGGTGGATCGAGAGGGGTGGATCGAGCGGCAGGCCGCGTCAGGTTCTCGCCCGCAGCGCAAGGACGATGAAGAGCATGCAGGCGAGTGCCACGAAATAGACCAGGCCATGCCGGTTGATCTCGAGCGCCAGGCCGGCGAGTGTCGGCCCGAGGAGAGCCCCGGCCCCCCACATCAGTCCCATCCCGGCATAGATGCCGACGAGCTGGCTTCCTGCGAACCGGCTGCCCACGATCGCCAGCATGATCGTGTAGATGCCGACGAAGAGGCCGCCCCAGACGAAGAGCAGCGCGAAGATCAGAAAAGGGTGTTGCTGCAGAGCCCATGGCCAGACCAGGGCCAGCACCGCCGATAGCGCAGCAAGGCCGACCACCAGGCGTCGACGGTCCATATGGTCGCCCAGCCAGCCGATCGGCAGCTGCAGCACGATCGCCCCGACCATCATGCACGACACGAGCTGGGCGGCGCGCCCCTGATCCCATCCGAGATCGATCGCGTAGAGGGCGAGGAAGGTGAAACCGGCCGTCTCGACGGCGGCGTTCAGCACGGTCGCGCCCATGGCGAGTGGCGCGAGACGTACATACTGCACCGGATTGCCGTGGAGCGGCGCCTCGAATGTCGGCGCCTCGACACGGCGCGACAGGACGAACGGGATGGCCGCTGCGGCGAGTGCCCCGCCCACGGCATAGGGCAGCACGCCGCCGGTGCCGGTCGCCGACAGGATCAGCGGTCCCAGGGCGAAGCCGGTCGACAGCGCCGTCGTGTAGATCGCCATTGTACGGGCCCGTGAACCCTCCGGCGTCAACGTGTTGAGCCATGTCTCCGACAGCACGAAGAGAACCTCGGAGGCGGCGCCGAGAAGGATGCGCAACGGGAACCACAGCCAGACGAAGGGAGCGGCCGGAAAAGCGAGCATCAGGAGCGTCGCCGCCGCCAAGGCCCCGACGACGGAACGGCGCACGCCGATACAGGCCACCCAGCGCGGCAGCAGCACGGCCATGGCGAGCACGCCCACGGCATGCATGGCCGCGTTGGCGCCGATGAACCCCTCGTCGAACCCACGCTGCGCCAGATCGAGCGCCAGCACCGTCGCCGTCAGGCTGTAGGTGAGGCCGAAGATCGCGGCCGTGGCGACGATTGCCGCTCGCGGCAGGTCGAGCATCATCGGGCAGTTGCCTCGGGCCTCGGCTGGCTGCCTCTCGCCAGGCGTCGCGGCAGCTCGACCAGATGCGACAAGGCCCGCGCGTAATCGAGGGCGAGTCCCGGCGTCCAGGCCATCGACGCCGCGCGTTCACGCATGAAACCCGCCACCCACAATTCCGGAACCAGCAGCAGCCTCGGCAGGAAAGCAGGTGAGCGTGCCGCCTCGGCGAAAAGCCCGTCGAGCCCGGCATCGAGCGCCCGCGCCACGGCGACGGAGCAGTTGCGGTCCGTGAGGTTGTAGGTCGTGTCGCGCCGATAGGCGCTCCAGAACCGGGCCAGTGCCTTCGTGTTCAATCCGTCGATGCGCACCTGCAATGTCGAGGCGCACCAGTCGGCGCGCTCGGCGGCGTAGCTCGGCTGGAAGATGCCCGGCACGTCGTTGTCGTGCGTGGCCCGCAGGGTCTTGTGAAAATCTGCGCGCGACCGGTCGATCTCCACGGCCGGATAGTGACTGATATAGACCTGCGGTCCTTCGAGGGCGGCATGCCCCGTCGACACCCTGCCCTGCTCGTCGAAAGCAGCAACGTAACGACTGACGCTGCGACGGATCGAGACGAGCTGCCCGGTCGGGGTCCAGACATGCACGACGACCGAGCCCGAGGATGATGGCTCGGCCCCATCGTCCGACACTCCCTCTTCCGGCGCGTCGGGCTCGTCGGGCCAACCCCGCGTCAGGACCTTGGCAACGGGATCGGCCGGGCCGAGCCGCCGCAGGCGCATCGCGACGATGCAGGCCCCGAACCCCGAGACGACCAGCAAGGTACCGATGTCGGCGCCGACCTCGCCTTCCCAGTTGGTCGGCCAGGGAATGTACGACCAGATGCCGAACACGACTTCGACCGCCGCGAAGATGCAGGCGCGCCGCCAGCCGGCGGGGCGAACGACATACGCACTCGCGCCGCGCCACAGACCATCCGCAATCAGGAACGTGCCCACGAGGAAGCCGACGATCATTCCGCCTTTCCAGGGATGGAGCAGGATGAGGGCGCACAGCGCCGTCAGCACGGCGGCCTTGCCCAGGCGCAGGAGCCTCACGCCGCCGACGCTGCCGAACGCCCCGACGAGGCAGAGAGCGCCGTCGATCGCCAGCGGAATGGCGAAGTAGATGGGGCGCATGCGAAATTCATCGACCAGCGCATTGACGAAGAAGAAGAGGCCGAGGCCACACCAGGCCGCTCCGGCGAATCCGACCAGCCACCATTTGCGGCGGACCAGGCGCGCGCCGAGCAGAATCAGGACAAGCTCAACCATCGCCCCACCACACCTCCGCGCGGAAGCCTAGAGCATCGTGCCCAGGAATCCCCGCCTCGAATGTCGGTTGCCGATATGACCAAGGTGCAGGCGCAAACAAAAACGGCGGCCCCATTGGGCCGCCGTTTCCGTCTTGTCGCGAAGGCTTACTCGCCGGCGGCGGGCGCCGCGGGAGCGGCTTCGTCCTTCGGCTTGTTCGAGATGTCCTCGCCGGTCTCCTGGTCGACCACCTTCATGCTGAGGCGGACCTTGCCGCGATCGTCGACGCCCAGGACCTTGACCTTGACCTGGTCGCCTTCCTTGACGACGTCGGTGACCTTGGCGACGCGGCGCGGCGCCAGCTCGGAGATGTGCACCAGGCCGTCACGAGCGCCGAGGAAGTTCACGAAGGCGCCGAACTCGACGGTCTTCACGACCTTGCCGTTGTAGACCACGCCCACTTCCGGCTCGGCCACGATGCCCTTGATCCAGTCGATCGCGGCCTGGCCCTGCTTGGCGTCGACCGCAGCGACCTTGATGGTGCCGTCGTCCTCGATGTCGATCTTGGTGCCGGTCGTCTCGGTGATCTCGCGAATCACCTTGCCGCCGGTGCCGATCACTTCGCGGATCTTGTCCTTCGGAATCGTGAACTGCGTGATCCGCGGCGCGTTCTGGCTGACGCTCTCGCGCGCCCCGCCCAGACCCTTGGCCATCTCGCCGAGGATATGGATGCGGCCGTCCTTCGCCTGGCCGAGCGCGACCTTCATGATCTCCTCGGTGATCGAAGTGATCTTGATGTCCATCTGCAGCGAGGTGATGCCCTTCTCGGTACCGGCCACCTTGAAGTCCATGTCGCCGAGGTGATCCTCGTCACCCAGGATGTCGGTCAGAACGGCGAAACGGTCGCCTTCCTTGATCAGGCCCATGGCGATGCCGGCCACCGGACGCTCCATCGGGACGCCGGCGTCCATCAGCGACAGCGAGCCGCCGCACACCGAGGCCATCGACGAAGAGCCGTTGCTCTCGGTGATCTCCGACACGATGCGGATCGTGTAGGGGAACTTGTCCTTGCCCGGCAGCATCGGGCGGATCGCGCGCCAGGCGAGCTTGCCGTGGCCGATCTCGCGACGGCCGGGCGACCCCATGCGGCGCACTTCACCGACCGAGTACGGCGGGAAGTTGTAGTGCAGCATGAAGTTTTCGCGGTACTCGCCTTCGAGCGCGTCGATGATCTGCTCGTCCTGGCCGGTGCCCAGCGTCGCCACGACCAGCGCCTGGGTCTCGCCGCGGGTGAACAGCGACGAACCGTGAGCGCGCGGCAGCACGCCGACTTCGGCCACGATCGGGCGGACAGTCTTGGTGTCGCGGCCGTCGATGCGCTTGCCGGTATCGAGGATGGCGGTACGCACCACGTCGGCTTCGAGGTTGCCGAACTGCTCGCCGAAGGCGGCAAGCGCCTCGTCATTGCCTTCGAACAGCTTCTTGGCCTCGGTCTTCACGGCGCTGATCTTGGCCTGACGAGCCTGCTTCTGGGTCTCGGCAAAGGCCTCGACCAGCTTACCGCGCATGTCGGCCTTCAGCTTCTCGGCCACCGTCTTGGATGCTTCCGACGGATCGGTGAGCGGCAGCGGTTCCTTGGCGCAATGCTCGGCGAGCTGGATGATCGCATCGATCACCGGCTGGAACGAGCGATGGGCTTCCATGACGGCGCCCAGCATGACCTCTTCGGAAAGCTCCTTGGCTTCCGATTCGACCATCAGCACGCCTTCCTTGGTGCCCGCGACCACGAGGTCGAGCGAGCTCGCCTCGGTCTGCTCCAGGGTCGGGTTCACGACGAACTTGCCGTCGAGGTAACCGACGCGCGCCGCGCCGATCGGGCCCATGAAGGGCACGCCCGAGATGGTGAGCGCCGCCGACGTGGCGACCATCGCCAGAATGTCGGGGTCGTTCTCCATGTCGTGCGCCAGGGTCGTCACGACGACCAGCGTCTCGTTGCGGTAGCTCTCGTGGAACAGCGGACGGATCGGGCGATCGATCAGGCGCGAGGTCAGGATCTCCTTCTCGCTGGGACGGCCCTCACGCTTGAAGAAGCCGCCGGGGATCTTGCCCGCGGCGAAGGCCTTCTCCTGGTAGTTCACGGTCAGCGGGAAGAAGTCGAGGCCGGGCTTCGGCTTCTTCTCGAACACGACGGCGGCCAGCACCGTGGTGCCGCCGTAGGTCGCCATCACGGCACCATCGGCCTGGCGCGCGATCTTGCCGGTCTCGAGCACGAGCTTGCGCCCGGCCCAATCGATCTCTTTGCGAAAAACTTCGAACATCTCATTCATCCTTTCCATCACGGCCGTTCGCCCCCGTTGGCAACGACCGCCCGCCGGCGCCCTTGCGCCGGCAGGACCGGGTCAGGCCTTTGCTCTCGCCCCTGCCTTCCCGGTTACTGCGATGTCGCGTCAGCCGGCCGAACATACGGGGACCGGACGACGCGACGCGAAAAGGCCCCGCCCCATCTTTGGCAGACGGGAGCGGGGCCTGAGGTTCAACGCCGGAGACCCAGGCGCTCGATCAATGTGTCGTAGCGCTTGTTGTCCTTGGCCTTGAGGTAGTCGAGCAGACGACGGCGCTGGCCGACGAGCTTCAGCAGACCACGACGCGAATGGTGATCCTTCGCATGGCCCTTGAAGTGCTCGGTGAGGTTGGAAATGCGCTCGCTGAGGATCGCGACCTGAACTTCCGGCGAACCGGTGTCACCCTCGGCCTGGGCATAGGTCTTGATCAGCTCCGCCTTGCGCGTGGCTGTAATCGACATCGGTCATCTCCATAGTCTTAAAGGTTGAACACGCGCACCGGCTGGAGGGCGGTACCGTCGGAACGGACGAGTGCCACGAGCCTGTCGCCGAGCTCGGCGCGAACCAATGCGCCGGACGGCGGTGCGTCCCGGGTCAAGAGCACAGGCTGGCCTTGGCGCAGCCGGTCCGCTTGGGCTTCCGTCACAGCCAGCGCCGGGATGTCGTCCAGCGCGGTTGCAACGGGCGCCAGGGCCCCGAAGAGCGCGGGAATATGCCCGAGGGCCTCCAGTTTGGGAAGCGAAATGGCCGCCGCCTCCCGAAAGGGTCCGGCGGCGGTCCGACGCAGCATCGACAGGTGTCCGACGGTGCCCAGGGCGATCGCCAGGTCGCGGCCGAGCGAGCGGATGTAGGTGCCCTTGCCGCAGCCCACCAGGAAATCCGCATGGTCCCTGTCGGGGCGACCGAGAAATTCCAGCCGTTCGATCAGGACCTTGCGCGGCTTGAGCTCGACCGTCTCGCCGGCCCGGGCAAGGTCATAGGCCCGCCGGCCATCGACCTTGAGCGCCGAGAAGGCCGGCGGCATCTGCTCGATTTCACCGCAAAACGCCGCTAGAGCGCCGGCGATGGCGGCATCGTCCGGCCGCACCTTGCTGGTGGCCGTGACCTCGCCCTCGGCGTCCTCGGTCGCCCGAGCCTCGCCGAATCTCAGGGTGAAACGGTACTCCTTGCGGCCGTCCATCACGAACGGGACGGTCTTGGTCGCCTCGCCGAGTGCGATGGGCAGAACGCCGCTGGCCAGCGGATCGAGCGTGCCGCCATGGCCGGCCTTCTGGGCGCCGAACAGCCGACGCACGCGGCTGACCGCCGGTGTCGACCCCAGGCCGACCGGCTTGTCGAGCACCACCCAGCCATCGATCTTCTCACCCTTGCGCCGCCGCGCCATTCGCTCTCCCGCCTCGTTCTCCCGGCCCGCTTTCCGCGGCAAGGAGCGCTCGTTTAGGCCGACTATGCGTTGCGCGCCAGTCGTCCTTTCAGGCAGGCTGCAATCATGACATCGAGGCTGCAGTCGGATCGCGTCCGACAATCCGTGCTTTTCGGACTGTTCTTCCTCTCGGGCGCGGCAGCCCTGATCTATCAGACCGCCTGGCATCGCCTGCTGGGCCTGTTCGCCGGCGCCGACACGATCGCCGCCGCCCTGGTGGTCGGCGCCTTCCTGCTGGGGCTGGGCATCGGCAGCCTGGCGGCCGGTCTCTATGCCGACCGGCTCTCGCGGCGCGGCGCGCTCCTCGCCTTTGCCCTTTGCGAGGTCGGCATCGCCGTTTTCGCCGTGCTGAGTCCCTGGCTCTACTACGATGTCATCTATCGCGAGCTGCTGCCGCTCTCCGCCTCGCGCGGCGTGATCTTCGTAGTGGTGTTCGCGGGCCTGCTCTGGCCGACCTTCCTGATGGGCTGCTCGCTGCCTTTCCTGTCCAAGGCGATCGTGAGCCAGATCGCGGGCTCGGCCACCCTGATCGGGTGGCTCTACGGCCTGAACACGCTCGGCGCCGGCGTCGGTGCCTTCTTCGGCGGCTGGTTCCTGATCGGTACCGTGGGCTTCGACAAGGCGGTCTATCTCGGCGCCGCGCTCAATCTCGTGGTCGCTGTCGGCGGCTTGATGCTGGCCCGCGGCCTCGACATGGCGGGACGCCCCTCTTCGACCGTTGCGCCTCCCGCCGCCGCGCCAGCTCTCGCCGACAGTGGCGCCGACAGCGACGGCGATGGCGTCGTTTGGCGTTGGGCGCTGCTGGTCTTCGTCAGCGGCTTCCTGATCGTGGCACTGCAGATCGTCTGGTACCGGCTGATCGGCGTGTTGCTGCAGTCGAACGGCTACAGCTTCTCGCTGGTGCTGACCGTGTTCCTGCTGGGCGACGCGGCGGGGCTTCTGGTCGGTGCGCGGACCATCGACCGCATCGCCGACCCGCGACGCTTCTTCTTCCTGATGCAGGGCATGGCGACGGCCCTGGCGCTGGCCGGTGCATGGTTCGTCTATCTCGCCATCGGTGCGGACCTTCTGCCCGCGACCTTCGTCGATCGCGACATCATGAGCGGACGCGCCGAGGACGTGGCGCTGATCGTCCTGCTGGTGACCGTCGTCGTGCTGCCAGCCTCGTTCATCATGGGCTTTTCGTTCCCCGTGGTGCAGAAGGCGGTACAGCGCGACCTCGACCGGCTGGGCAGCCGCGTCGGCCTGGTGCAGCTCGCCAACATCGTGGGCAACAGCATGGGCAGCCTGGCGGCGGGCCTGCTGCTGCTCGACATGGTCGGCACCGCCGGTACCCTGAAGCTGCTGGTCGCCATCGGGCTCGCCTTCGCACTGCTGCAGCTTGCCGGTCCGCGCGCGACTCGCTGGGCCTATCTGCCGGCCGCCTTGCTGGTCGCCGGCCTGCTGTTCTTCCCCGGCGGCGACGCCTTCTGGCGCCGCCTGCACGGCCTCACAGCCGAAACCGCGATCGTCGCCGAAGACAAGACCGGCCTCAGCCTGCTCAAGATGTCGAATGGCAGCGACGGCCGGCTCTACATCCAGGGCCATTCGCAAAGCCGGCTGCCCTTCGACACCGTGCACGCCTTCCTGGGCGCCATCGGTCCCCTGGTCCACGAGGCACCACGGCGCGTGCTGGTGATCGGCTCGGGCACCGGTGGCACGCCCTACGCGGCCGGCCTGCACCCGGCGACCGAGAAGGTCCGCGTGATCGAGATCGTGGCGCCGGTGATCCAGACCCTGCGCCGCTACCTCGCGTTGGGTGGCCATTCCGGCGTCGACGAGCTCTTGGACAGCAAGCGTTTCGAAGTCGTCGTCGCCGACGGCCGACATGCGCTGGCCCTCGATCCAACCCTCTACGACGTGATCGAGGCCGATGCGATTCTCCCCAAGACGGCGCTGTCGGGGCTGCTCAATTCACAGGAATTCTTCCGCCAGGTCCGTGCCAAGCTGGCGCCCGGCGGCATCTACGTCCAGTGGGCGCCGACCGAACGGTCGATCGAAACATTCCGTTCGATCTTTCCCTACGTGACCATGGTGCATCCAGCGATGATGGGCAGCGACCGGCCCATCCCCTATGCCCGCGAGAAGGTCCTGGCCCTGCTGGCGCAGCCCGAGGTCGCCCAGCACCTCAAGGCGGCGCGGGTCGATCGCGACGAACTGCAGAAATGGTTCGAGAACAAGAAGGTAGAGCCGCTGAACAGCGGCGAGGTCGTGGCCGCCGCCCAGCCCAACACCGATCTCTTTCCGCGCGACGAGTACTACCTCAATCGTCCTTGATGTCGCGCGCCACGTCGGGCCGGCGCAGCAGCGCGCCGATCTTGTCGGCTTCGTCGAAGGTGCGGTCGATCTCGAAACGGATCTCGGGCGCATGGCGCAGCCCGGCCCGTTCGCCGACCTGTGAGCGGAACCACGGCGCCGCCCGGCGCATGGCAGCCAGCAGGCGCGGTTCGTCCTGGCCGCCGAGCGGCATGACGAAGGCCGTGGCGTTACGCAGGTCGGGGCTGACATCGACCGCCGTCACGGTGATCGAGGCGCCGCGCAGATCGGGATCGCGCATGTCGCCGCGCTCGAGCAGCTCGGCCAGCAGATGGCGCAGCTCCTCGCCGACGCGCAGCTGGCGCTGGCCGGGAGCACGATTTTCTTTGTCGGATGAACGACGCCGGGACATGGCGTTCCTCCCTCTTCTCTCTTCCCCATTCAGATGGGGAGGCGCCCTGTCATCAGGGGCGGAGGGGTCATGAGCCCTCCGTCAGCGTAGGACGCTGACACCTCCCCCGATGACGGGGGAGGTGAAACGTTAGAGCGTCGGCGTAACTTCGACGACGTCGAAGCACTCGATCACATCGCCGACCTTGATGTCGTCGTAGTTCTCGAACGCCATGCCGCACTCGAAGCCGTGCTGCACTTCGCGGACTTCCTCCTTGAAGCGGCGCAGCGTCTTCAGCGTGCCTTCATGGATCACCACGTTGTCGCGCAGCAGGCGAACCTTGGCGCCGCGCTTGACCTGGCCTTCCGTGACCATGCAGCCGGCGACGTTGCCGACCTTGGTGATCCGGAAGACTTCGCGGATCTGGGCGTTGCCGAGGAAAGTCTCCTTGTAGGTCGGGTCGAGCAGACCGACCATCAGAGCCTGAATGTCCTCGGTGACCTTGTAGATGATGCTGTAGTAGCGGATGTCGATCTTGTCGCGCTTGGCAATCTCACGCGCCTGCGGGTTGGCACGCACGTTGAAGCCGATGAGCAACGCCCCCGACGCCTTGGCCAGCGTGATGTCGGCCTCGCTGATGCCACCGACGCCGCTATAGACCACGCGGGTCGCGACCTTGTCAGTCGACAGCCGCGCCAGCGCACCGGCCAGCGCTTCCGCCGAGCCCTGCACGTCGGCCTTGATCAGCACCGGCAGCTCCTTGGCCGTGCCCTCGCGGATGCCCTTGATCATCTCCTCAAGGGTGCCGCGGCCACCCGCGGCGCGGGCAAGCTGGGCCTGACGGTCGCGGCGGGCGCGGAAATCGGAGATCTCGCGCGCACGCGCCTCGCTGTCCATGACGTGGAACTCGTCACCGGCCTGCGGCGTGCCGTCGAGGCCCAGGATCTCGACCGGAAAGGCGGGACCCGCGCTTTCGATCGCGTTGCCGCGATCGTCGACGAGACGACGGACGCGACCCCACACCGAACCGGCAACGAGAATGTCGCCGACCTTGAGGGTGCCCCGCTGAACCAGCACGGTCGCCACCGAGCCGCGGCCCGGATCGAGCTTGGCTTCGACCACGACACCATCGGCCGGACGATCGGGGTTGGCCCGGAGCTCCAGCACTTCCGACTGCAGGAGGATCGCTTCCTCGAGCTTGTCGAGGTTCATCCTCTTGGTCGCCGAGACCTCGATCGACTGAACGTCGCCGCCCAGCTGCTCGACCTGGATCTCGTCCTGCAGCAGCTCGGTGCGGACCCGGCTCGGGTCGGCGCCGGGCTTGTCCATCTTGTTGATGGCCACGATGATCGGCACGCCCGCCGCCTTGGCGTGGGCGATCGCTTCCTTGGTCTGCGGCATGACGCCGTCGTCGCCGGCCACCACCAGCACGACGATGTCGGTCACCTTGGCGCCGCGCGCGCGCATGGCGGTGAAGGCTTCGTGGCCTGGCGTATCGAGGAAGGTGATCTTCTGCTGCGACGGCAGGGTCACCTGATAGGCGCCGATATGCTGGGTGATGCCGCCGGCTTCGTGCGCCGCCACGTCGGTCGCGCGCAGCGCGTCGAGCAGCGAGGTCTTGCCGTGATCGACGTGGCCCATGATCGTGACGACCGGAGGCCGCGGCAGCAGATGCTCCTCGGCATCGACCTGATCGGTCAGACCGGTCTCGACGTCACCCTCGGCGACACGCTTGGAGCGGTGGCCCATTTCGGTCACGACCAGCTCGGCGGTGTCGGCGTCGATCGCCTGATTGATCGTCGCCATCACGCCCATGCGCATCAACGTCTTGATGACGTCGGCACCTCGTTCGGTCATGCGCGCGGCCAGTTCCTGGACAGTGATCGTCTCGGGGATCGTGACCTCGCGATAGACCTTCTGCTGCGGCTCGCTACCGAACTGCTGGCGGCGCTCGCGTTCCAGGCGGCGGCGCTGCTGCGCTACCGACCGGCTGCGGAAATCGTTCTCGCCCGCGACAGCGCGGCCAACGTCGACCTTGTCGTTGCGGCGCTTGGGCGCCTCGCGACGCGCACCCGACGGCGGCGGCAGACGCTTGTTGACGATGGGCAGGCGCGGCGGCGGACGACGCAGCGCTTCAGGCGCCGTCGTGGCACCGGCCGGGCGGCGGATCGCCGGCGGCGGCGTCGTGGATGTAGCGACCGTCGGGGACGACGGTGCCGGACGGGCGCCCGCCGCCTGCGGCGCGGCGGCAGCCTGGTCGAGCCGCTTCTGCACCAGGGCGTCGGCCTTGCGCTTGACCTCTTCCTCGGACCTCTTGCGCGCTTCTTCCTCGGCGAGGCGCTTCTTGTGCTCCTCCTCGGCCTTCTTGCGCACCTCTTCCTCGGCGGCGCGACGGACGGCATCTTCGGCGGCGCGCTTGCGCGCCAGTTCCGCGTCGCGGTTGGCGTCGACGAGAGCGCGGGCGCGCGCCTCCTTCTCCTCCTCGGTCAGCGTGCGCAGCACGATGCCGCGACCGCCTTCCCGTCCCGATCCGACCGGGCGCGAGGGCATCGAGCGTCCCGAACCCGAACGTGAGGACTGTCCGCCCGACGGCGAGGACCCCGACCCACCGCCGCCTCTCAGCGGCCGGCCGGCCTGCTGCGCAGTGCCAGACCTGGATGCCGCAGGTGCCGGCGCGGCCCTGGAAATCGCAGGTGCCGGCGGGGCAGCCGTGCGCACGGGAGCTGCCGGTGCGGGAGCCGCTGGTGTGGCAGCCGCTGGTGCGGGAGCGGGAGCGGGAGTAGGCGCAGGAGCCGGCGCGGCAGATGCCGTGGGGGCGGCAGTCTCAGCGGGCGCAACGGGTACCGCAGGTGCGGCGGGCGCCACCGATGCTGCCGGAGCGACAGCCACAGCAGGCGCAGCGGACACAACGGGCGCCGCCGGAGCGGCTGCCGGTGCCGGCGCTGGCGCCGCAGAGGGTGCCGGTGCCGGAGCGGGTGCCGCGCTCGGCGCAGCCGGCGCTGCCGGGGCCACCGGACGCTTCACCGGCTTCTTGACCTCGACCGTCACCGCGCGCGAACGACCGTGCGAGAATTTCTGGCGCACCTGGGTCGCGTCCGCCTTCGCCGGTGCGCCCGTGCGCGCCGTGCTCGAAAGGCTGAGCGGCTTGGTCGTCTTGGTCTCTTCTTTCTGTTCCGTCATGTCGGCTGTTGTCCTTGGTCCGCCTCGGCCCGTCAACCGGCGCCGTTCGATCGGAAGCCGCGCCACCGCGCCGCTCCCGTCGCAATTCGTTGCACGAACACGCCGCCCGCATCGTCGCGGGCGACGGCTACATAGACCGCCTGGTCGCGGCCGAAAATCCTGCCGAGCGCTTCGGAGTCGCCCAGCTTCTCGATCGGCAGGCCACTTGCCCGCAGCTTGCCGAGCCCGTCGCCGTCCGCCTCGTCGGCGACGACGAGCAGGCCGGCGCGCCGCTGGCCGATCATCTGCTCGACCTTCACGAAGCCTGCGACGGCGCGTCCGGCACGACGTGCCCGTCCGAGATCGTCGAGCGCCCGCTCCAGCAGCAACCGTTCGACACGTTGTAGCAGGTCGGCCGGCGCCTTCACCGACGCTCGCGCCGCCTTCGAGAAGAGCTTCCTCTCGATGACCCGCTCGAGCGCCGCCCGCTCCGCCCGCACCCACATACCGCGCCCTGGCAGGCGCCGTGCCAGATCGGGCACGACGTCGCCCTCGGGTCCCACGACGAAGCGGATCATCCGCTCCGGCGGACCCTCCTCGCCGGTCGCAATGCAGGTGCGTACCGGGAGATGGGGTTCAGGCATGGCGAGAGCAAGTGCCAAAGGGGTCGATCTCCTCCGTTAGGCCTTGGCGCCGTCGGCATCCGGGCCGGCTTCGCCGGCCGGGAACCAATGCTCGCGCGCCTTCATGATGATGGCGTTCGCCGTCTCGGAATCCATGGCGCCCTCGCCCACGATCTCGCGCAGCTCGTCGGAGGCGAGATCAGCCAGGTCGTCGAGCGTCTTCACGCCGGCATCGCCCAGCGCCACCAGCATCGGCAGGGTGAGCCCTTCGGCCGCCTGGACCTCTTCGGAGACGCCCAGCTCCGCCAGACGCTGCGCGAGCTCAGCGTCGCGCTTTTCGATGTACTCACGGCCACGGCGCTGCAGCTCGGTGGCGATTTCCTCGTCGAAACCCTCGACACCGGCGAGATCCTCGACCGCGGCGTCGGAAACGTCCTCGACGGTGGCGTAGCCCTCGGCCACCAGCAGGTGGGCGATGACGTCGTCGACGTCGAGCGTCGCCTTGAAGAGCTCGGTGCGCTCGCGCGTTTCCTTCTGGCGGCGCTCGCTTTCCTCGGCTTCGGTCATGATGTCGATTTCCCAGCCGGTGAGCTGGGAGGCGAGCTTGACGTTCTGGCCGCGGCGGCCGATCGCGAGGCTGAGCTGGTCGTCGGGAACCACGACCTCGGCCTTGTTTTTCTCCTCGTCCATCAGCACCTTGCTGACTTCGGCCGGCGCCAGGGCATTGACGATGAAGTTGGCGACCTCGGGCGACCACGGAATGATGTCGACCTTTTCGCCCTGCAGCTCCTGCACGACGGCCTGGACGCGGCTGCCGCGCATGCCGACGCAGGCACCGATCGGATCGATCGAGCTGTCGTGGGAGAGCACGGCGATCTTGGCGCGGCTGCCCGGATCGCGCGCCACCGCCTTGATCTCGATGATGTTGTCGTAGATTTCCGGCACTTCCTGGGTGAACAGCTTGGCCATGAACTGCGGATGGCTGCGCGACAGGAAGATCTGCGGGCCGCGCGGCTCCTCGCGAACGTCGAAGATGTAGGCGCGCACGCGATCGTTCACGCGCAGCGACTCGCGCGGGATCGTCTCGTCGCGGCGGATCACACCTTCGGCGCGCTGCAGGTCGACGGTGATGTTGCCGTAGTCCACGCGCTTGACCACGCCCGACACGATCTCGCCGACGCGATCCTTGAATTCCTCGTACTGGCGCTTGCGCTCGCTCTCACGCATGCGCTGGGTGATCACCTGCTTGGCGGTCTGGGCGGCGACGCGGCCGAAGTCGATCGGCGGCAGCTCGTCGGTCAGGAAGTCGCCGACCTGGGCTTCGGGGTTGCGGCGCTGGGCCTCCACGAGCGCGACCTGCACACTCTCATTCTCGATCGGATCGGCCACCTGCATGTAACGCAGCAGCTTGATCTCGCCGGTCTTGCGGTCGATTTCGGCGCGAATGTCATGCTCGAGGCCGTACTTGGCGCGGCCGGCCTTCTGGATGGCCTGTTCCATCGCCTCGAGCACTTCCTCGCGCTCGATGCCCTTCTCGCGGGCGACCATGTCGGCCACCTGCAGCATTTCCAGACGCGGGATGTCGGCCGTCGTTGCCATGTCTTTGTCCCTCTTTTTCCCAGTCCGTTCGGATCCAGATCGGTTTAGTCGGTCTCAGTCAGTGCGTTTGGCCGGCCCCTTCCTGGGCCTGGCGATGTTCTTCGATCAATCGATCGGTCAGTTCGAGCTTGGCCTTGGTAACCGCCTCGAGCGGCACCGCGGCTTCCTTGCCGTCGTCGAGACGCAGCCGCACGCAGTCTTCATCGAGGCCGAGCAAGGTCCCCTTGAAGCGGCGACGGCCCTCGATCGGCATCGACGTCTCCAGGCGGGCGAGATGGCCGGCCCAGCGGGCATAGTCCTTCGGCCGGGTCAGCGGCCGGTCGATGCCGGGCGAACTCACCTCGAGCGTATAGGCGTCGGTGATCGGGTCCTCGACGTCGAGCACCGCCGAAAGCGCGCGCGAAACGTTGGCGCAATCCTCGACATCCATCGGCCGGCCGTCGGCAGGCTCGATCATGATCTGCAAGGTGCCACCCTTGCTCAACGCCACACGAACCAGCTCGAAGCCCATGCCGACGATGGTCGGGGCGACGATGTCTTCGATGCGACGCAGCAGATCGGTCACGCGGGGCTCGGCTCTCGACAGTTGGGGCTGCTGGGATTGTGCCAAATGAAAAGAGCGGGTTTTCGGCCCACTCTTTTTGTTTGGTTCGTCCCGCGAACCCGATGAGGATGGCGCGGATATAGGCCTCAAGCCGGCGACTGGCAAGAAAATCCAGCGTTTCCTATGGGGCGGCCGGACAGCGCCTCTATATATAGTGGCGCCAAAAAAATTGAATTTGGCTTCAGCGTCGCCGCAGCCGCAGGAAGGCCGGTTTGTGTCCGGCCAGCATTTTCTGCTCGTAGCGCGTTGCCGGCCAATCAGCCGGCCGGCCGCGCCAGTCGGCCGGTCCTTCGGCCAGCCAGTCGAAGGCGGGATGCCGGCAGGCATGCTCGACCATCCAGGGCAGGTAGCTCGGATCGTCAGTGGCGAGCCGCAGTTCCGCGCCGGGGCGCATCAGCCGGGCCAGCACGTCGAGATTGTCGCGATGCACGAAGCGGCGCTTGTGATGGCGCGTCTTGGGCCAGGGGTCGGGAAAGAGCACGAAGGCGCGCGACAGTGACTGCGCCGGCAGCGCCGCCATCACGAAGCGGGCATCGTCGGTGAACAGGCGGACATTCGTCACGCCGGTCCTTTCGATGTGCGCCAGGCATTTGGCGACGCCGTTGATGTAGGGCTCGCAGCCGATCAGCCCGACGGCCGGATGATGCTCGGCCTGCCATACGAGATGCTCGCCCGCGCCGAAGCCCACTTCCAGCCACACGCCGTCGGCCGGCAGCGCGCCACCGAACAGGCGAACGAGGTCGATCTTCGCGGCACTCTCCACGACATCGCCTTCGGGCGTGACGATCGGCTCGGTGGGCAGGTCGAGGGCGAGGCGCGGCAGCAGCGTGTCGAGCAACGACTGTTGCCCGGCACGTAGCTTCTTGCCCCGGCGACGACCATGCAGCGTGCGTCGGCGGGTTTCTTCCATGAGATCTTCCGAGCCGTCCTTACATGATCACGTCGATCAGGTACGGACCCTTCTGCGACATGGCATAGGTGAGCTGCTTGGTGAGCTCCTCGAGGTTGGTCGCCTGGCCGCCCGGTACGCCCATGCTCTTGGACATCATGGCGAAGTCGAGCGTCGGCCGGTCCAAGGTCAGCATGTCGATGGCACGCGGGCCGGGGTTGGCGGCGCCGACATCGGCGAGCTGGCTGTAGAGGATGTTGTAGGAGCGGTTCGAGAAGATCATCACGCAGACGTCGAGGTTCTCGCGCGCCATCGTCCAGAGCGCCTGGATCGTATACATCGAGCTGCCGTCGCCGATCATGCAGATGACCTTGCGATCGGGGCAGGCGACGGCGGCGCCGACCGCCACGGGCGCGCCGAAGCCGATCGAGCCGCCCATGTTGTTCAACCAGTCGTGCGGCGGCGCGCCGGCGCTGAACGGGAAGAAGCCGCGGCCCGTGGTGACCGATTCGTCGACCACGATGGCGCCCTCCGGCATGGTGGCGCCCAGGGCCTGGCCGAGGCCGTCGAGGGTGAACTTGCCGGTCGGCCGGTCCGGCCGGCTGGGCTGGGCGATGCCGGCGGGCTTCTCGTTCAGGGCGCCGAGCTCGGCCGCCAGGGCCTCCAGCGAGGCGATCGGATCGCCGTCGACCGGACAGAGCGTGCTGATCTCGCAGTCGTCGGGCGACAGTACCGACGGCTTGCCGGGATAGGCGAAGAAGGCGAACGGCGCCTTGGCGCCGCACAGCACCATCTGCTTGGTGCCCTTGAGCTGGGCCAGCGCCTGCTCGACGACGAAATGCAGGCGCAGCACCGGAATGCGGCCGGCGCCGCGCTCGATGCGCGCCGTGCCGCCCGCCCCCTGCACCTTGCAGCCGGTCTTGGCGGCGATCTTGGCGGCGAGCTCGAGGCCGCGGGCGCGCAGCGCCCGACCGCCGATGAAAAGCATCGCATGGGGTTGCTTCAGCGCCTTGGCGGCGGCCACGACCGTCTCGCTCGAGGGCGGCGGCGGCGCCGGCGTGGCCGGCGTCTCGGCGACGCCATCGGCCTCGGTCCAGGCGGTGTCGGCGGGCAGGATCAGGGTGGCGATCTGGCCGGGCGCCACGCGGGCGGCCTGGATCGCAGCGGCGCCGTCGGCCGCCACGGTCTTGGCCGTCGGCGAGGTCTTGACCCAGTGCGAGAAGGGCCGCGCGATGCCTTCGATGTCGGCAGTGAGCGGCGTGTCGTACTTGATGTGATAGAGCGCGTGCTCGCCCACGATGTTGACGACGCCGGAGCCCGCCTTCTTGGCGTTGTGCAGGTTGGCGGCGGCATTGGCGAGGCCCGGGCCGAGATGCAGCAGGGTCGAGGCCGGCTTGTCGGTCATGCGGTAGTAGCCATCGGCGGCGCCGCTGCAGACGCCTTCGAACAGGCCGAGCACGCAGCGCATGCCTTCGACACGGTCGAGGGCCCCGACAAAATGCATTTCCGAGGTGCCAGGATTGGCGAAGCACACCTCGACGCCACCCTTCACCAGGGTCCGAACCAGACTCTCCGCTCCGTTCATCACTTCCCCCGAAACACGTGATCCATCTAGACAAACAAGAAGGGCAGCACCCTAGGCCACGGGCCGACCGAACCCAAGTGCTTGCAATTGCTTGCGAAATTTTATCGACAGGTGTTCTGTCTTTATTCTCAACAATTTATTGAGTAAACTTGAATAATTATCTCAGCATTCATTTGAACTCTTAAGAGCAAAAGTTTTTTTAGCCCATGGTTACTCGCCTATGAGCCACCCGGCCCTCCCCGAGAGCTCGGCTCTCGACGCGCCGTTCGTCGTCGGTACCGACCTCGTCGAATTCGATCGCCGCGACCTGCCGATCTACCAGACACCCGAGCACGCCCTCGAGCAGCGCTGGGCCGACGCCTGCGTCGATGACGCCGCCTACGGCGCCCCGCTCGACCGCCTGTTCGGCGAACCCGAGCCCATCTTCATCGACGGCGTGGCCGACGCAGGCCAGCTCCTGTCGCCGCTCGGGCCGGATGCGCTGGTGGTCCTCGGCGATCTCACCGATCTCCTGGCCGATTCACTGGCCCTGCCGGCGGCCGACGAAGCTGCAGGCGCATCGCACGACATTGCCGCGATCTACGATTTCGGCGCCGACAGCCATGCCGTCGTGCATCTGCACGACAGCATGGGCTGGGAACAGAGTGCGGCCGAGTGGTCGTACGACCATCACGGCTGATGTTCTGGGTCTGACGTTCAGGCGGCGTCGCCCAGTTCGAGCTGCACGAGATTGAGCCAGTAGGCCGCGCCGGTCGTCAGGATCCTGTCGTTGAAGTCGTAGAGCGGTGTGTGCACGTGATGGCAGCCGCGCGGCTCCTCGTCGCCGCCGTTGCCGATCATGATGTAGGCGCCGGGCTTCTTCTCCAGCATGAAGGCGAAATCCTCCGCGCCGGTGATCGGCGGCGTGTTGGGATCGACCTTGTCGCGCCCCACCGTGAGGGCCGCCGCCTCGACGGCGAGCGTGGTCTGCTCGACCGAATTGATCAGCGGCGGATAGCGCCGGAAGTACTTGTAGTCGACGGTGCAGCCGCCGGACTGGGCGATGCCTTGCGCCACCTCGCCCAGCCGACGCTCGAGCAGGATCCGGACCTCGGGGGAGTAGCTGCGGGCCGTGCCGCGGATCAACACCTCGGACGGAATGACGTTGGGCGAGCCGAAGGTGCCGGCCGCGATGTGACCGACGCTCAGCACCGCCGTCTGCGTCGCCGGCACGTTGCGGCCGATGATGCCCTGCACCGCGGTGATGAATTGTGCGGCGACCATCGTCGGGTCGGTGCCGCGATGGGGCAGCGCGCCGTGGCCGCCGGTGCCCTTGAAGGTCGTCGACCAGGTGTCGCTCGCCGCCATCATCGGGCCGGAGCGGATGGCGAAATGACCGACCGGGAAGCCCGGCATGTTGTGCATGCCGTAGACCGTGTCGCAGGGAAACTTCTCGAACAGCCCCTCCTCGATCATCACCCGTGCACCGCCCTCACCCTCCTCGGCCGGCTGGAAGATGAAATGGACGGTGCCCCCGAAATCCGGCGCCGCGGCGAGATGCTTGGCCGCACCCAGCAGCATGGTCGTGTGGCCGTCATGGCCGCAGGCATGCATCTTGTTGGCATGCACCGAGGCGTGGGCGAAGTCGTTCTTCTCCTGCAGATGCAGCGCATCCATGTCGGCGCGCAGACCGATCGTCTTCTGGCCCGGACGGTTGCCCTTCAGGGTGCCGACCACGCCGGTCGTGGCCAGGCCGCGATGGACCTCGATGCCCCAGGATTCGAGCTTGTTGGCCACGATCTCCGCGGTGCGGACCTCCTCGAAGGCCGTCTCGGGATGACGATGGATGTCGCGTCGGATGGCGGTCAGGTCGGCGGCCTGGGCGGCCAGCAGGTCGGCGGTGATGCGGGTCATGGGTGAGGATCCTTTCGCGGGGTGAGACTAGCCGGAGTCGGTCGGCCGTGAACACCCTTTGCCGATGAGATGCCCGCAAGATAGCCAAGGGGTGGCGCCGCCTGTGCCGCCGCGCTAAACCCCGCCCGCCATGATCCTCTTTCCCGCCATCGACCTCAAAGACGGCAAGTGCGTGCGGCTGCTGCGCGGCGACATGGACCGAGCCACGGTGTTCAACGACAGCCCGGCCGCGCAGGCCAAGGTCTTCGCTCAGGCCGGCTGCGAATGGCTGCACCTCGTCGACCTGAACGGCGCGGTCGAAGGCCATCCGGTCAATCGCGCGGCGGTCCAGGCGATCCTGAAGGAGATTTCCGTGCCGACGCAGCTCGGTGGCGGCATCCGCACCATCGAAAGCATCGCGCAATGGATCGAGGCCGGGGTGCAGCGGGTGATCCTGGGCACCGTCGCCGTGAAGGAGCCGGGCCTGGTGAAGGCCGCCTGCAAGCAGTGGCCGGGCCGGATCGCCGTCGGTATCGATGCCCGCGACGGCGTGGTCGCCGTCGACGGCTGGACGCGGCAGAGCACGGTGCGTGCACTCGACCTCGCGCTCCGCTTCGAGGACGCCGGCGTCACGGCCATCATCTACACCGACATCGACCGCGACGGCGCCATGGGCGGCGTGAATGTCGACGCCACGGTGACGCTCGCCCAGCACCTCACCACGCCGGTGATCGCCTCCGGTGGCGTCGCCTCGCTCGACGATCTGCGCGAGCTGCGGCCCAACGAGGAGTTCGGCATCGTCGGCGCCATCGTCGGCCGCGCGCTTTATGACGGCCGCGTGACGGTGCCCGACGCCATCCGCGTCCTGAAGGGCGAGTGATCGCGTGCTCAAGGTCCGCATCATCCCCTGCCTCGACGTGAAGGACGGCCGCGTCGTGAAGGGCGTGCAGTTCGTCGGCCTGCGCGACGCCGGCGATCCCGTCGAGCAGGCGCGCGTCTACGACGCCGCCGGTGCCGACGAGCTCACCTTCCTCGACATCACGGCGAGCCACGAGAACCGCGATACGATTCTCGACGTCGTCGGCCGCACGGCGGAACAGTGCTTCATGCCGCTCACGGTGGGCGGCGGTGTGCGTCAGGTCGAAGATATCCGCCGCCTGCTGCTGGCCGGCGCCGACAAGGTCTCGATCAACTCGGCCGCCGTGTCGCGGCCGGAGTTCGTGCGCGAGGCGGCCGAGAAATACGGCGATCAATGCATCGTCGTGGCGATCGACGCGCGCAGCGTCGGCCCCGGTCAATGGGAGGTCTTCACCCATGGCGGCCGCAAGGGCACCGGGCTCGACGCCGTCGACTGGGCGCGGCGCATGGCCGAAAGCGGCGCCGGCGAGATCCTGCTGACCTCGATGGATCGCGACGGCACCAAGTCCGGCTTCGATCTCGCCCTGACGCGCGCCGTCTCCGATGCGGTGCCGGTGCCGGTGGTGGCGTCGGGCGGTGTCGGCACGCTCGACCATCTGGTCGACGGCGTGACCGAAGGCGGTGCCTCGGCGGTGCTGGCCGCGTCGATCTTCCACTTCGGCGAGTTCACCATCGCGCAGGCGAAGGAACGTCTCGCACAAGCAGGCGTTCCCGTACGACAAATCTCGCGTGCGTCTTAATTTTGGCGTAGAGTTGCCGCCACGCTGAAACAACAACGCCCTGAAGAGGCGTTTGCAAAGAATCGATCGCCCGTTCGCCGCGGGCGGCGGAGTTTCCCCCGGATGGCCAAGAAGAAAAAAGCGAAGAAGGCGCACAAGAGCGAGCGGAGCAACGGTGCGGCTGTCGTCGACGACCATGTGCTCGACCGGCTCTACCTTGTGATCGACAGCCGCAAGGGCGCCGATCCCGAGACATCCTATACGGCCCGCCTGTTCAGCCGCGGCCGCCAGCAGATCGCCAAGAAGCTGGGCGAGGAAGCCGTCGAGGCATTGATCGAGGGCATCCGCGGCGACAAGCCCAAGCTGGTCGGTGAAAGTGCCGACATGCTGTACCACCTGCTGACCCTGTGGGCGGCAACGGGCGTGAAGCCCGCCGCCGTGTGGGCCGAGCTCGCCCGCCGTGAAGGCCTGTCGGGCATCGCCGAAAAGGCCAGCCGCAAGAGGTCTTCCTAACGGCTGGCCAGCTGGCGTCACGCCATCAGCGACCTGCCCTTGGTTTCCGGCAGCATCAGTGCCGCCGCGACGATCAGCGCGTAGGCACCGACGGTGAACAGACCGATCGCCTGCCCGAGCGGGATCGTGGCGCTCAGGAATCCGACGAGCGCCGGGAACAGCGCACCGACGGCGCGGCCGAAGTTGAAGCAGAAGCCGATCCCCGAGCCGCGGATGCGTGTCGGGAAGAGCTCGTTGAAGAAGGCGCCGATGCCGCTGTAGATGCCGGAGGCGAAGAAGCCGAGCGGTGCCCCCAGCAGGAACAGGACGGTGTCGCCGATCGGCGCGAACATATAGAGCAGCACCGTCACGATCGAGCAGCCCGAGAACAGGAAGAAGTTCTTCCGCCGGCCGAGGATGTCGGTGAGATAGGCGCTGATCACGTAGCCGAGAAACGACGCGACGATGATGATCGCGAGATAGCCGCCGGTACTGAGCACGGAGAGGCCGCGCACCGTTTTGAGGTAGGTCGGCAGCCAGATCATGATGGCGTAGTAGCCGCCCTGGGCACCGACCGCGAGCAGCGAGGCGAGCACGGTCGTGTAGAGCATCTTCGGCGTGAAGATCTCCAGGAAGGCCAGACGGTTCGCCCCGCTCGCCGCCATCTTGCGCTGATTTTGCAGGAATACTTCCGGTTCGCTGACCAGCCGCCGGAGGAAGATGACGAGCAGTGCCGGCAGCAGGCCGGCCGCGAACAGGGCGCGCCAGGCGATGTCCTCGGGCAGCAGATAGAAGAAGAGCGTGTAGAGCAGCGCCGCGGCGCCCCAGCCGACGGCCCAGCCGCTATGGACGACGCCGTTGCCCTTGCCCCGATGCTCGTCGCGGATGATCTCGCCAATCAGGACGGCGCCGGCCGCCCATTCGCCGCCGAATCCGAAACCCTGCAGGGCGCGGAAGACCAGGAGCTGTTCGAAGTTCTGCGTGAAGGCGCAGGCGAAGGTAAAGACCGAGAACCAGAGAATGGTTACCTGCAGCATGCGCACCCGGCCGAAACGATCGGCCAGGACGCCGACCATCCATCCGCCGAGCGACGAGGCGAGCAAGGTGACCGTGGCCAGCATGCCGGCATCGGCGCGCGTCAGCCCCCAGAGCGCGATCAGGGTCGGGATGACGAAGC
This sequence comes from Alphaproteobacteria bacterium 65-37, assembly GCA_001897995.1. Taxonomy (GTDB): domain Bacteria; phylum Pseudomonadota; class Alphaproteobacteria; order Reyranellales; family Reyranellaceae; genus Reyranella. The sequence goes on along the minus strand of MKRV01000262.1, from coordinate 22,990 downwards.
TGTAGAGCTGCACGTCCATCGCATCGACCGCCCAGCCGCTGAAGCAGGCCCAGAAGGTCTTGCGCTCCTTGCCGGTCAGCTCCTGATACCAACCGAAAATGCCGCCCTGCGCGGCTTGCGCGCCCGCCGGCGCCGACAGGTCCTTTGCCTGCTCGCTCATGATCTTCCCTCCCCCGACCTCGGTTCTCGTTATGCCGTGGTCCCGAGCGCGGGCTGCCACTTGGTGCCCCAGTCATCGCCGATGAGGTCGATGGTGCGGCCGTCCTTCTCGTAGAACTTGTTGGGGATCTGGAAGACCGCGATCATCAGGCCGCCTTCCGGCGTCCAGGCGGCGTGGCGGCTTCCGGCCGGGCGGTAGACGAACTCGCCGGGACCGACCGACAGGCCGACCTCCGGCCCTTCCTTGTCGACCAGGCGTCCTTCGATCACGAAAGTCTGCTCGACCAGGACATGCTCGTGGTCCGGCAGCTCGGCGCCGGGATCCATCTTCAGCAGCACGGTCAGCAGGCCGGACGCCTTGTCGATCATCAGCGTCTTCACATAGACGCCGGGATACTTGATCGGCTCCCAGGGCAGGTCGTTGGCATGGACCAGCCGGGACGCGAGCGGGCCGAGGCCGGCATGGTTCTTGGCGTTGGGTGTGAAAGCAGTCGTCATGTTCCTCTCCTTGGCTTTCGTTGTGATGGCGATTGGCTCAATGACTCTTTGGGTCGATGAGGCGGCTCAGCCGGCCGCGACGGGATTGACGAGGGTGCCGATGCCCTCGACCTCGATGCGCACACGGTCACCCGGGGCGAGGTAGCGCGGCGGTGTGAAGCCGATACCGACGCCCGCCGGCGTGCCGGTCGCGATGACGTCGCCGGGATAGAGCGTGACGGCAGCAGAGATGGTTTCGATCAGAGTCGGAATGTCGAAGATCAGGTCGCGGGTGTTGGCGTCCTGGCGCAGCTCGTCATTGACCCAGCATTTGATCGAGAGATTCTCGGGATCGACCTCGTCGGCGGTCGCGATCCACGGCCCCATCGGGCAGAACGTGTCGAACGACTTGCCGAGGAACCACTGCTTGTGCCGGCCCTGCCAGTCGCGGGCGGTCACGTCGTTGACGATCGTGTAGCCCCAGACATGCGCGTAGGCATCTTTGCGCGCAATGCCGCGGCCGCCGGTGCCGATGATCACGCCGAGCTCGGCCTCGTAGTCGACGGCGTCGCTCACCTCCGCTCGGTGGAGGATTGGCTGGTCGATGCCGATCACGCTCTCCGGCGCCTTGGTGAAGACGATCGGCGCGGCCGGAACAGCGTCGGCCTTGGAGGTGGCACTGGAGTCGAAGCCGCTGGCGGCGAACTCCTGCGCATGCTCGTGATAGTTCTTGCCGACGCAGAGAATGTTGCGGAACGGCCGTGGGATCGGTGCGTCGAGCACGACGTCGGCCAGGGCAAGGGCATGGCCATTGGGTCGGATGCGCGCCTCGATCTCGTCATAGCGCCGCACGAGATCGAGCATGTCGGCCACCGGCTCACCCAGGACGTCGTCGAGCGGCCAGACCAGCCCCTTCTGTGGATCGACCACGCCGACCGCGCGGCGCCCTGCATGCGTGAACGTGGCAAACTTCATGTCCCGGCCTTTGATCCAATTGTGAACCAATTAATGATTGGTTGGGCCAAATGAATACCAATCAAAGCCATTGGTCAACAGACCTCGAATGTGCCTGGCGAAATGCGCTTGAATTTCGCCTCACCGACCTGCTAATTGGATCAATTGGTTCAAATCAGCAGGCGGCGGAATGGACGAAATGAAGGTCAAGGAGCAGGGGGGAGCCGCCGCCGCGCTCTATATCGAGCGTCAGATCGATGACGGGGTCTGGCGGCCCGGCGACCGGCTGCCCACGGAACGCGAACTGGTCGAACGGTTCGCCGTGGCGCGCAACACCCTGCGCAAGAGCCTCGATCGCCTCGAAGCGTCGGGCAAGATCACGCGCCATGTCGGCCGCGGCACTTTCGTTGCCGACAGCTCGCCGGCCGTCGCCGTCAACACCCAGGACACGCTGGTCTCGAAGATCCTGCGCGCCAGTCCGGCGGAGATCATGGACGTGCGCCTGATGATCGAGCCGCAGGCCGCCGAGCTTTCGGCCTCGAGCGCAACGGCCGACGATTTCGCCGCCCTGCAGGCCTGCCTGCGCGGCGCCGAAGCGGCGAGCGACGTGGCCAGCTTCGAGAAATGGGACGGCCAACTGCACCAGCGGATCGTCGACGCGGCGCGCAATCAGCTGCTGTCGGACATCTACGCGGCCATCAACAACGTGCGCAATTCGGCGGCCTGGGGGAAGCTCAAGTCGCGCAGCCTCACCGCAGAGCGGCGGACGCAGTATCTCGAGGAGCATCGCCGCATCGTCGAGGCGCTGCAGAGCCGCGATCCCGACCTGGCCCGCGACCTGATCCGGGCGCACCTCTCGTCGGTGAAGGCAAGCTTCCGCGGGCTGTAGGAGGTCGGCCGCCGCTCTTTCGCTAATGCGGCGGCATCGGAATGAAGATCGGCGGCTGGCCCTGCATGCGCGCGCGGGCCTTGATGTCGGCGTCGTTGGCGCCGTGCGGCTTCAGGTAGACATAGAAGGGCGTGCGGCGCTCGACGACGTCGTTGCCCGGCTGGGCGCGCGGGCTGACCAGCAGGTCGGACTGGATGCGGACATGCATGTAGCCCGGGATCAGCTCGGCCCAGTTGGCGACCTCGGGCGTGAAGACGACGTCGTAGGAATAGCTGTCGACCAGCTTCACCACGCCCCAGGTGACGCCTTCGGCCGGCCGTGACGGCACCTGCAGCCAGTTCGTGCCCGCCTGCACATAGACGCCGACGGCATTCAGCATGACGTAGAGCGGGCCGGCGGGGCTGACATTCTGAAGGGACAGCGTGAGGCGGAAGGACTTGCCGTCGGGCTCGTAGGCGATCTGCTTCAGCTCGACATAGAGCGAGCGCATCGCCGTGTTCTCGAGCTGCAGCCGCGCCTGGCGCGCTTCCCGGAGCGCCCGCGCCTGGTACCAGCCGACGCCGGCATCGGCGGCGAAGGCCGCCAGCAGGACGGCCGCGACGCCGATCACCACGGGCGAGCGCCAGAACCCCAGCCGGCGCCCGAGCTTCATGGCGACGGCCGCGGGGGCAATGGGTGCCGCCGTCTTGCGCGGCGCCGCGCTGCGCAAGGCATCGAGGAGCTGGTGCGGCTCTGCGGCTGCCGATGCCGTCGAGGCAGCAGGCCGCGCCGCCTCCAGCCGGCGCTTCAGCAGACGGGTCTCGGACTGCGCCGCGGCGAGCTGGCGGCGCAGGTCGGCGATCAGGGAGTCCTTGTCCCGCTCGGTCGCCGCGGCTGCCGCCCCTGAAGGCTTCGCAGGCTTGGTCGGCCGCTTGCTCATGCGACGATCCCGCCGCCGGCGATATGGACGATCTGCTCCGCCTGCTCGGCCAGCGCGAGATTGTGCGTCACCAGCACCAGGGTCGTGCCGCGCTCGCGATTGACGGCGAGAAGCTCGTCCATGATCTCGATCTCGGTCTGCTCGTCGAGATCGGAGGTCGGCTCATCGGCCAGGATCATTGCCGGATCGTTGATCAGTGCGCGGGCGATCACGGCGCGGCGCTGCTCGCCGGCCGAGACTTCCGACGGATAGGCATCGAGGTGGTCGCCGAGCCCCATCTGCGCCAGGAGTTCGGCCGCCCGGCCATAGGCGTCGGTGCCGTCGCGGCTGCGTCCCAGCAGCGCCGGCAGAGCGACATTGTCGACCAGGCGCAGGGTGGGCAGCAGGCTCGCGAACTGGAAGACGTAGCCGATCCGGCGGTTGCGGAACGCGGCGAGATCGTTCTCCGACAGGCCCCAGATGTCGGTGCCGTCGACCGTGACCTGGCCGGCCGAGGGCCGGCTGAGACCGCCGATCATCGCCATCAGCGACGACTTGCCCGAGCCCGAGCGGCCGATGATGGCGGCGAACCGGCCGGCCGCGACCTCGAGATCGATCCCGGCGACCGCCGCCACGGCACCGCGCTCGGTAACGTAATCCTTTCGCAGGCCGATGCAGGTCAGCATGGCTCAGCTCTCGCCGCGTACGAGATCGTAGGGATCGCGACGGCTGGCGCGCCAGGCCGGGGTGAGCGCGCCCAGGGCGCCGATGATGCTGGAGAGCGCGATCGCTCCCAGCGCAAAGGCCACGACCTGCGGCGTCGCCAGCCAGGCAAAGGGCACGCCCATGTTCTCGAGGTAGTAGACCAGCGAGCGCTCGTAGAGACGCATCGCCAGGAAGCCCAGCACGACGCCCAGCGCACCGCCCACCCCGGTGGCGATCACCGCCTCGATCACCATCATGCCGACGATCTGCGATCGGCGGGCGCCGATCGACTTCAGCAGGCCGAGCTCAGCCCGCCGTTCGGTCACGATGGCGGAGAACAGCACCGAGACCATCAGCGCCATGCTGGCGAACATCAGGACGGTCAGCGCCAGGATGCCGTCGAGCAGCGCCGCCAGGCCCTGGCGGATGCCGCTCATCGTCGTGTCGCCGGTCACCACCTTGATGCCCTTGAGGCTGGAGAGGATGGCGAACCGCGCCTGCAGTGGCGGCGCCCCCGGCGCCAGCTCGACCAGGAAGCCGCTCACCTTGCCCGGCTGCAGGACGGCCAGCGAGCCGTTGCCGCCGTGGCCCGCGTGCCCGCCCATCGCTGCCGCGAGGCCATCGAAGGTCTGGAACGTCATGAACACGCCGCGTTCGTGCGTGCCGACGCCGGTGCGGCCCAGCCGGCCATAGACGATGTGCGGCTTGCCGAAGATCAGCAGCTGCGAGCCGAGCGGGGCGTCACGGCCGGCCCCCAGGATCACGTCGCCCGGCTGCAGATCGCGATTGAGCTTCTCGACCAGCCAGGGCCGGATGGTGAAGTCGAGCGCCGGGTCGAAGCCGATCAGGTCGGCCGATTCGTGATGGCTGCCGATCCCGGAATGCTCGACCCGCGCGATCTTCTGCGGCGCGGCCCGCCGCACGCTGGCAATGCCTGCCTTGGCGAAGAGATCGGCGTCGAGCACCAGGTCGGTCGGCTCGACCGTGAGCAGCGCCGCCGTGATGTTGGTCAGCGCCCCTTCCGGGGCCACCATCATGTCGGCCCCCATGCGGGTGAAGCCGATCTCCATGCTGCGGTCGATGCTGCGCATCAGGGTGGCGCCGGTGAACACGACACCGCTGGCGACCGCGACCGCGGCGATCAGCAGGAAGCTGCGGGCGCGACGGCGGCCGAGATTCTGCAGGGCCAGGCTGGCGAGCAGCCAGCCGAGGCCCCGTCGATCAGCCGCCATGACAGGACGGCGCGGTCAGAGCGTGCACGAGCGCGTGTGCTTCATGTGCTCAAGCTTGGTCGGGATGATGACGCAGTCGTGGTGGCCGCCATTGCTCGGCAGAATGCCGATCAAGGTATCGGTCGCCGTGTCGATGACGGCGATGCCGCTCGACTGGCGCTGGAAGCCGCTGAACGGCGTCAGCACGTACTTGCCGTCGTAGGTGAGCGCCGGCGTCTGCAGGTCGGGGCCGATGCCCTGGATCTCCTTGGCGATCGTCCAGGTCTTGGTGTCGACCACCATGATGCCGCTGAAGGCCGGCGAGGGATGCAGGATGGACAGGTAGAGCTTGGAGCTGTCCAGCGAGAAGACCATGTGGAACGGGTTGGGATACTTGCCGCGCCACAGCGGATCCTCGACATGCGCGACCTTGCGCCAGTTGCGCGGATCGGGATCGCGGCAGCTGAAGATCGAGCAGTTGTTTTCGCGCAGATTGTTCATCATCACGAGGAACTTGCCGTCCGGCGAGAAGCCGATCTCGTGGCCCGGCGAATGGATCTTGTCGAACACGACCCGCCAGGTGTCCTTGTCGATCTGCTCGACCGGATACTGGTCCTGCGAGTCCTTGTTGAACTGCAGGAAGGCGACCGGGTCGAAGTTCTTCTCCGGGTCGAGGATGGCGATGCCGCCGCACAGCCGCACCACCGTCGCGGCCCAGCGGCCTTCGGGATGCCAGATCGTGCCGTCGGCACCGGTCAGGGTGAGCGGCGAGTCGCCGGGCAGCGAGCCTTCTTCGACGAACAGCTCGCCCATCGGCACCATTTCCCAGTCGATCTTGTTGCCCTTGGTGCCCTTGTAGTCGTAGAGGCCGGTGCTCGGATCGGGGTAGATCTTCTTGATCGTGAGCGTGCCGCCCTTGATCCAGGCGTTGCGCAGCTCAGGCACATTCGGCGCCCAATCGAACCGAAGCGCCGCCTTCACCTTGGAGGTGGTGCGGTCGAAGCAGGCGGCGATGTCCTTCTGCCCGTCGGTGACGAAGTAGGACTGCGCGTCCTTCGGATTGACGGTGACATGGACGCCGAGGCCGAGGCCGGTGCTCTCCGAGACATTCTCGATCAGCTGCATCTGCGTGCCGTCGTAGCGCACGCGATAGATGTTGGTGCCTTCGTGCGGCTCGCTGATGTTGGTCGGAATGCCGTAGATCAGCGAGTTCTTGCCGCCCTGCGTGCTGTTCACGAACTCGAAGCCGTGATGCGGGTCGGCGCTGGGGAAGGCGCAGAGATGGTGGCTGATCGGCGCGTAGTCGCCGTAGTTCCAGTACCAGATCGACGCCATCACGCGATTGGAGTTGAGGTCGATGGCATAGGTGCCGCCGCCCATCTTGGTCGGCAGCAGGGCGACCCAGTTGCCGAGACTCTGGCCACGCACGTCGGCGCGCGTATCGACGACCTCGCGGACGATGTTGTGGCGCTGGGCTTCCGTGTAGTTCGCGCCGCCATGCTGTGCCCCATGGTTCGAGACCGAACCGCCGCCCAGCATGTTGTAGCCGAGCACGCCGGCCTCGGCGACGACGGCGGTGCCGGCCGCTGCGCCGATGATGGTACGCCGGCTGAAGCCGCGCTTCTTCTCGACAACTGCCGGGGTCGCCGCCTTCTTCTTCGCGTCGGCTTGTTCCTTGGCGACGAGATAAGTCTGGAACTCTTCGCGATCCTTCTCGGCGACCTGCTCGCGTCGCTTGACGAAGGCATCGACGGCGCCCTGACGCGCGGGAACTTTTGCACTTTCACTGGAAAATCTTACGTCGCCGGATGACTTCTGCTTGGTCTTCGACGGCTTGGACTTCTTGGCCATGTGTCGACTCCCCCCAGATCAACTGTGCGCAGTAACGGCGCGGGATACTAGAGGGCCGTCCTATCGATTGATATCGGAAGTTGAACATCGCGAACAAAAAAAACCTGCGCGACCATGGACCGGTCGCCTCGCCCCATGGTCAACTTCGCCGATGGACTACACCGTCGTCATCAGCGCCGTCATCCTCGGCCTCTCCGTGCTGGCCGCGGCGGCCAAGTTCCTCGACTGGTTTCTCCATTCCGATCCCAGGACGATGGTGCGCACCGTGCGATGGATGCTGGTGCTGCTGCTGATAATTGGTGTGCCACTGCTGATATTCATGCTGCTGCGCGAGCAGTGGATCGGCGCCATGCTGCTGGGCGCAGGTCTGCTCGTCGTCGGCACTTTTCTGCAATGGCGGGCATTGCTCGCACCGCTCAACGGTCTGTTCAGTCGATTCCGGCCAAAGCCGCGTCCGTTCGAGATGCCGCCGGTGTGGGAAGAGGAAGAAGAAAACGCAACGCCGGATCCGCAGGCTGTCCTGCGCGCTGCCGCGATCCTCGAAGCCTATGTCCGGCAGACGGCGCCCGCGCTTGCGCCGCCCGAATTGCGCCGCCTCGGCCATGCCGAACCCGACGACGATGACGAAGACGATGCCGGCGAGATGACGGTGAAGGAGGCGCTGGAAGTGCTCGGCCTGCCCGACGGCGCCGACATCGCCGACGTCCACACCGCGCATCGGCGGCTTATGCGCATGGCCGACCCCGATGCCGGCGGCTCGCCCTACCTCGCGGCGAAGATCGACGAGGCGCGCGACGTGCTGATCGACGCCCTGCGGCGGCGGACCCGGCCCGCCGCCATCGGCTCGGCAGCGCCGAAGCGACTGCCAAGGAGCTAGCGTGAACTCTCAGTCGCGGAAGCACGCCAGATGGAAGGGGCGCTTGGCCGGCTTGCCGGCGACGTCGTAGGTGCTGACGCGCATCTTCATCGGATCGGCCAGCAGCCCGACCGTGCAGAAGCCAGGTTCCACCGCTTCGTAGGCGATGCTGCCGATCACGCACGAGAAGTTGGTCTTGGCTTCCTTCTGCAGCGGCACCTTCCAGGTGATCACATACTCGTTCTCGCCGACCAGCTCGCACTTTTCGATCATGTAGCCGCGGGCGATCGACCCGTCGGCGGCGATGACGCAGGCAAGACGCTTCTCGAACTCGACCATACTCTTGTCCTCCCTCAAGTATCCCCGAAGCGGCGGAGTGTAGGGAGCTTCAACCGACACGACCAAGACAATCGACGGCGCCACCTTCGGAAGTCGTGGAGACCGTCATGGCCGTTTATGACCGCGACAACATCTTCACCCTGATCCTGAGTGGCGCGCTTCCCAAGGCGGCAGGCTTGGGCTAGCCAAGAACCCCTCAGTCGGGAGTCCTTCATGTCCCCTTACGACCGCAACAACGTCTTCGCGCGTATCCTGCGCGGCGAGCTGCCGTGCAAGAAGGTCTACGAGGACGCGTTTGCGCTGGCCTTCCACGACATCAATCCGCTGGCGCCGGTCCATGTGCTGGTGATTCCCAAGGGCGAGTATGTCAGCCAGGCCGACTTCGGCGCCACGGCGCCGCCCGAGCTGGTGACCGGCTTCTGGCGCGCGGTCTCGAAGGTGGCGCACGATCTCGGTCTCGACGACGAGGGCTATCGCATCGTCGCCAATCACGGGCCGAACGGCGGCCAGCTGGTGTTTCACTTCCATGTCCATGTCTTCGGCGGACGGCAGATGAGCCACGCCATGCGCAGCATGCCCAAGCCGGGCGCCCCGACGGACAACACGACGGACAAGGCGGGATGAAACGCCGCCGTGCGCTGAGGGCGGCGGGCGCGCTCGCCGTGATGGCCGCACAGAGTCCGTTGCCGCTCTCCAGCCCTCTGCAGGCCCAGGGCCGACGCAAGCCGGGCTTCTACGAGGGCGGCGGCAGCAAGGAGCGCGCCGTGCGCTTCACGAGCCGGGACGCCACCCTCGCCGGCACCCTGCTGTTGCCGCTGATCAGCGAACTGCAGGCGGTGCCGGGCGTCGTGCTGATCGCCGGCAGCGGCCCGACCGACCGTGACGGCAACAATACGCTGGTGCCCGAGCGCATCGATCTCTTGAAGCAGATCGCCGAGCTCCTGGCGAAGAACGGCATCGCCTCGCTGCGCTACGACAAGCGCGGCATCGGCCAGTCGACCTTGCGGCCGCGCACCTCGCTCGCCGCCGAGGAGGCCTTCTTCGCCTGGGACTATTTCGTGGCGGACGTCGAGGCCGCCCACACCGAGCTGCTGCGCCACGGCGAGATCAAGCCCTACGCCACCGCCCTGTTGGGCCACAGCGAGGGGGGTCTGCTGGCGCTGGCGGCCGGCACGTCGCTGGGGAAGAAGGTTCACGCGCTGGTGCTGGCGTCCACCCCCGGCCGTCCGCTCGACGAGATCGTTAGGGCTCAGGTCGAGCGCAACGCGCCCGAGCTGCGCGGCGCTGTCGACCGCACCATTGCCGCCATCCTGGCGAGCGGCCATGTGCCGACCGGGCTGCCGCGCGAACTCGACCTGCTTTTCCCGCCTTATGCCGGACCGTTCCTGCAGAAGCTCTTCTCGTTCGATCCCGCCCGGGCCGTGGCCGAACTGCCGACGGCCTGCCTTCTCCTGCAGGGCGGCGCCGATCGCCAGGTCGTGCCGATGGCCGACGTGCAGCCGCTGATCGACGCGATGCGCATCCGCGGCAGGCCGGGCGAGGCGATCGTGTTCCCGCAGGTCAGCCACAACCTCAAGCTCGTGCACGATCCGGTCGATCCGGGCTTTGGCGGTCCCTTGGCGCCGGCGGTCGCCGAAACCCTGGTGAAATGGCTGGTCCCGGTCCTCGGTGCCTGAGGCAACGCACGGCTTGGCAGCGCTTGATCGCGCCTCCCGGCAGGACGATCATCCGCGCAAAGACGGAGGAATGGGTATGAGCGTGACGGTGCGTCCGGTGACCTCGGCGGTCGGTGCAGAGATCCTCGGCGCCGATCTCCGCAAGCTCGGCGATGCGGACTTCAGGGCCATCCAGGAGGCCTGGTATGGCCATTCGATGATCCTGCTGCGCGGTCAGCAGCTCAGCGACGACGACCTGCTGGCTTTCAGCCGTCGCTTCGGCGAACTCGATCCGCCGCCCAACCAGGAGCGTGGCCGCATCAGCCCGCCGGGCTATCCCGACATCTATGTCGTCTCCAACGTGCTCGACAAGAAGGGCGAGCCGATCGGCGCGCTGGGCGCCGGCGAAGCGGTCTGGCACACCGACATGAGCTATCTCGACATGCCGCCGGATGCCTCGATGCTCTACTCGCTCGAGATCCCAGCCAACGGCGGCAACACCTGGTTCTGCGGCATGCAGGCGGCGTGCGATGCCCTGCCGGCCGACCTGGCGCGCAAGATCGAGGGCCGCCGCATCAAGCACGACGGCACCTACAATTCCGGAGGCTATCTGCGCAAGGGCGTGACGCCGACCGACGACCCGATGGCGGCACCCGGCGCCTGGCATCCAGCGATCCTGCGCCATCCCGCCAATGGCCGCGCCACGCTCTATCTCGGCCGCCGCCGCAATTCCTACGTCGAAGGCTACGACCGCGCCGAGTCCGACGCCGTCCTCGAAGCGCTGTGGGCGCACGTCACCCAGCCGCAGTTCGTCTACGAGCATGTCTGGAAGCTGGGCGACCTCGTGATGTGGGATAACCGTTCGACCATGCATCGCCGCGATCCGTTCGACGGCGAGGCGCGCCGCATCATGCACCGCACCCAGATCAAGGGCTCGACGCGACCAGTCGCCTTCGCGGCCTGACCACCCGTCGAGTTCCCTGGCGTCGATGGATTACCTCACCGGAACCCTGCTCGCCTTCATCGGCATCTCGGCGCTGGTGATCATGACGCCGGGCCCCGACACGGCGATGACCATCCGCAACACCCTGATGGGGGGTCGCGCCGGCGGCATCGCGACGGCGCTGGGCGTCTCGACTGGGCTCACAATCTGGGCGCTGGCCACCAGTGCAGGACTTGCGGCGCTCCTGATCGCGTCCGAGCCGTTGTTCCTTGCCGTGAAGTATGCCGGCGCCGTCTACCTGATCTGGCTCGGCCTGCAGTCGCTGCGGGCAGCCTGGCGGCCGGGCGGGGCAAGCATCCTGACGGCCACGCCCGCGCGGGGCAGGCCGGCCTTGCCCACGCTCTCGCCGCGCGCGGCCTTCCGACAGGGCGTGATCAGCGACCTCGGCAACGCCAAGATCGCGGTCTTCTTCACCAGCCTGCTGCCGCAGTTCGCGCCGCATGGCCTCTCGGGCGGCAGCACCGACTTCGCCGCGCTGGCCGGCCTCGGCCTGCTGTTCAGCGCCATGACGCTGCTCTGGCTCTCGGGCTATGCGCTGGCCGTCGCACGGCTCAGCCACGTGCTGCGCCGACCGCGCATCCGCCGCACTCTCGACAGCATCACCGGCATCACCCTGATCGCGCTCGGCATCCGGATCGCGGCGGAGGAGCGTTAGATCTCAACTGCAACCCGTCACCTCAGATTGCCGGTGTGGCCGAGCGAGTAGCGGCCGGGCTGCGGCCAGACGGTGAGGCCGTGCGGTTCGCGGCCGACCTTGACCTTGTCGACGGCACCATTCGCGGTGTCGATACGGTAGACGACGTTGTCGAAACGGCCGGACAGCCAGAGGTATTTGCCGTCGGCGCTGACATTGCCCATGTCGGGGCTGCCGCCGCCCGGAATCGGCCAGGTCTGCACGACCTTGCGGGTCGCAAAGTCGATGACCGAGACGCTGCCCTTGCCGCCGGGCCCATCCATCATCTTGTTGGTGCCGCGGTTGGCGACATAGAGGGACTTGCCGTCGCGGCTGGGATAGAGGCCATGCGCGCCGGGGCCGGTCGCGATGAAGCCGATCTGCCTGAAGCTGTCGCCGTCGACCACGTGCACGCCGTCGACCAGCATGTCGGCGATGAAGAACGTCTTGCCGTCGGGCGAGACGCGCACGTCCTGCGGCATGCCGCGCTGGGTGCAGATCGCGCCGCCGAGCTCCGGCGTCTCGGCCACCACGGCCGGCTTCTTGCGGAAGGCGGTGAGCTGCGCCACCACGTCGGGCCGATTGAAGTAGGGGCTCAGCACCAGGGTGCCCAGCACCTTGCGGTTGACCAGGTCGATCTTGGTGACGGCGCCATCGAACTCGCAGGTGAACAGGGCGAAGCTGCCGTCGATCGCGAAGTCGGCATGGTTGATCCCGGCGCATTTCGGCGTCGGGATCGAATAGGCGAGCTTCATGGTCTTGGGATCGCGAAAGTCGAGCCGCTTCAACTCTTCGGCCACGATGATCGCGTACTTGCCGTCGGGCGACCAATAGACGTTGTAGGGATCGTCGACCGGAATGGCCTTGCCGGGCTTGCCGGTCAGCGGATCGATCGGCGTCAGGCTGCCGTCGGTGCGGCCCTCGGCATTGTTGGCCACCCATAGCGTCTTGAGATCCCACGACGGCACGACGTGCTGCGGGTTGCGGCCGACCTTGTAGGTGTCGATCACCTGCAGGGTCGCCGGATCGATCACCGATATGCTGTTGGAGCGCCGGTTGGGCACGTAGACGCGTGGCAGGGCGCCATCGACCGCCCGGCTGAGCCGGTCCGCGCCGGTCTCGCTGTAGAGGTTGGCGGGATCGGCGACGCCCGGCATGCCGGCGACGGTGACGATGGTCGCCGGGGCTGCGGTCTGGGCGGCCGCCCACCAGCCGGCGCCGCCGATGGCGAGGCCCGAGGCAAGTGCCGAGACGAGAGCGAGATGCGAGCGTTTGTGTTTCATGATCAGGATGCGTCAGGGGGAAGCGAGGCGGGCCTTGCGGATGGCCGCGACGGTTTGGGCAACGATCTCCGTGGTGCCGAGCCGGCCCAGCGCCGCCGTCGAGCCGCGCGGATTGCCGACCACACCGGTGGCGCTGCCGCCCGGCGACGACGCGAGCCGGTCGGCCCGCACCAGCGCCGGATCGACCGCCATCAGCAAGGAAGTGTCGGCGACACCGGCATGCGAGCCGATCTCGGCGTCGCTGAAGCCCTGGCCCTTCAGGGCCTGCACATAGGCCGTCTGTGTGGCCCGGTAATAGTCGGCAATGAAATGCGCGCGCGTGGGCGTGCCGTGCCAGTCGCGATTGAGCTGCGCGGCGACGTCCTTCAGGAGGGTCTGGTAGTTGCCCGAATCGCCGATCAGCACGATGTGGGTGAAGCCGGCCTGGCGGAAGCAGCGACCTGCCGCGTCGAGCAGGCTTTTGAAGGTCGCGTCGGGAATCGAGATCGTTCCGGGGTAGCGCATATGGCCGGCCGGCGGCGAGATGGTGCCCTCCGGAACATAGGCCAGCACGGGAGCCACCAGCGTGTCGCCCAGCTTGCCGGCGATCTCGCCGGCCAACGCCTTCACCCGTACATTGTGCTTGCCCAGCGCCATATGCGGGCCGTTCTGCTCGGTGCCGCCGACGGGCACGATGATGGTGGTCGTGCCGGCCTTCAGCGCATCGCGCACTTCAGTCCAAGTGAGATCTTCGAGATAGACGCTGCGAGGCCCGATCTGTGCGAAAGCGCTCACGCTTGCGACACAGCTCAAGAGCAAAATCAGGGCGAACACCACACGCATCGACACACCATCATGTCGCGAGATCGCGCCGGAATGAAGCCCCCGCATGGTCGCGCCTCGATGGGAGAAACGCACCGATCGACGGAGCAGTCCGGCAGAACGGCGCCTCGGTTCACGTGCCCGACCACGGTCAAGGAGCGACCACATTTTCGCCGCCCTCGGCGCTCTGGATGACGTGGTGCGTGTCTTGCTTCCGACGCGAGGTGACGAGTCGCTCGAAAGGAAGACCGCCTGAATGGGGGAGAAAATACCAATGCCGTCGTCGCGGCTCGAGAGTGCGATGGCCCAGTTCGTTGCGGCGGCCAAGAGCGAGGGGCCTCCGGGCACCGACGCTCCGCTCACCTACCGACAGTTCGGCAGCACGAAAGATCTGCAGGCCGTGTCTTGTCGCTATCCCGGCGAACGCCGCTACGCCGCGCCGCACGAAGCCACCACGGGCTTCTGGAGCGAGCAATGCGCCTTGACCCTGGGCAGCCTGCAATTCGTCTACAATCATTATCGCGATCCCTGCAGCCTCGAGCTCTCCTTCGACGCCGGCTATCTCGGAATCCACTATGTCGAGCACGGGAGCGCGATCGGCTTTCTCGGCCAGCAGGAAGTCTCCAGGGGTGACGCCGGCGACTTCATGTTTGCGATCAACAAGAGCCCCGTCGTCAGGATCGAGTACACGCCGGATTTTTCCATGCTGAGTGTCTTCGTACCGATTCCGGACGGTCAGAGATTCTCGTTCGGAACCGGCCGGCCAGTCCCGAAGGAACTGAATTCCTTCATCGAGTATGGCGCGGTCGTGGTCGGGCATGCCCCGCTCTGGGAAACCCACCTTTCCTATGCGCTGGACTATGGGCTGAAGTCGGTTTCGTCGCCTACCGACCGGGAGGCCGCCGACAGGCTTCTCGGCGAATACCTCTTCCTGCTGTTTTGCCATGAGATCGCCGTGCGCAGCGAGCATCGCGACGCTGACGGCGCCCATGTGATGATCCCGACGCGGCTTCGCGTCGCCGAGCAGTACGTGGCCACGAACATCGCCCAGGCGCCTTCTGTCGACGACGTGGCGGCCGCGGCAGGCATCAGCGCCCGCAGTCTCCATGGCCTGTTCACGAAATTCCGCGGCATCTCCCCCAGCGAATTCATCCGCGATCAGAGGCTGAGAGGCATACGCAAAGCGTTGTGCGGGGCGGTGAACGGTTCGACCGTCGGCGAAATCGCCGCCGCCTGGGGCTACGGAAATTTCGGCAACTTCGCCGCGACCTACAAGAAGCGGTTCGGCGAGCTGCCCTCGGAAACGCTGGTGCGGCGTGCCCAGGTGGACCCGGAAAGCTGAGCAAGCGGCGGCGGCGTCTGTCCGGCCGGGTCAGAAATTGACGGTCGTCGAGAGCCGGAACGTGCGCGGCGTCCCCTGAACAAGGAAGTTGCCGGTCGCCGTCGCCCAGTAGTTGGTGTCGAAAAGGTTGTCGATGTTGAACCGAACGGCCATCGGTTGCCCGGTCGGGCTCCTGACATTGTCGAACGTGTAGCGGGCCCCGATATCGACGCGTGCCCAGTCGGGAAGGCTGCGGCGCGGCAGCGTGGTGTCGAGGTACTGCGAGCTCGTATAGACGAGCCGCCCATTCAAGGTGAGACCGGGAGCAAAGGGCGTATCCCATTCGCCGCTGAGATTGAGCTGCACATCGGGCACGCCCGGCGCCTTCCAGCCATCCATTGTGCCGCCCGCGGTCTTGGCGAGCACGGCGTCGATGAACATGACGCCCCCCAGCAGGCGGACGCCGTCGACCGGCTCGCCGAAGATGTTGATCTCGATGCCCCGGTTTCGCTGCTCGCCGTTGACGCCGAGCGTATTGGTCGCGGTGTCGACGACCGCGCTCGGCTGCGAGATCTGGAAGGCGCTGACGGTCGTCGTGAGCTTGCCCCAGTCGACCTTCACACCGACTTCGAACTGCGTCGACTTGTAGGGGGGAAGGGTCTGGCCGGCATTGGCATAGGCGGTGCCGACGATTGCGCCCTGCTGCAGTCCCTGAATGAAATTGCCGTAGACCGAAACGTTCTGCCACGGCTTGAACACCAGGGCCACCGAGGGACTGAACGCGCTCTGATCGTAGCTCGAGGTCTGCAGCCCGCTCACGGGATTGAAGTTCTGGGCTTTCACTTGCTGCAGGCGGCCGCCGACCGTCAGCTGGATGCGCTTTGCCGCCGCCGTCAGCGTGTCGGCAAGGACCAGGCTCGACAGGGTCCCGGCACTGGTCTTCGTCACGGCGGGATCGGCCAGGTTCGGCCGTGCGATGAAGGTGGGGGTGTAGATGTTCGAGGCGAAGGCGGTGCCGGTGGCCGAAGCGGAGCCCTGCTCCTGCTGATAGGTCGTCGCGCTCAGCACGAATTCGTGGCCGATCGGTCCGGTGTCGACCAGGCCGCGCACACCAACCTCGCCCGTCCAGGCACTGTAGTAGCTGTTCTCCACGACCGGGGTCTGCGTGGTGTTGCCGTTCACGTTGACGATCGAGGGGAACCCGCCGTTGAAATACTTCGCCCGGCTGTCGTTGGCGCCGAACGCGGCGTAGGCCGTGAGGTGTTCCGTGATGTCGACTTCCGCCCTGACCGCCCCGAACAGTTCCTTGCGCCAGTTGAACCCCCAGGGCTGGCCGAAATTGTTGCTGAGCTTGGGCACGCCGGGAACGGGCACGCCCAGCGCCACCGTCGGCATTGCCACCAGCCCTCCGACATACTGGTACTGGTAGCCGAGATCGGCCGACAGACGCACCCGCTCGCCGCGGAAATCCAGGCCGAGCAGGGCGAGACCCAGCTCGTCGGTGTTCCTGTCGATGGCCGTCTCGCCCGCCCGATACACGCCGTTGAAACGCACACCGAACTGCTTCTCCTCGCCGAACCGCCGGCCGATATCGACATGGCCACCGAACTGGGCATCGGAAGTATAGTTGGCCGTCGCCTGGGTCAGCGGCTCATCGGCCGCCCGCTTGGCGATCAGGTTGACCGTTCCTCCGATCGACCCGCTCGGTGCCATGCCGGTCAGCATGGCGCTCGGCCCCTTCAGGACTTCGACCCGCTCCGGCAGTTCGGCGGGCACGGTTACCCGCGGCAGAATTCCGTACAGCCCACCGAAGGCATAGTCGCCGCTGCTCACCCTGAATCCTCTGATCGTCAGGTCGTCGCGACTTCCGGCGCCGCCGGCCCAGACGCCGCGGACCGAAGGATCGTCGATCAGCACGTCCTTGACGCTCTGCGCCTGCTGGTCCTGGGCCTTCTTCGCCGTGTAGTTCGTCTGGTTGAACGGCGTGTCCATCACGTCACGATTGCCCAGGACACCGAGCTGGCCACCCGTCGCCACCTGGCCACCGGCGTAAGGCGCCGGCAGGTTGTCGATCATCGCCTGTTGCGGCACCACGAAACCCTGGACCTGGACGGGATCGAGCTGAAGGGCGCCGGAGGGCGCCGACGCCGGCAAATGCTCGACGACGACCATCGATCCGCTCAGCCGATAGACCAGGCCGGTCCCGGAAAGCAGCGTGCGCAAGGCCTGGTCGGCGGTCATGCGGCCGCGCGCACCTTGCGTCCGGCGATCGCCGACCACGGCGGTCTCGGCCGAGATCTGCAGGCCCGACTGTCTGGCGAATTCGATCAGCCCTCCGGCCAGGGGTTGAGGCTCGATGTCGAAGTCGCGAACGCCGGCCTGTGCGATTGCCGGTTCGGACGTCTGTGCCGAGGCGATACCGGACATTGCGAGGCTGCCGACGGTGACAGCCAGCAGAAGACGCGCGCAGACATTCGCTCGGCGCCGCGAGGCGGCGCCCTCTTCTATCGCCCACATTTCAGATTCCCAACTCCGTACGACCTGCGCGGGCTACCGACACGTTCGCAATCGCATCCTTGCGCGCCTCAAAGGGTACTGACGGATGGGCCGATGGTTTTTCCGACGTCGCACCGACTGGCGGATCTGTGTCGCGGAACGTGCTCTGGCTACCGCGCCGTGACGAGCAGCATCCAGGGAGAGATCTGGCGCACGACGGCATCGTGGGCAGAGGCGAGATTGCGCAACGTCGTCTCGGGATCGCGCAGATCGTAGACGCCGTTGACCAGTCGCCGCGAGAAGGCGGCATCCTGGACGACGATCATGCCGCCGTAATAGCCGCGCAGTCTGTCGACGATCTCGGCAATCGGCCTGTTGCGCGCCACGAATTGCCCGGCCGTCCAGTCACCGATGTCCTGGGGCGATTTCGTGCCGCGTTCGGCAAGCAGGGGCATCCCGACGCGGATCCAGTCCCCGGCCTTCAGATCGGCCGACAGCGGGGGCGACAGGCTGTCCTTGTCGACCCGGACGTTGCCGCGCTGGACGGCGACGGCAACGCCGTCCTCCTGCAGGGCGACCTCGAACGCCGTTCCGAGGACGGTGGTCACAACGTCTTCGGCAACGACTCTGAAGGGCCGACGCGCATCGGGCGCGACCTCGAAGAAGGCACCGCCCCGGAGGAGATGGACGCGACGTTCGCCTTCGGAGAAAGCGATGCCGATCGCGCTTTGCGGCCCGACGCGAACGCGGCTGCCATCGTCGAGGTCGATCGTGCGGAGCTCCGCCGTGGACGTCACGATATCGGCCCGCAGGCGGAGATAGGCCGCCGGCGCAACGGCAATCGCCAGGCACGCCGCGACAGCCAGCCCGGCGACCGCGAGAAGCCCGCGCCGGCCGCGAAACCCGAGGGGCCCGCCGGCCCTTGCCCGCACGGGGCTAGCTGCCGCGGCCGCCGAGGGAGGCCGGCTGGCGTCGGCTTTCCAGTGCGCCTCGTAGACGGCGGCGCTGCCCCCCATCATCCGGTAGGTCCGGCAGGTTCGCTCCCAGACCTCGCTGTGCAGCGTGCTCTGCGCACACCACGCATCGATACGGGCCTTCACGTCAGCATCGTCCGGCGCTTCGGCCAGGAGCACGAACAGAACCGACGCCTCCTTGCTCGCGCGCTGGCGTTCAGGATCGACAGGGTCGTCGGACGGACGGACCGGGGATGTCATGTCACTTCCTGGCAAACCGTCCTGCACGGCGGCGGCACCTGCCTCTCTCGACAGATTGACGTGCCAGTAGAGGCTTTTTCCGACGCCAGCAAGAAAGCCCGATCTATATCCGGGTCTGGCAGTACGCGATGCCTTCGGCGACCAGGGCCTGCGCCGTTGAGATGGAAATGCCCAGATGTGCGGCGATTTCCCGGAGCTTGAAGCCTCCCAGGCGGTGCATTTCCAGCGCGATGCGGATGCGCGGCGGCAGTTCGTCGAGCGCCTTGAGGAGGTTGCGAAACTCTTCGCGCGCCGCGGCGGCGGCTTCGGGAGAGGGAACGGCTTCGGCAATCCGCGCGGCAAGGTCGTCGGCACCGGCCACCTCGTGCCGTCCTTCGAACGTCAGATGACGCTGCAAGTCGAGCGCAAGATTGCGGACGATGCGGTAGAGATAGGCGACCGGCTCCTCCAGCCGAGTGGTCGATGAGGCCGCCCGCAACCTGAGAAAAGCCTCCTGCACGAGATCTTCCGCGCGCCCAGGGTCCTTGATGATTCTCGTGGCGTAAGTCAGCAGGGCGCCACGGTGGGCAAGATAGAGCTCGAGACAACGATCACTCTGCGTCAAAGACCCGCCCTTTCCAGACTGATCGCAGGGCCGGCAAGATAATCCGAATGCGAATCATTCGCAATATCGACCGAAGGCCCTCGAAGCGATCGACGAGGCCGAATGCCATCGCACCGAGAGGCGTCCGGAAATCCCACCGCACGGACGGCACCCTTGACATCAAATACTGAACCACGGTTCACTCTTTCAAAATGAACTCAGGTTCATTCTTTCATGCGAGGGCTTCACCGCCGGAGGGAGATACGCGCCATGCTGGGCTTGATGCAGGACACGCCGCTTCTCATCAGCGGCCTGCTCAACTACGCGGAACGTCATCATCCGAGGGTCGAGATCGTTTCGCGCGAGGGCGATGGCATGGAGCACCGCTATGGCTACGCCCAGGCCGCCGGTCGTTCGCGGCGCCTGGCGTCTGCCCTGCACGCGACCGGCGTGCGGCCCGGCGATCGTGTCGCCACCCTGGCGATGAACCATCACCGGCACTTCGAGCTCTATTTCGGCGTATCGGGCATGGGCGCGGTGCTGCACACCGTGAACCCCCGCCTGTTCGCGGCGCAGATCGAATACATCGTCGATCACGGCGGCGCCCGGATCATGTTCGTCGATCCGGCCTTCGTGCCGCTGATCGCGCCCCTGGTCCCCGACCTGCCCAAGGTGAGCCGTTACGTCGTGCTGGGAGGGCCGGAAACGATCGGGGAGGCCGCCGAGGGTCTCCCCGGTGTCGTCGACTACGAGACCTTCCTGAAGGACGGAACCGATTCCCATGTCTGGCCGTCCTTCGACGAGCGCACCGCCTCCACGCTCTGCTACACCTCCGGCACGACCGGCAACCCCAAGGGCGTGCTTTACTCCCATCGCTCGACCGTGCTGCACGCGCTGTCGGCCTGCCAGCCGGGATCGTTCGGCCTCTCGGCGGAGAGCGTTCTGCTCGCCCTTCCGCCAATGTTCCACGCCAATGCCTGGAGCTTTCCCTATCTCGCCGCCATGACCGGCGCCAAATTGGTGCTGCCGGGATCCAGGCTCGACGGCGAAAGCCTGCAGGAGCTGATCTCAAAGGAGGGCGTCACCTTCACGGTCGGCGTGCCCACGGTCTTCACCATGCTGCTCGAGCACCTCCACCGGACCGGCAAAGGGATTGCGCCGCTGGCGCGCGCCGGCGTCGGCGGCTCGGCCGTGCCGCGGGCGATGATCGACGAGCTGGCGCACCATGGCTGCACGGTGCTGCAGCTCTGGGGCATGACCGAAACCAGTCCGCTGGGCACCATCGCCACACCGACCCCGGCCCTCGCCGCGCTGGCCGAAGCCGACCGCGCGGACGTGCTCGCGCAGCAGGGACGCGTGCGCTGGGGTCTCGACGTGCGCATCGTCGGCGAGGATGGCCGCGACGCGCCACGCGACGGTCGAACACAAGGCGCCTTGTGGGTCCGCGGCCCCTGGGTGGCGCGGCGTTACTACGGCGCCGACGCCGACATGCTGGACGACGAGGGATGGTTCCCGACCGGCGACGTAGCGACGCTCGATGCGCATGGCTATCTCCGCATCACCGATCGGACCAAGGACGTGATCAAGTCGGGCGGCGAGTGGATCAGCTCGCTCGAGATCGAGAACCTGGCGTGCGATGTGCCCGGCGTGCGCCAGGCCGCCGTGATCGCCGCCTACCATCCCAAATGGGAAGAGCGCCCCCTGCTGATCATCGTCGCCGACAAGGAATGTCCCCCCACCCGCCAGGACGTGCTCGATCACCTGCAGCCGCGCATCGCCAAATGGTGGATGCCGGACGACGTGGTGACGGTCGAGGCGCTGCCCATGACAGCGACGGGAAAGGTGTCGAAGCTCACCCTGCGCGAGCGGTTTCGTGACCACCTGGTGAAAGCGGCGGAAAGCCCGCCTTAGTCAGAGGCAGCAGCAGCCGGCACGTCGAGGACGAGATCAATGCGGGTCGAGCTACGACGGCTTGCCCTCACCTGAACTGGCCTACGCTTCTCCTCGCGCGAAGAATGGCCTAAATGCTTTCGACCGTTTACCGAGACGGAAAGCTCGCTCGTGACAAGATCGCAACTCCTGCGCCAGGACATTATCGACGCCGCGCTCGCATCCGCTCGCAGCCTTGGGACACCGCTTTGGCTCTATGAAGCCGAGTCGATACGACAGCGGGTCGAGCAGGTGTCGATGTTCGATTGTGTGCGCTATGCCCAGAAGGCGAACAGCAACACCCATATCCTGCGCCTTCTGCGGTCCATGGGCGTCGTGACCGATGCCGTGTCTCTCGGTGAGATCGAACGCGCGCTGAGGGCGGGCTACGTGCCGGGCACCAGCGCACATGAGATCGTGTTCACGGCCGATATCATCGACAAGACGACGCTGGCACGCGTCCTCGAACTGGGAATTCCGGTCAATTGCGGCTCACCCGATATGGTGAGGCAGGTCGGGCGCGCGGGACGAGGCCATCCGGTCTGGCTCAGGATCAACCCGGGTTTCGGACATGGCCACAACCGAAAGACCAATACGGGTGGGCCGTCCAGCAAGCACGGGATCTGGCATGAGGAGTTCGAAGACAGCCTCGGTCTCGTCGACGAATACGGGCTGTCCTTGATCGGGCTTCACATGCACATCGGCTCGGGTGTCGACTATGACCATCTGCATCGTGTCTGTGAGAGCATGCTGGATGCCGTCCGGCGCGCCAATCGACCGCTCCAGGCAATCTCGGCGGGCGGCGGGCTCTCCGTGCCCTATCGGTCAGGGGAACCAGAGATCGACATCGCCGCGTACCATGCGGCATGGAACACGACTCGGCTCGAAGCCGAGCGCATCACCGGCAGCCGGATGCGTCTCGAGCTTGAACCAGGCCGATATCTCGTAGGAAACGCCGGTCTTCTCGTCGCCGAAATTCGCGCCGTCAAGAAGGTAGCCGACAAGCATTTCGTGCTTGTGGATGCGGGCTTCAACGATCTGGCTCGTCCCATCATCTACGGCAGCCACCACGAAATCTGCTTCGTGACGCAAGCCGGTTCGCCGGTTACCGGGCCGACCTTTCCCATTGCCGTCGCGGGGCCGCTCTGCGAGGCGGGCGACGTCTTCACCCAGCATGATGGCGGCTTTGTCGAGTTCCGCGATCTCCCGCTGCCCGAGGTTGGCGACATCGCGATCCTGCGCGACACGGGCGCTTATGGCGCGAGCATGTCCTCGAACTACAACACGCGGCCGCTCGCGCCCGAGGTCATGTTCGATGCCGGAGCGCTCACCGTCATTCGCAAGCGTCAGTCGGTCGAGCAACTGCTCGATCTGGAAGCTGATGGCATGGTGCTCTCTGCGGCTCGGTAGTGCACGTCATTCACGGTCGATGCGCTGCCCCTGACGGCAACCGGAAAAGTGTCGACGCCGCCCTCGCGAGCGGTGTCGCGACCACCTGGTGAAAGCGGCGGAGAGCCCAGCGCCATCCGACCCGGCGTCCACGCTTCCATCGCGTGCCGCGACTGCGTGCGGCGGTAGCTCAGCGCCTCGACGATAGGGAGGCGGCCCACGGCGTCCGAGCCGTCGAGATCGGCGAGTGTGCGCGCGACGACTCCATGGGATGGCCGCATCGGTATATTTGCCCGATGGGAAT